>JAFQOI010000049.1 GCA_017403285.1 bacterium
ACTAATATTAATTGTACCTATTGTTATATATTCAGTTATGAATAAAGATTCAAATATATTAACTACAATTGCAAAAGAAAATAGTTTGCCAACAATGATGACATTTTCCTCAACAATGTGCATTGATTGTCAAAAAATGAAAACTATTATTCAAGAAATTCAAAATGAGTACACAGGGAAGATAAACTTTACGACTATCAATGCAACCGATAAGGATAACAAAACAAAGTTATTGATAAAAAAACATTCTGTCGTTCTTGTTCCAACAATGATTTTTATTGATAAAGAAAAAAATGAAATAAAAAGAATTGAAGGCGCAATCACAAAAGATGAGTTAAGAAAAGAATTAGAGGAAATTTATAATGGATAATATCCTTCAAAGTTTCACTCAATATTCTCAAACTAATTTATTTTTTGTCCCCTTATCAATTCTTGCAAGTCTTATTGCTGGAATTATCGCATCATTATCACCTTGCAGTCTTGGGATATTGCCATTAATAATTGGGTATGTTGGAGGATATTCAAAGGTAGAAAATAAGAAATTATTAGTGCAAATGATATCATTTTCTGTTGGATTATCATTCGTATTAAGCATTATTGGCGTAATCTGTGCTTTAACTGGTCGTGCATTTACATCTATTGCATCTCCAGTTGTATTACTACTATTTGCATCAATAATATTGATACTAGGTTTAAATCTTGTTGGATTACTACAACTAAATTTTCCGACAATTATAAAAAAAATGCCAAGCAATAAAAATGGAAGTAAGTTTATTATACCATTTCTAGTTGGATGCACATTTGCTCTAGCAGCCAGCCCTTGTTCTTCACCATTATTAGTAACAATAATGGCACTAGCAACCGTATCAAAAAGCATTTTATTTTCTATAATACTTTTATTCGCATTTGCACTAGGTCAATGCATCATTATAATCTTAATAGCAATGTTTACTTCAACAGTAAAACACTTGAACAAATTCCAAAAATACTCATCGCTTTTGATGAAACTAAGTGGAATAATATTAATAATAACAAGCACATATATATATTATGCTATTTTTTCAGGAATAAATTAAGCATTCACATAAAGATTTTTTGCAAGTAGATTTCTAACTTTATTTTTTCCCATAAATCTGAAATGATTTTTTCCCAGTTCGTCACGAACACGGACAGCAAATAACTTATCAGAAAAAATCGAATGAATTTCAGTTTCTTTAATACCTTCTTTTATTGTTGCACCCTTAAATTTAGAGCCAGAACCTTTCTTTTCTATTTTATAAATAGAATTCAAAATATCAAACTTTGCGACATCAGGGGAAACCACTTCTGTAATATTCTCTTTTATAACAGGAGAAGATATATAATTGCGATTTATATTCCCATCTTCATCAACCTTATGTATTGTACAAACATAATTTACAGGATGTCTAAGACCTTTTCCTTGGACTTTTTCCTGAAACAGAAAACCGACAGCAGAAACTCTCATAAAACAACCTCACACAAAAAAGACCACATTATTATTTTAACCGATTTTTTATGCGTTGTCTAGGGTAAAAAAACAAATTGTTTAACGGGTATAAACACGTGACAATCGCGCTTTTAAACGGCAAATAAGTTCATAATTTATGGTTCCTAATAAACTTGCCCACTCATCTATATGAATATATTCTTTTCCATCTGAACCAATAAGCGTGATTATATCACCTTCTTTAGCATCAGCACCTGTAATATCAAACATCATCTGGTCCATTGTAATATTTCCAATTTGTTTAACTTTCTTTCCATTTAAAATACCAAAAATTTTATTAGAAAGTCTTCTATCAATTCCATCAGCATATCCTACAGGAATAGTGGCTATAACAATATCTTTGTCAGCAATATAAGTATGCGAATAACTAACTCCAGTATTTTTGTGGGCATTATGAATATTTATTATTCTCCCTTTAAGGCTCATTGCTGGTATTAAATTAGGTTTTTCGTGACAAGAATCAGGCAAATCAGGAAATAACCCATGAATTGCAATACCAAGTCGAACCATATTGTAATTATTTACATCATATTTGCTGATAGTTGCGGCAGTATTAAAACAATGCAACAAAAGACCAGTTGTATTAACTTGAGATAATATATTATTCCAAATTTCTAATTGATTATGTGTCTTTTGGTTATTTTCAGCACAAGCAAAATGCGTAAAAATTCCTTGCAAGTCAATTGATTCAGTATCTTGAACTTTTTTTATAAACGAAACCGCCTGTTCTTTTGCGACACCAATTCTATTCATACCAGTGTCAATTTTAATATGTGCTTTTGTTTTTAGTCCGGTTTTCTTATATGTTAAATTTGCCGCTTCAATATGATTTTCTAAAAAAACAGAAAGAGAAATATCATTTTGCGCAGCATAATCAAATGCCCAAACAGGAGCGGCACCTAAAACCAAAATGGGGCAACTAAACTTATTATCACGAAGTTCCATTCCTTCATCAATGGATGCAACGCCAAGATAATCAACACCAGAAGCCAAAAGAGTCGGAGTTATCATGCTACTTCCATGACCATAAGCATCTGCTTTTACGACTGCCAATATTTTAGCATCTTTATTCACCAATGATTTTAATGCCAAAATATTTTTTTCGATTGCATCAAGGTTAATTTCAACCCAAGCATCTCTTTTTGTATTTATACTAGATAATCTTTGGAATTTCATATTTACATTTTAGTTGAAAAAGACAAAATATGATACTATTAATTCGACAAAAAAATTTTATGCATACAAATCTTCAATTATTCTTTTTGTATAATCTATATTAGGAAATAACAAATGGAAAAAATAAAAAATATTCTTACATTCAAATTAAAAATTTCTCATACTTTTTTAATATTGGCATTTATAAATATAATTTTATGCGTAATATATTTTGGCAAATTAGGGACTTTTTTTGTTGACATTTCAAGAGAAGTATACATCCCAATGGCAATGAATAATGGAGATACATTATATAAAGATATTTTTAACGTATACTCCCCATTGGGATATCAAATAAATGCGTTTATGACCAAATTATTTTCTAATAATTTACATATATTTTATTTATTAGGATACATAAATTCAACATTTTTCATTTGTGGATTATATTTAATCTCCCGATTATTTTTTAAAGAAACAAAATATCAAATACCTTTTTATTATTGTATATTAATGATTTTTTGCGCAATTTACGCAGTATCAATAACAAACTATATTTTCCCTTATTCATACTCAATGGTTTATGCCTTGACAGCATTTATATGGTCATTAGTTTGCCTTTTATACTATGAAAAAAAATGCAATAAAGTACATTTATTCCTTTCATTTCTTGCCTTTGGGGCAAGCATCGCCTTTAAATATGAATTTATATTTTTTGGTCTAGTTTTATGCTACTTTTTTTTCAAAAATACTACAGTAAAAGAAAAAATTATTTGCATACTTTCACTTTTAACAATTCCATCAATTTCACTTGGAAATTTATTTTTAGATGGAGTAACTTTAAACGATTTAAACACAGCATTAAATCAAATGCTTATACTCTCTAAGAGTACAAGTGTTCATAACTTGTATTCTTTTCTGGGATTTATTCCAAACAAATCTAGTTGCATTTCAATAATTGTAAGTTTCATATCTTTTATAGTTTTATGTGCAATTATGATATTACCAATAAAAATAGCATCCAAAATCAACAAAAAAATTGCTTTTTCAATTGCCATAATCGTTGAAATTGCAATACTATATTTTTTAAAGAATTATATTTTTATTGAAAATAATGCTGGGGTTTTTAATTGGATAGGAATTTTTTCTATAATTGCTTTTTCTATTTTCTTAATAAAAAAACACTCAAATATAGATAAAAATGACAAATTATTTTTAATATTGTTTATTTCAACACTTTTAATTTCATTCAAGAGCATATTTTATATAGCAATTAACTCCTATGGTTCATATTATCTTCCACTTCTCACACTGTGTGTTTTAATATTTTTTACGAAATATACAAAAATAATAACTACAAAATCTACTTTATATCTTATTATCTTTTTTTCAATTTTATTTGGCTTCTCAAATCACGAAAGATGCAGATTAATTCATAATGTTGGCATTCCTTTTGAAAAAGGAACGATATGGGTTGAAGATTACACCGCAGAAGCCATTTGGAAAACATACAACTACATAAAAAAAGAAACAAAAAAAGAAGATAAAATATTAGTAATGCCGGAAGGTGCAATGCTTAATTACTTAACGAATAGAAAATCAGATAATCAATATTATTATCTATTACCATCAAATGTTGAACTTTTTACTGAAGAAGAAATAGTAAAAAACTTAGAGAACAATCTGCCAGATTACATAATTATGATACCAAGGTCCTTTTCTGATTATAAAGAAACCTTCTTTTGCGATAGTTTTGGTCAAAAAATATGTAATTTAATTCCAAAATATTATGAAAACCCAATTTTACAAAAAGGACACTACGAATACACAATTGCAATATATAAAAAAAGACATGATAAAATATAATAAAAAAGGTAAAAATATGGATATTAACGAAAAAATAAAAATAATAGAAGATATGCAAGCAGTTGTTGAACAAATGCGATTAGATGATATAGAAGAAGACCCATCTCTTGAAGACGAAGTATTTGAATGTTCTTGTTGCGGAAAAACAAAATGTTTAGCCGGTTCAATTCAATATGGGAAATACAGATTATGTAATGATTGCGTATTACTGGCAGAAACAGGATTTGCCATTGGTAAATTTAAAAATGCTGATGAATTAATCAAGGCAATGGAAGATACAAGACTTGAAGAAATGTGCGAATTTATTAAACTTGAGGAAAAAAGAGAAATCAATTAATGAACAGATTAACATATCTTGATACACACACAAAACAAGGAAAGTTATTAAGATGGGCAGAAAGAGCATTTCCGATACCTGTTCATATTGCGAATTGCGCTTGGTATTCAATGAGTAATGCCGACAGGTATTTATATAAAAACATGGTAATAAAGGCTTTCCAAGAATGGGAAAGAGTAGGAAACGGCAAAATTTCATTTATTTTTACAGATGTACTTTCAGACTCACTAATAAATGTTGAATGGAGGAGAGTAGATAGAAAATCACTTGGCACTTGTTATTTTAACTTTGATGCCGACTCAAGATTGTATTCTGCAGAAGTTTCAATAGGCATATCCGACGGATTAATTTGCCAAAAGTACATGGATGACAACGAGGTCTACCACACAATTTTACATGAAGTAGGTCACTCTTTAGGATTAGGTCATTCACCAAATAAAAATGACATAATGCATACACCACATCAATATGGACAAATAAATTTATCACAAAGAGATATTGATACATTGCAATGGTTATACCACTTTCCAGATGGTTCAACCCTTGAAAGCCTAAATGCAACATATTCTCTGCATTGCACAAGTATTGATGATATTGTTATGAAAATTGCCGGTGGAGATGCAATATCAGAATTTGAAAGAACACTGAGAAACATAAAAAAGCCGACAAAAGATTTAGAAGAAGAGCAGGAAAAACTTGCTCAAATGAAAAAATTTCAAATGTCATTACAAAATATTAAATTACCAAAAGAAATTGCAGATAAATTTAAAGATAGATAATTTTGTGAGATAATACAATAAAGAGCAGTCGAACAATCGCGTATGATTTTTTCATATGAGGAAAGTCCGAACACCCAAGGGCATGGCGGCGGATAACATCCGCCAGAGGCAACTCTAGGACAAGTGCCACAGAAAAGTAAACAACCCATTAGGGTTCAGGTGCAACGGTAGTGTAAAAGACTACCATCGATATTGAGAGATATCGGATGGGTAAACTCCGTCAGGGTGCAAGATTGAACTAAGGCTAAGGTGACCCGCCATCTTAAAAAAATCGCTAGAGATATTTGGTAACAAGTATTCGAGATAGATGATTGTTTAGAAACAGAATTCGGCTTATGAACTGCTCTTTTTTTTAATCAAGAACAAGATTATTTTCAATCATATAATTTCTAAGTTGATTGTTCTTTTTAATGTTGTCTGTATCATCAGGATATTTTCTAATTGCGAAATCACAAATATCAATGTCTTCAATTGGAGATGCTTTACTAAGCCTGTTTTGCTCAGCAACACTTGTTGTCATATCAAACATTCTATCTGCTTCCATTATTGATTGAACTTTTGGATAATTAGAAGCATAAATTTGTTGTGCAGATGCTCTTTTTGACAAAGCAAGATAAGCAGACTCTAACAAATGACGTTTAACGGCCTCTTCATAGGAAGAAATTGCAGCCCTTGCCTTTTCGGTAATAGTTTCTTCACCAATACTAACTCTATCAGTTTTACCAATTGCTTCCATAATTTCGTATTTTTTCTCAATTAGTTTTTTATGTAATTCAAATCCAACCTTAATTGTATATGCTAATGAAGGATTAAGAGAAATATAAGAATTAAGACCAATTATTCTATTCAAATCAGAGGAATCATCAAGTATCAATGGAACACAAGGATAATCCCTATTAATAGGATCTGCCTTCATATTATATTGATTAAACATATTTGCTGAAAAAACTTGAACTTCTGGTGGTTTTTCTCTATATTCCAGTCTAGGCCTACCACCATATCCTCTTCTTATAAAACAATCCTGATTTGGATATAAAGAAGCAATTTTATTTAAAAGTAAAGCATCTCTTTTTAAGAATGTAGAAGAATCGTGCTCTTCAGATACATTACCTAAATCAACAACATCTTCAACATAAATTGACTTAAATGATGGTGCTTTAGTTTTTTGAGGGTTTTGAACACTTTTATTTGAGAATGAATTAATTGTAGAAGAAATTGTATTAATTTTCATACCTTACTCCTATATATACTCCTTAGAAAAAAAAACAATTAAAAAATTGCGCATTAATTAAAATATGTAAAAAAAAATTAACATTTATCAATATTTTATCAATTTTTTTATTCATAATACTTTGATACAATGCAAGTGTACCATAGCAGGTAGTATGAAAATAAGTTCGTCTTTCAATAAAAATGACCGAAACATAAGCAGTCCGGCATTTAAGGCTGTTCCACCAAATCCTAGATACATTCCAGAGTTTGTTGGAAAAATTGGCAAATACGCTGGTGAGTATATTGACTCACCAGAACAAAGACTGTTTTTAGCATTGGCTACAATTGCATTTAAACCATTGATAGATTTAAAATACGCAGACGAAGATAAAAAGGTAGATACAGCGATAAAATCACTTGCAAAAGGCATTGCCGGAGGACTTACAGGGGTTGCAATTCGTAGCGTCTTTTTGGCAGTTGCAAACAAATATATTGGGTTTGCAGAACAGCTTACTGGTGATGGAAAATTAAAACCAAGAAACAATATATTAAGTAAACTATTTTTGACGGATAACATTTGCAAAACTTTATCAAAAGAATCACGAAATATTGCAGATAAAAGTTTAAAGAAATACCTTAACTCTCTAGGTTCGATTGGTGCTATTGTTTTCATGCTTGCTTTCTCTAACTCAAAAGTTGATGTACCTCTAACAAATGACATCCAAGATTTATTTTCTGGCGTAATAAAAGAAGATAAAACTTGGCTAAAATCATTAAAAGATGTAAAAGACAACAGAGTTAAGAAAATTAGTACTTGGTACCAAAATAAAAAAGCAGCAGTTATCAAATTTATTGAAAAAACAAAAAAGATAATAAAAATAACAAAAGATGAACAACCAGTTCAATCGAAAGGAGATAAATAATGAGTATTTCTTCTCTTTTCGACAAGATAAAAAGCAATATATCAACTCATACTGAAACTTTAAAAAATGAAAGAGTTTTAGTAAGTTTTTGGACAAATATAAAAAATAACATATTGGCTCCAGCAAAAAGAGTTCAAGACAAATATATAACCAAAAAAGCTTTTAAAACTGCTTGTCATAAGGCTTCAGATTTCCTTTTTGATAAAAGTAAAGATACCGCTTTTATCTTACTTGGTTTGACTGCCATTTCTACAATAAGTAGTCATATTGCTCAGATAAATGGATTAAAGAAAAACAAAAGAGAAAATAGCGAATATCTTATAAATCAAGAATGGCAAGAATTAGGATTAGATATTCTATTAACAATATTTCCACCATTTGTACTTAAAAATGCATTGTCTAAAAAACTTGACTCAGGACAATGGACAACACGTTCTGCAAGAAAAGCCCTTCTAGACGAAATTGCACCTTCAATTGGTGCATCAAGAGATGATTTGTATAGCACACAGCACATTGTTTCTCTAAAAAGTACACTTGGTGAATATGGCGCAAAAATAATTAAAAAAATAAGAGAAAATCATACAGTAAGTCCTAAAGTAGATAAAATACTAAAGAAAATAGAAAATAATAGATACGTAGCACTGCCTGATAAATTAAGAAGAATTCCTCTTCCAAGTTTAGAAAGAGTAACAGCAGAATTTGACGAAAAGTTGTCAACTGCAACAGATGCAACAAAAAAATTCGCGGAAAAATATCACAACAAGAGTGCACACGCAGAAATTGTAGGGCAAAACGCAGGGATTGTCGTCCTTGCGACAATTGCTTATACTGTACTTGCAAGTGCAATAATTACTCCTATCGTTAAAAACAAATTATCAAATAGAAGTATGCAGAAAAAACTGGAAAAAGAAAAAGCAAAAGCAAACGAACTAGCAGAACAAAGAGAATTTTTAAAAAACACATATAGAGAAGACAGCGATATTTTTGGAAGTTTTGCTAATATAGACAAAGGTTTAAAAATAGTAGAAACAAAAAAACAAGACAACTTATTTAATAATTTCAATACATTTAATCAAAATCATTCTCAATCAGGTAGTTTGAGAATTTAGTCTTTTTAATAAAATAATATATAATAAAAAAAAGGTGTCCGTAGCTTAAATGGATAGAGCAAAGATCTCCGAAGTCTTTAGATGTGGGTTCAACTCCCATCGGGCGCATTTTAATAGTAGATTTTATATAAAATTTACGCTATAATTCATATATAAGTTTTTAGAAGGTGAAAAATGGCAAAAGAATTAGATACAGTTCCTATAGAGGTAATTATTTTAACGGCTGACCATGAAATAAAAGGTACAGTTCATGTTTCAAAATATACAAAAACAAATCGTGAATTAACAGACCTTTTAAACGATAAAGAAAAAAGATTTCTTGCTGTAACAAATGCGGAAATTCTTCTTAGAAATTCAAGTCAACCAGTAAGAAGATATAATTTCCTTGAAATACACATTGACTGTATTTTAATGGTTCACCCATCAAGTCAAGTTGTATTTAGAGAATCAGGAAAAGCACAAGAAGATATTGCTCGTTTTCGTGAATTAAGACATAAATTAAATCAAACAAAACCATTCTAATATGACGACTTATAAAAATATTTTACTTATTAACTTTGGCGGGATTGGGGATGAAATACTTTTCCTGCCTGTAATTCAGTCTTTAAAAAAGACATATCCTGATAGCAAAATAACTCTTTGTTTAGAGGAAAGAAGTGCTGCATTCTTAAAGCTCACAAAGATTATAGACAATTCTTTTTATGCAAACATAAAAACAAAAAACAAATATATAGAAATGCTCAAACTCTATTTTAAAGCATTAATAGGTGGATACGACCTTGTAATTTCAGCAGGAAGCAATCCATTAATATCAATAATGTTATTTTTTACTGGTATAAAAACAAGAGTTGGTTTCGCTCAATCAAATATTTCAAAAAAACTTTTGACACACCCTATACATTTAAACAAAAATCAATATGCATCAAATATGTATTTTGACCTTGTAAAACCAATTACAAATGACAATTTTGAACTCCCTAAAATAGAAGTTGAAGAAGAAGAAAAAATCACAAATTCCATTCTTATACACCCCGGAGTAAGCAAAATAAGCCTGATGAAAAATATAGTAAAAATTTTCGGTCCAGATGTTTGGGGAAAATTAATCATTGAATTACTAAAATCAAACAAAAACGTTTATTTAGCTGGCGGTCCCGACGATGAAGACTGCATTATAAAAATAAGAGAATATTTAAAAAATGAAGATTTAACTAATTTTACCGATTTATATAGAAAAACAAAAAACATATACGACTTAGCGAAACAAATTAAAAGATCAGAAGTTTTAATATGCTCTGATTCTGCACCAATGCACATTGGAGTTGCAACTAATACAAAAACAATAGCAATTTTTGGACCAACAGATAATGAAACATTATTACCAAAATCAAATAATTTTATAGCCATAACAAATAATGCAAAGTGTCGTCCTTGTTTATGGAACAAAAGACAAACAACTTGCGAAAAAATAAATTGCCTAGACATTGATATAAATGATATTTTAGCCCGAATTTAAATTAACAAAACTTAATTTTTAAAATTTTGATAACAAAGAAATTTATTTGAGGTTTTATTAATTAAACAGGAGGGTAATATGAATATCAGTTTTTTTAACAATAATACTTCGTTTGGAAAAATAAAAAGAAACCCTGGGACGCAGAAACCCATAATGACAGGCACAGACTATTCTGATTACAAAACAAACAATAATCCAGAAAAAAAATCAAACATTAACACAGAAAACACACAAGCAAAACAAATTATTGTAGAATCGTACATACCGCTTGCTCTAGCAAAAGCAACCGAATTTTCAAAAAAAGAACCTGACATTGATGCAAATGAAGTAGTGCAAACCGCAATGCTTGCAACCGTTGAAGCAGTTAGTTCATATAGTCCAAAAAAAGACAAAAATCTTTCTAAAAAAATAGAAACTGAAATTGATACAGCCTTTGATGCTTTAAAAGCAATAAAAAGAAATAATTCTACTGAAATCTCACTACAAGAAATTTTGAATATGAAATTTGAATAAGCACCTGAATACATTGTTGCAGAACACTCAAAGAGAGGACTTATTGATGATGCCCTATCAATACTAACTCCAAGAGAAGAAAGACTTCAATAAAGAAGATTTTACTTCGTTAAGTAAATCAAACTGGGAAGAAAAAGATTTTAGACCAGCCATTACAAATATTGATTTTAGAGAAGATTAATAAAACTAAATTACAAGTTCAATTTTAGAGTTTGTATTTTCTTCGTTTTTTTCTATCAACTCAGAAAATTTTCTTGAATATAAAACTAAAGGATCTTCATCAAAAAAACAAACATCAGTATAATAAGGTTTTGTGTCTATTGTTGAAATAACACGAATATATTCTTTTTCATTTTTTTGAGCAAGTTTAGCAAGAAAAGCAACCATTGTTTGTCCAATATATTTTATTGGAGAAGAATTCCTTTTTGAATAAGGATTAGTGTATTTAGGGACAGTTTCTATGATATCTAGGGTGTAGTTATTTTTAGATTTTGATACTTGTGCACAAGACAAACAATCCCCATCATTATTTTCCAAAACATAAAAATCTTTATCATCATGACATAAAGCATTTAAAATACTTGTAGAATAAGCCATAAAACTAAAGTAGTCAGCACTATCCCAGTCTTGAAAATTATTAATTTTAAAGAAATAGTGTTTATCAATGTCTTCTTCTAATCTGTATATAGAACAAGGTACTTCGCCTTCTTTTTTAGAACAAAGAGATGTTTTTGCAACTAATTCTTTTTTAAATGAAATTTTGTTACTTGAAGAATTAACTAACATACTTATAACTCCAAACATAGAAAACTCGTAAATAAAAAATTTTCACAAATTAACTCTTTTCTATGTTTAGATTATAATTAACATATAATAAGCATTAGGAGAGTTCATTGTGATTAACGAAAGATATTTTCCTCAGGAGATTGAAAAGAAATGGCAAAATTACTGGGATGAAACAAATTCAAACAAGGTATACAACGATAAAGATAAAGAGAAATATTATATTCTGTCTATGTTGCCATACCCATCAGGAAAACTACACATGGGACACGTTAGGAATTATACAATTTCAGACGTTATAGCAAGATATAAAAGAATGAATGGATTTAATGTTCTTCACCCAATGGGTTGGGATAGTTTTGGTTTACCAGCAGAGAATGCAGCAATTCAGCACGGTGCAAACCCTAAGAAATGGACATTAGACAATATTGCTTATATGAAAAAACAATTAAAAGCACTAGGGCTTATGATTGACTGGGACAGAGAAGTTACAACTTGTCTACCTGAATATTACAGATGGACACAATATTTCTTTATCAAAATGTTTGAAAAAGGACTAGCATACAAAAAAGAAGCGGCAGTTAACTGGTGTAACAACTGTGCAACGGTTCTTGCGAACGAACAAGTGATAGATGGTAAATGCTGGAGATGTGACGGAGAGGTAGAAAAGAAATATCTTTCTCAATGGTTCTTAAAAATAACAGACTATGCCCAAGAACTTCTAGATGATATTGAAAAACTAGAAGGATGGCCAGACAGCGTTAAAACAATGCAAAAAAATTGGATTGACCGTTCAACTGGAGCCATCTTAAGATTTAAAGTTAAAGAAATTGAAGGATTAGAAGTTCCAGTATACACAACAAGACCTGACACTGCTTATGGTATTACATATCTTGTTGTTGCTCCAGAATACAAAGATATCGAAAAATTAACTACACCAGAAAACAAAGAAGCAGTTGAAGCATATAGACAAAATGCAAGAAAAATGACAGAAATCGAAAGACTTTCAACAGAGAGAATAAAAACTGGTGTGCCATTAGGTACTCACTTAATTAACCCATTAAATGGTGAAGAATTCCCAATTTGGACTGCCGATTATGCTCTTGCAGAATACGGAACAGGGGCAGTTATGGCCGTTCCTGCACATGATGAAAGAGACTTTGAATTTGCGAAGAAATTCAATTTGCCAATAAAAATTGTTATTCAAAATCCAGAAAACCCAGATGCAGAATTAAAAGAAGCATATACTGAAAAAGGTATTCTTGTTAATTCATTAGACTGCAACGGAATTGACAATGAAACTGCAAAACAAACAATCATTCAAAAAGCAGAAAAAGAAGGATTTGGAGAAGCAAAAGTACAATTCAGACTAAGAGACTGGTTAATATCAAGACAAAGATATTGGGGAACACCAATTCCGATTGTATATTGCCCAAAATGTGGCACTGTACCAGTAAAAGAAACTGATTTACCTGTTCTTTTACCAGAGGATGTTGATTTCAGCGTAAAAGGAATTTCTCCAGTTGCGACATCAGAAACATTTAAACACACAACTTGTCCAATCTGCGGCGGACCAGCAGAACGTGAAACAGACACAATGGATACGTTTATGTGCTCAAATTGGTACTTCTACAGATACACTGACGCAAGGAACGAAAATGCTCCTTTTGACAAAGACATTTTACATTATTGGGCACCAATTGACCAATATGTAGGAGGTATAGAACACGCCATTCTTCACTTGCTATATTCTAGATTTTTCACCAAAGCATTAAGGGATTTAGGAATTATCGATATAGATGAACCATTTAAAAATCTTTTAACACAAGGTATGGTTTTAAAAGATGGTTCAAAAATGTCTAAATCAAAAGGAAATACTGTTGACCCAGACGAAATAAACAGAGAATATGGTGCAGATACTGCTAGATTATTTATACTTTCAGACTCTCCACCAAACAGAGATTTTGACTGGACTGATGCAGGTGTTGAAGGTTGTTATAAATTCTTAAACAGACTATGGAAAATATATGCTGAGTACCAACAACACATAACTCTGGACTATGAGTTACCAGAAGTGTCAACACTTACAAAACAAAATAATGACCTTGTAAGACAAGTTCATATGATGATTAAAAAAGTGTCACAAGATATTTCTAATGAATTCCAGTTTAATACAGTAATATCAAAATATAGAGAATTTACAAATGTTGTTTATGATTACTTAAACGGCAAAAAAGAATTTTCTGATGAAGATAAACAAGTATACAGTTATGCTGTTATTACATTCATTAAAATGTTTGCACCTGTTCTTCCACATATGGCTGAGGAATTATATGAAGGTCTAGGAGGAAAAGACTCTGTTCATAATCTTGCTTGGCCAAAATATGAAGAAGCACTTGCAAAAACAAGCACAATTACATTGGTTGTTCAAATCAACGGAAAACTAAAAGATAAAATCGAAGTTGATTCAGAATCATCAAAAGAAGATTTGGAAAAAACTGCATTGTCGAGTGAAAAAATAAAAGAACTCACAGCAGAAAAACAAATTGTCAAGGTAATTGTTGTTCCAGGCAAACTCGTTAACATCGTTGTAAAATAAAAAAAGAGCCGTTTAATAACGGCTCTTTTAATATTCGAAAGATTTTACAACAGCATCATTTCTGTTGTAATAATCCCAAAATGATGCTGGAACATTTTTTAATTTGTATTTTTCAGGATTTTCGAAAAGAATGGATGCTGGAACAATTTCAAGGCTGTACATATACGCGTCTTTTACAAATTTGTATTTATTTTTTAGAAAAAGTGCATATTCTTGTGATTTAAGATTTTCATTATCATCTAATTCTGGAATATCATAAAAATAAATTTCTGAACTTATTTCTAAATTATCCATTTTTGATAAAACAGATTCTAATTCATCATTTGAATAATAAAAAGACTTGTACTTTCTTCTGATAATTTCATTGTATGAAACAGGGCTCATATAGAGTATAGAGTTTTTTGAAACGGCTTTTTTATAAGCACTTAAAAATTTATCATCAGGAAGTCCATCCAAATTATATAAAACAGACAAATTACCTTTAAATTCGTCATATAACGCATCAAACAATTCAATTAAGTAATTTCTATCTTTAGGATTAGGGTCAAAACTAAATCTAAAATTTTCTATATTATACTTGTTTTTCATTTCTTTTAGTTCACTAACAACAGATTCTATTTTTCTATAAGAAATGAAATCACGTCCAGAAATCTTACGTTCAGCATAGTGTCCGCCACCGCACCAAATACAATTTCCAAAACAACCACGCCCCAAACAGACCCCTTGCGTTGTTGACGCACTTACAAGTTGATTATCAAGATTATATTTTAGGACATAAGGTATTTTGGTATATTCATCATAATGCACCATATTTTGGGGATTAAAGAACTCAAACTTATTTAAATCATCAGATGTCGCAACAAATAAATTTTTGTTTAAAATTATTTCAAGATTTTTTCTATAAAAAAGGTTAGGAATATTATCAAATGATGTGTTTTTGAATAATGCTTTTGCAATTTCAACAATAGAATATTCACCTTCTCCTCTTATAATCGCATCAACAAAAGAAAATTCATTCATGATTTCTTGTGCGTAAAAAGACGCAGTATAACCACCAAGAGTTATAAATACATCTGGACATTTTTCTTTAACATATTTCGCAGTTTTAATAACATCAAAAAAGTTGTGATTCCAATGGAGTGAAAACGCCAATAGTTTTATATCATTTTCTTTAACATACGAACTTAACAAAAAGTTTTTGTTTAAATACTTTTCTATCCCTAAATTAATTATTTTAGAGGAAAAACCATTTTTATTTAATTCTCCAGCGAGAGAAAATAATCCCATTGCACAATAATTAACATCTGAGGTTATCACTCCATCATTGTTATGGAGTCTTGGAGTATGAACAAGTAAACATTTAAAATTTTTCATATTTAATCATTTCCAAGTTGTGCAAAAAACTCTATACTTTTATATATTCTAATCGAAGGTCTATCAGTAAAATCTGTTTGTTCTTGTGTCATTTTAATTATTTTAGCATTTGGAAAAAGGTCTTGTATCATTGATTCATCTTTGCAATGTATATCAATTAAAACAATATCGGGTTTTTGAGATATTGCATACTCAATAGATATCAAAGGATATGAAGTATCGATATTCTTTGTAACTGAATGATTGCCTGATTTTTCAATAATATCAGTTATAAAACTTTTTTTACCAATAGTGATAAATGGATGCATAGAAATCACATAAAGAATTTTCTTTTCAGGATTTTTATTCATTTTTTTTGCATTCAAAATTTTATTTTTTAAATCAAGAACAAGATCTTTTGCTTGTTCATCTTTATTTGTAAGCTTTCCTAATACAAAAATATTTTGATAAACAGACTCTATATCCGAATTTTTAAAATACACAGGTTTTATTCCAAATTGTTCATATTTATCAATCATAAAAAATGATAATTCTCCAAAAAGAAAATAGTCAGGTTTAATATCAAAAAGTAGTTGTTCGTTTATAAAATAATAATCGCCTATTATTGGTTTTTCTTTTGCTTGAACAGGATGATTGCATTGAGAAGAGACTGCTTTTAGCATATCTTGTGCACCAAGTGCATACATTGTTTCTGTCAAAGATGGTTCTAAACTAACAAATGATAAATCTTTCGCTAGAACAGAAGAAAAAAGTAGAAAAAATGTAACAATAATACTAATCAATAATTTGTACATAAAAATTGTCATTTTCCTCTAGTATTTCAAACTCAATATCAAAAACTTGTTTTAAGGTTTCTTTATTGAAAAACTCTTTTACATTTTTCTGTATAAGTTTATGAGCAGTTGTAACACCAATAAATTCATCAGCATATTTTATAGCCAAATTTACATCATGCATGATAATAACACTTGAGACCCCTTGTGATGTAAGATTTTTTAACATTTTTAGAATTTTTACTTGATTTATCAAATCCATATTTGATGCCGGTTCATCAAGTAGAAATAAATCCGCACCAGATAAAAGTCCCAATCCAATATTTGCTTTTTGAATTTCCCCACCAGAAAGATTTTCAATTTTTATATCTTTTTTATCAAGCAATTCAATTTTCTCTAGAACTTCTATTATTTTTAACTTTTCATCAGTCGTTAAAAACCATTTCCATGTATTTTTAAAAAATACAGATGATAGATATTCAAAAGTCGTTATTCCTATTGGGTAATATGGATTTTGTGGCAAATAAAATATATTTTTAAAAGTATTTTCAATATGAAATTTTATTTTTAAATTATCAGTAATTAAATTTAAAAGAGTAGACTTTCCAGCCCCATTAGGACCTAAAAGCACTATAAGCTTATTTGTAGGAATAGATAGGGACACATCCTCAAAAATAATTTTATCCTTAAAACTAAAATTTAAATTTGAAATATTAATTATTTAAAATCCCTCCCTTCTTAAACAAGAAGAACACAAAGAATGGTGCACCTACAATTGCAATTACCACTCCAAGCGGAATTTGAACAGGGTACAGTATATTTGAAGCAAGAAAACTAGAGAACAACACCAACGTTGAACCTAAAAGTAAATTTGCAAAAAATAAAACTCTTGCATCAAGCCCAAAAATCAATTTTGACAACAATGGACAAATAATACCAATAAAACCCAAAATACCAGCACTATAAACACTTATTGATGTTAAAAAAGCCGCTATCAATATAAATAAAACGTTGTATTTATTTGCATTTTCTTGTGATTTAAAAATCAACCTAGTATCAAGTCGCAATGCATTTAACTTTGGAAAAACCAATACACACATAAAAATAGCAATTATAAATAAAGAAATTAAAATCTTATCAAAATAATCTGCACTGGAAAATCCACCAGTTAATATAAGAGTCATAGGATATGATTTTTCAGGATTTTTCAATATTAAAAAAGATATTATAGAACCTGCAAAAAGATTTAAAGATAATCCAATTAAAATCAACTTAGTAATTGAAAATTTAGAAAATCCACTTAGTGCAATAACTATAAAGGATGCAACCAAAGCACCAAAAAAACCAAACAAAGAATAATTTTGGCTATTAAAAAACAAGATTGAAATAACAATTCCAAGACCAGCCCCTGATGACAATCCTGTAAGATAAGGATCAGCTAAAGGATTTTTAGAAATAGTTTGCAAAAACATGCCCGCAAGAGCGAGACAAGATCCAGAAATTATTGCCTTTAAGACAACAGGTATTCTAATGTATGAAAGTATTATCTGGCTATTTTCGACATCAAGTTTGTAAAAAAGACACAAAAAAAGGCTTAGGATAAACCCTGTTAGAAGAATTATAAATGCTAAGCCTTTTTTGTTTGTCATAAATTAAAGATTTTCTTTCTGTAATTTTTGTAATTGTTTTTGTTCTCTTAGTTGTGCTCTAACAAGTTTTTTCTCTTCAATTTTCTTTTGTTTTTCATTGTCGTATTCAATAAATATACCGAACCTAGAATGAATTCTAGGACTATAATAAAAAACATTACCTTGTCTATAAACACAGTTATCTTGATCAAACAAATTAAGTATATCAGCCCTTAAATAAACATGCACACCCTTAACAGAAAACAATCTAATTTTTGTTCCAATTTTTGCATCAAGAATGCCATTTACTCTATCATCAGGATTTGCGCCACCAGATGCTCTTCTTGAAGATGTAGCAGTTAAACCTGCATATAAGTCCCATCTGTCTTCTAAAGGAGTATAGTAAAGCATTGCACTATAAGCATTATTTGGTGCTTGTGGAAGGTCAAAACCAGTTGACTTATCCTCTGAATCTGTATATGTATAACTCAATACAAATTTTATAATTTCATTAGGAGCATAAGTAAATTTACCTTCATAACCAGAGATACTTGCTTTATCAACATTTTGATATTGATAATTCCAAGTTCCAGGCACAGCAGCATTAACAATGTAATCTTTATAATCACTATTAAAATAGCCAAAATCAAACTTAACTTTTTCATCAAAGAAGCTTTGCTCAATACCAACATCCCAACCAGTAAGTTTTTCAGAATTTAAATCCGGATTAGGAATATATCCCCAAGATGGTATATTAACAAAACGTTGATATAAAGAAGGATTATTTACACTCTGTCCCCAAGAACCTCTAAATTTTGTTTTTGCACCATCTATTTTAAAAGTAGGAAGAACAAGTGCTACAGAACCATTCGGAGTTACATAATCACCATATTGATTATTATGAATGTATCTTATTCCACCTCTGATAAATAATTTATCTTTTATATTAATTACATCATTAATGTAAACATCATTTTGAACAGTAGAATCTTTTAAATTGTAAGAATTAAAGCCATAGCCCATATCTCCAGCAGATAGAAAATGTGCATATTCACGTTCTAAATTATAACCAACAGAAAGTTTATTCCAATCAGCAATTTTAAAATTGTGTTGGGTCATAAAATTAATTCTATTCCCTCTATATTTGGCATAATCCCAAGAAATAGGATCAATATTATCTGGAACCATATCATAGTTATAATTATTACTTTGATAAATACCAAATCTAACATTATAATCATAAACTTCGTTCACAGCATGCTTAAATGAAATATTTTCCATAATATCTAAATTGCGAACATAATTATTAGGATCATTATATGGAGAAATTCCCCTCCAAGAATCACCATAACCATATCCGAGACCTTTTCTTGCATTAGACAATCTAAATATATTTCTTAGTTCTGCATTTCCATCAAATAATTTATAACCAATATTAGATACTACATGAAAATTTCTATAACCATCATTATAAAGTCTACCAAGATCAGATGTTCTCATCCCACCTGAGGTTTTATAATATGTTGTTGATAAATAATAATCTAAATTTTTATATTCACCCATAACAGCGGCACGTTCTTTAAATATACCAAACTGTCCTATATCAGAACCAAGTTCAAGTTTAAAAGGTCCACGTCCTCTTCTTGTTTGCATATTAATAGCGCCACCAAGAGCATTTGTTCCAAGAATATTACCTTGTGCACCTTTTACAACTTCAATTGCTTCTAAATCATCAGTATTAATAAATTGAGTTTCTGCGGTATATCCAATACCAGTTGTTCTATCAGCACGTATGCCATCAATAGTCATACGGACTCTATCCGTGCCACGTATTCTAACTTTGGTTACATTACCATCAGAGCCATTACTATTATTTACAATAGCACCTGTTGCCTGTTGAATAATATCAGACAATGAGGGATTGTTTTGTTTTGCAATATCTTCTCTAGTAAACTTGTCAATACTGATACTACTATTTGACAATGAATCAATATAATTATCTAACGTATTGATTTCATTCTTTTTTGTCTGTCCCAAAATCGTATAATTCCCAAACTCAACAACTGCAACAGAATCATCTTCTTCAATCGCATGTGCAACATTAAATATTGATAGCAGCACAAATGCAGCAAACAAACTTCTCTTTTTCATAACTTTACCTCTTTCCCTCGGCACTTCCATACTAAATAAGCATTCCGGCTAAACGGCTGTGGATCAGCAGGATATAAAACAAATTTGTTTCTTAATCCTTTTCCTTATTTAGTAATTTCAAAATAACACTATAAAAAATAAAATGCAAGTATGTATAAAAAAACCGCTTTATAAGCGGTTTATTTAATTATTTTATTTTTGTCTAAATTACTTATCATTGGCGAAAATACTGAAAGTATTAACGAACCTAAAAGAGCACTCCAAAATCCATCTATTTCTATACCAGAAATAATTTTTCCAGCGAGTAAGAATAAAAGAGCATTTATCACCAAGCTAAATAATCCGAGAGTTAAAAAATTAACAGGCATGGCAATAAAGGTAACAAGTGGCTTTATAAATGTATTAATTAAAGCAATTACTACAACGACAACCAATGCTGTTAAAAAATTAGATACTGATATTCCTGGAACTATCCAAGCAATAAACATAATTAAAAGAGCAGATAAAATCCATCTAAAAATAACATTCATATTATTTCCTTTCTTTTTTATATTATTTATCATTGTTAGGAAATAACAATAGCCCCTATCAGGCATCACTATGAGCGTGATTTTAACATATTTGCTACAATTACACCTCTATCAATAAGTTCAACTTCAAGATTATTAGATTTTATTGCATCTAAGGTATATTTCACAATTTCAAAAAGACTTTCAGGAATATTATTTTTATTCTTGTCAAACCACATCATCTCAATATCAAAAGCAAGGTGTCTAACACCACTAGCCATAGATTTTTCAATCCACTTATCTATTTCATCTTTTGTATCATTAAGATTTGGAATTAGAATAAATTTTGTTTTAACGCAGTCTGTTTTAGGTTGAACACTCGCATATTTTTGAATATTTTCCCAAACTTTATCATAAAAATCAAAACGTTTTACTTTTACAAATGTTTCTCTACAACCAGAATCAACTGACACAACAATATTGACTCTACCTTGTTTTATCCCATCATACACAATTTGACTAAACTTTGTCGCATTAGTTAAAACTCTAATATTTTCCATTTTGTAATCAATAAAAAGTTGTATTAAATCATCAAATTCTGGAGCGACACAAGGTTCACCTCCTGCAATGGTAATATGTCCACCCGCACGAAGATATCCTTTTTTTGCCAAATTTTCAATAGCAGGATAAACATTATATTGCGTTTGAAGTGGACGATCATCATCATTTAACCAGCAATAAACGCAATGCTCATTACATATTGTCCAATTATTGAAATTTATATATGAAATATAATCATCATTGTCCCATTCCTTTTCTTCTAAATATATGCAACCTTTACATTCTGGAACAATATCACCTTTTTTCATTTGATTACGAATTTTTTTCTTTATTTTAAAAAATTCACGCCAGTTTAAAATCTCACCATTATAATCTTCTATTAATTTTTTATACCCTTTATCAGTCGGAGGTATACGGCAACAAAAATTTATGCTATCAGTAAAAAAGTCCATACCATGTTCAATTAAATTACAACTTATATATTTCTTTTTCTTGCCGAAAACAAACATTCTTTCTCCTATGATAAAATTTCTTTTATTTCATTTACGTCAGAATTTATATAAAAATCTTTAAACTTATTAATTTCTTGAATCTGGTCATCAATTAATGAATATAAAGAACTTTGTTTTATTTTTGAAAGCTCTACTGGATTTAAAGATTTAATTAAATATTCATCATTGGAAATCTGGTCAAGTTCAATCATTTCGACCTCATCAAACATAGAAAGCATATTTAAAACCGTTTCAGAATCAACCCCTAACGCTTTTTCTAATCTATTAACAGATATTTTTCCTTCAAAATTATTAACTGAATATTTCAACATTCCAGACAAATTAGAAATTAAAGAATCTATATTTTGGCTATCAGGTAAAAAATTAAAAAGATGTATTATACTTGCGCCAGTTGTCTTTATTATACTCATAAAAGATTCTTTACTAATTGGTGCTTCAAACAACATTAATTGTTCTTTTTCAACAGGAATATCATCTAAAGAAAAAGCAATTTGAGTCGCAATGTCTGATTTTTCTACTTGCTTTCTTAATTTTGGATTTTGAATATAAATACAAGTTTTTTTCTTTGTAGACCCAAGAAAATCTATAACTTGATTTAAAATATCTTTTTTGTTTCTATGATCAAGAATTTTGATTTCTGACAAATATTTTTCCTGATTAATAAGTTCACTATGTATATCTGATAACAAATATTGAATTTTCTTTGTTCCATTAAATTCATTCATCTGTGGAACAAATAAAATATCAAAAATAGCACCATCTGGCAAATTAAAATCAGGAGTATTCCATTTGACGCATTCAACTGTCAACCCATTTTGAGAACCTAACAATCGAAGATGATTACTTTCTTGTCCCATCATTCTATATTCTTTTAATGAAAGATTATTCATTATAAAAAGTGGTGCTTCGTTTCCATTGCCAAATGGTTGCAATTTAGAAAGACACTCTACAGTCTCATTTGTTATTTCACTCGCCTCAACAACCATATCCGCAAAAACATTTACACAAGAAAAATCAACTTCTTTTGTATTCTCATCAATTGTTTTATTTAAAGCCGTTTTAAATTCATCAAATTTAACTATATTTTCATCAAAAGAAAAGCCAGCAGCCATTTTGTGACCACCAAAGCCAGCAAATAATTCTTTATGATTTGAAAGAATATCGAAAATATTTATACCAATAATACTTCTACAAGAACAACGAATAATATTTTTATTGATAGCATCTTTTGTCATCAAAAAAACTGGTTTATTGTACGTTTCAACTAACTTTGAAGCAACAATTCCAATTATTCCAACATGCCAGTCTTGATTAAATAAAACAATACTTTTCTTATTAGAAGATTTTTCTTTTTCATACATTAACTGTGCTTGTTTAAATGTATCATCACACAATTGTTGACGAAAAGCGTTCAAATCATTTAATTTTTTTATTGTTTCATTTAATACTTCTTCATCAGCGGAAACAAGAAGATTTAAAGCAATTAGGGGAGAATCTAAACGACCCGAAGCATTTATTCTCGGAACTATTCCAAAAGCAATATTTTCTGATGTTAAAGATTTTTTATCTGATAGTCCTATCGCCTCAATTAATTTTTGAACACCTTTATGTCTGCCACTTTTTATTAATTCAATCCCCATTGCAACAAGACTTCTATTTTCGCCAATCAATTCAACAACATCGCCAACAGTACCTATTGCAACAAGTGGTAATATTTCATGTACAAAATCTTCACAATTATATGATTCAAGTAACTTGCAACACAACTTAAAAACAACGCCCACACCAGCCAAATATCCAAGACTTTGAATCTCTTCAAAGGACAAATTTGGATTAAGAGAATCTGGTGCCTTAGGATTTAAAATAGCAAATGCATCAGGCAATTCTTCTTGTGCTTCGTGGTGATCTGTAATAATAACATCAGCGTTAAATCCTTTTGCAAATTTTACTTCCTGACAATTTGAAATACCGCAATCGACTGTAATTATCAGTTTTGATTTTCTTTTTGCTATTAAATTAACAAGTGCTTTTGTATTTAATCCATGACTTTCTGTTGCACGGTCTGGCAAATAATAATCAACCTTTGCTCCAATTTTTTGTAAAGTTAGGTACAAAATAGCGGTAGACGTAATTCCATCCGCATCAAAGTCACCGTATACAATAATATTTTCTTGTAAATCGATTGCATTTTTAATCCTCTCAACAGCCTTCGTCATGTCCAAAAAGACATCAGGAGAAATCAATTTTCTTTTTAAAGGATTTAAAAATGCATCAATTTTTTCTTTTGTATCAATACCTCTATTTTTCAACAAAACAGCAAGAACCCTATCAGAAGAGCACATATCAATAAACTCTTTTGAAACAACTGCCTCTTTAGAGACCCACGTCTTTTTGACTTTCATAATTATTCTTTTTCATCATCAAAAAGTTCTTGCTGTTCAAGTTCTCGTTTAAGAGCTTCAACATCTTTATCCTCTTTGATTTTTTCAATAACTATTTTTGCCATTTCTTTTGCAAGAATTTTTTGAACTTCAGGTGGCGAACTTTCAAGCATATTAATTGCCGCTCTGACAGTTCTATCAATATCGTACCATCTAGAATTAGCACGCTCATCCATACCTTCTTCTACTGCAACGATAATGTCATTTACATCGGTATATTCACTAAATGAAATGTTGTGTTCAACAATGATTTTAATCAGATTGAGCGCCACTTTTATCTGAGTTTCGTCGTCTGATGCCTCAAGAGTTTTCATTGATTTAGATAAAATCGGGTCTTTATCATACCATCTTCTATGATGATTGCTGTACTCTTCTTTCATATAAACTTCTCCTTAAACTAGCCATTCTTAAATTTTACACCAAAACCAGAATTTGGATAGCGCCAGAAAATATTTTTTTTATCACACGCAATTTTACAAGCGCCACATTCTAGACAATTTTCGTATCGAATAGTCAATGTACCCTTTTGCTCGTTCCACTCATAAACATCAGCAGGACATATGAAAGTACAATGTTTTTCGCTACACCTTAAACAAACGTCATTATCAACACTCAAATGACTTTCGCAATCTTTATTATATTTCAATGTTGCTAATTTTTCATTTATATTCATTTTTTAAAACATTTCTCCATAGCAAGAATAAATAATGGTATAGAAGGCAACATTGCCTTTTTTATAATTGTTGCTAAGAATTTCCTATACTTAGCACGTTTAGGCACACAATCGGCACTAGACATAATATCAAAAAACTGACAAGCCAATTCGGGATACAAAGAAGTAATCGTTGATATATTTTTCTTTATTGTGCTTATGGTATTTTTATGAGTTCTCATGTCTTTTATAACAATGCTGTTTTGGAGCTTTTTATAATACTCTTTTAAAGTTGATGCTGAACAATCTTGTCTATCTAAGGCATCAATGGCAGTTTCTGCTGCAAGTTTACCACTAAGCATAGCAAGATTGGTTCCTTCAAAATGGATATTATTAACAAGCATGCCGGCATCACCAACAATCATGACTCTGTTATCATACAATTTAGGAATTGCATTATATCCACCCTCTGGAAGAAGATGAGAAGAATATTCAATTACCTTACCACCTTTTATATACGCAGATATTGTTGGATGACTTTTTAATTGCTCTAAGACCTCGTATGGTTTTAACTTGCATTTCTTAAAATCATCAATACACATAGAAAAACCAATGGAAACAGTATTTTTATTCGTATACATAAAGCCAAGTGCCATCTTGTTTTTCAATGGACCGCCTAGAATCTTACAAGCACAACCCGTTTCATCATCTAAATTAAATCTATCTTCAATTCTCTCTTTAGGAAGTTCTATAACTTCTTTCACGCTTAAAGAAACATCTTTATCCTTTATATCATTTCTTAATCCTATTTGTTTAGCAAAGATGGAATTAACCCCATCGGCAATAATAACAATATCAGAATAAATTTTTTCAAATTCCGTTTGGACACCTAAAACTTTTCCATCTTCAATAATGAGTTGCTTAACAAGTGTTTTTGGCGCATAATAAGCACCTGCATCAACTACTTGTGAAACAGCCCAATTATCCCATTTTGAGCGAATAATCGAAAAAGCCTTATGTTCGTCTTTTTTATACTTATAAGAAAATTCGCTTGAATTAGTATCAGTAAGCATAAATATTTTTTGTTCTACTATAGAACGTTCAAGCGGTGCAGATTTCCAAAAATCAGGAAAAATATCTGCTGTTTGTTGAGCATATATTGTTCCTCCAAACACATTTTTATCACCAGCTTTATCGCCTCTTTCAACAAGTAACACCTTCTTTCCTGCTCTTGCAAGAACCATTGCGCTACTAACACCAGCAGGACCTGCTCCAATAACTATAACTTCAAATCTATCCATAATAAATATTATACTTCTTTTTTCTTCTATGTACATATTGTAAAAAAAATTGCCTATTTCTTAAATGTACAATAAACTAGAACTATGTTGCGTATTTTATTTCTTATAATTTTATTCTTTTTATTTTCCGCCAATATTACATTGGCTCTTGATGTTGTATATCCTACAAAACAAGAACTAAAAATAAACGCTCAATCAACATTTTTTGCAGGAAATGTAAATCCAAAATCAACATTAAAAATAAACAATGAAAGCATTAAAATATGGGATAAAGGCACCTTTGTTCATTATATGCCTTTATTTTACGGAACAAATGAAATCGTGCTTGAAGAAACACTAAATGGAAAAACGCAAAAAACCATATATACAATAAAGAGGGATAAACCAACAGGAATAAGTGCACCTATCCTCCCTTTTGAAGAAAAAGTCGCAGACGAAATTCTCTACACAAAAACAATTAAAGATAGAGCAACTATCAGAAAAAAGGCAACAAAATCCTCAAAACGCATAGTAGATTTACCAAAAGGAGTTGTACTATATATTGCTGGCAAGCAAGGAGACTACTACAAAATCGATGCAAAAGGGGATAGCCAATTTTGGATACATAAATCCAATATCGAAGAACCCGTCAATGTAACAAAAATGTTTATGGCAGAAATAAAAACGCCGGAACATTATTCTGACAAATATTATAATTATACCAGTATGGCAATATCACATCCTGTACTTTACACTCTTGAACAAAATCATAAAAAACTAAAACTAACTCTATACAATACAGTCTCAATAAATAATCCCTCAAATAAAAGTAACAATGTAGAATTCATTTTTGAAGACGAAAATCAAGTTCTAGGATATGATGTTCTTTTCGAAGACAACAAATTAATACTTAGAAGAGCAAAAATAGCAGATAAAATAAACCCTTACGCCCCACTTCACGGAATAAGAATATTTATAGATGCAGGTCATGGTGGCAAAGAAAATGGAGCAATGGGTCCGACAAGAGTACCAGAAAAAGACATAAATTTAGCAATAAGCAAAAAACTTATAAAATTATTAAAAGAAGAAGGTGCTATCGTTTCATATTCAAGAATAGAAGATAAAACTGTTTCTTTATACGATAGAATTGATATGGCAAAAGACAATAATGCATTTATATCAATAAGCATACATGCAAACTCCCTTCCAAATGGTAAAAACCCATATACTGAACACGGAGTAGAAACACATTACAACAATGAAAATGCAAAGGTTTTGGCCTTTATCATAAAAAACAATTTGGTTAGTGATTTAAAATTGAAAGATAATGGACTTAGAAAATCAAGTTTAGCCTTAAATCGTCCAACTAATCCAATTTCAGTACTAGTAGAGACAGCATATATGATAAACCCAGAAGAGTATCAAAAACTTCAAGACGACAAGTTCCAAACTCAAGTAGCAGAATCTGTTAAAAAAAGTTTAAAACAATTCATGATTTTATTGAAAAAATAGATAAAACTATGTTATAATCGCTGTCAGCCGAAAATTGGAGAAAGAAATGAGTAATAATTGTGAGTTAAATCTTAAATCACAGTATTTAAGTGAGGTATTAGAAGACCTAAGAAAAAAGAACTCTAACGAACCTGAATTTTTACAAGCAGTAAAAGAAGTTCTTACCTCACTAGAACCAGTGATTTTAAAACATGAAGAAGAATATAGAAGAGTATCATTACTTGAAAGAATGGTTGAACCAGAAAGAATTATATCTTTTAGAGTTCCTTGGATTGATGATAATGGAAATGTTCGCGTAAACAGAGGCTATAGGGTTCAATTCAATGGCGCCATTGGACCATACAAAGGCGGCTTAAGATTTCACCCAAGCGTAAACCAAAGCATAATGAAATTTTTAGGTTTTGAACAAATATTTAAAAATGCTTTAACAACAAGACCAATTGGTGGAGGAAAAGGCGGAAGCGACTTCGACCCTAAAGGAAAATCAGATTTTGAAATTATGAAATTTTGTCAAAGTTTCATGAATGAACTTCAAAAATATATTGGTCAAGATTTAGACGTTCCAGCCGGAGATATAGGTGTTGGCGGTCGTGAAATCGGATATATGTTTGGTCAATATAGAAAAATTAGAAACACATATGAAGCAGGTGTTTTAACTGGCAAAGGGCTTACATACGGTGGTTCTTTGGCTAGAACTCAAGCAACAGGATATGGTTTATTATATTTTATGAGAGAAATGCTTCAATCAAATAACATCATATTACAAGGCAAAACAGCAATAATTTCTGGTTCTGGCAACGTTGCAATATATGCTTGCGAAAAAGCACAACAACTAGGCGTTAAAGTTCTTGGAATGAGCGATTCATCTGGTTGTATTTATGATGAAAATGGTATCAAACTTGATATAGTAAAAGAAATAAAAGAAGTTAAAAGAGGAAGAATAAAAGAATACTTAAACAGTGTTCCAAGTGCAAAATACATGGAAAATTCTGGTTCTGTACCATCTATTTATACAATCAAAGCAGACATTATACTTCCTTGTGCGACACAAAACGATATAAACATAGAAACAGCAGAACTTATTGTTTCAAATGGAGCAATTGCAATTGGAGAAGGTGCAAATATGCCTTGTACAAACGAAGCAGTTGAATATTTCCATAAAAACAAAGTTCTTGTTGCACCAGGAAAAGCAGCAAATGCTGGTGGAGTTGCAACTTCTGCATTAGAAATGACTCAAAATTCTATGCGTGATGCGTGGACCTTTGAAAAAGTTGATAAGAAACTTGAATCAATTATGATAAATATATTTAAACAATGCCAAAAAGCAGACGCAGAATACAATTTAGGCTGCAACTACGTTGCAGGTGCCAATATTGCTGCATTCAAAAAGATTGCGGAAGCAATGATTGCACAAGGTGTTATTTAATAAATAAAAACACTAAAAAAGGGAGATTTTAAAATCTCCCTTTTTTTTATTCATCTATTTCATCCTCAAGTTCTTCAATGTAAGCAGCAACTTTATTGAATTCATCATCATCTTCGATTTCTTCAAGTTCATATTCGTCACCATCTTGTTTTAATCTCATAACAAGAAGTTCTGTTTCTTCGTCACTATTTTCAGGAAGAAGAACCGCATATTCAACATCATCAACAGAAATAATGTCTAATACTTCAAAAACAACTTTGTTTCCATTCTCATCAAATGTTTCAAGTTTTTCATTTCCGTTTGCCATAAAAACTCACTTTCTATCTAAATATTGTTGTAAAATTAAACACGCACTTTTTAAGTCAACTAATTGTTTATTTTTTGTATATTTTCGACCAGTTTGAGAAAGAATATATTCAGCCTGTCGACTAGTCAGCCGTTCATCCTCAAATATTATTTCATATTCTGGTTTGAAATTTTCAGTAAAATCAATACAATCTTGCGCTTGTTCACCAATAGTATTATTCATATGTTTTGGCAAACCTGCAACGATTGTCTTGATATTGTTTGCGACACATAAATCTTTTATTTTTTGTATAGCAGCATTTTCAGGTTCTCTTTGAATTGTTTCAACAGGATGAGCAATAAGCCCCATAATATCACTCATTGCAATACCTATTCTCTTTTTTCCGATATCAAGTCCTAAAACTTTATTCATGTATCCAATTTATACTCAAAAAATCAAGTATACTTTCTATTTTCTTTATATCTATTTTTTCTTTTTCTATTTGTTTTTTTCTAAAAATATTAGTTGTAAAAAGAGATTCTTTTGCAGTTTCTTTAACAGCATAGAAATAGTTAAATACGCTTCTTTGAAGTAATATCATCTTAAATGTATGCATATTACTTTCATCATCTAATAAAGCAAAAAAGGACCTTGCATCTTCTTTCTTATCATTAGTATAAAGCAGATAAGAACACTGTAAAATTCTATCTTTCCAAACATCCATAGTTTTTTCGTCAAAAACATTATTTTAATTATCAATTAATAAGTTATTTATGTAATCTATTTTCAAATCAATTAATGAACAAATTTCATCAATAATAAAGTCTAAGACTTTATTTTCAGATGGTTTAATGTACCATCTAAACGAATAATCTTTTGTTAACAAATTAAGAACATCATCTTTCTCAATTGAAATATCGCCAATTTCATTTTTCAATTCCGAATATATACTTGTATCAAAAGGTTCAATATCTTTAATCAAGGCATCCCAGCAAACAAATTCATAAGGAAGAACATTTTTATTTTTAACAGTAGTTTTAAAGGCATCATTTATTCTAGTTTTTGCGTATGATGGATGAATGCGATATTTTCCCTCTGACTTATAAAATTTTTCTATAACTCTAACGAGTTCATCTTTTGAAATATTATAAAAACCAAAACAATCAACTATTCCATATAAATCATTTGTAACTACGGCTGAAAGCATAAATTTTTCTGTAATTTTATTCATTCTAGATATAATAAATGCTTGATTACCATTACCATCTGGCAAAGTTGTATAAAAAGATGCAGGAACAGTATCTTTTATAATATTTTTAAAATATTCTTGTGCTTTTTCTTCTGTAGCACCCGCGAACCTAAGTTTTTTCAATCCAAGTTTTGAAGCGTTAACAACTTCATTATTATCAGCAGTTTCCACTAAATAATTCAGTGGCGCAATTGCTAATGAAGATTTTGCATTAACCAAAATTTCTATTGCTTTAAGTTTAAAATCATCATCAAATTTTGAATACAATATTGGATAAACAATGTTAGCTAGTTGATCACCTTGATAGTCAAACTCTAAGGACTGAAGCAAAATATTTCTATCTTTTTCCGCAACAGCAGATACAAAATCAAGGAAGTCAAGCATTGCTTCTGGGTTAAAAATTGCTTTTTCTAACAATTTTTTAGTATCAGAATCAACGACATCTGTTGGATTTTCGAAATAATTTGGAATTACATTATAATCAAATTCACAATTTGTAATTCTTAACAACTGGACTAATTTATATTTAGACTCATCAGAAAAATTTGAAGATTTTAACATATCAAAAACTGAGTTCATGATATATTCAGAATCTACTAATTCCTTAATCAAACATCCAGTAAAAACAAATTCGTTTTCATTCATTTTAATATATTCTTTGACAAGAATATCAAAAATGGTATGTCGTTCATCAATAACCTCAAGTTCAGCACTAAATTCCTTTAACTTTGCTTCATCATATTCTTGTAACATTTTGATTTGAGAAACAACTGAAAGAACTTTTGCTCTTATTTGAAGTTTGGACAATGCAACCATTATTTAATTTTGCTCCAAAAAATATCTAAAATTTTTTGTGCTTCTGTAGATGGCAATTTATCTTCAAGAATCAAATATTGAACAGCAATCATTGTACATTCAGAACAGATATTAACGCCAGGACCTTGAACCATTTTGACAACTTGCGTATTTGGACGACCACAAAAACTACAATACACAGGCTCCTTTGTTTGAGTTTTTTCGTCTTGTGGTTGCTCTTTTGTTTTTTGTCTTGCGCTCTTTAAAGAGACAATTTTTTCAGAATCTGTCATTTGAAATCTCTTTTACATTATCTACACCAAATATTGTATACTATTTTAAAAATATTGCAAAATATTCACTTTGCATGTATATTGTTATTTCAGATGGGGGAGGATTATGAAGAAAACATTATTGCTACTAGCATTATTACTCATAGCCGTTATGACCACAGCCTGTATTAATAACTTTGCGGTTGAGGAACTAAACAACAAAGCCGTTAAGTACTTGGATAGTGGTGATAGCGAGACAGCAATATGCAGATTAAAATCCAGCCTCGATTTAAACGAAGAATTTTATCAAACTCATTATAATTTGGCTATTGCATACAACTCTTTAGAAAACTATGAAGGAGCAATAAAAGAAGCCAATCGTGTTATAGAATTAAAACCCGATTTCCATGACGCAATATACGTTATGGCAGTTGCAAAAAACGAAATTGCTACAAAGATTTTAGACAAGCAACTGAACGAAGATGGCTCGAAGAAAGAACTTACAAAAGAAGAAATGACAGACTTCAATAATATTGCTTCAGAAGCTATCGAATTATACAATGAATATATTGTAAAAAAAGTTAGTGCTCCAGATGAAAAACAAATAAATGATAGAATAGCCGAACTCAATGAAATTATAAAAGAGCACACATTCAAATTAGGAAAAACACAGACAGACTCTGTAACAGAATAAGAAATGTTCACATCTCCCAACAAAATTGCTTTTAGTATTTTATCTTTAGATGTTCGTTGGTACGGAATAATTATGGCATTCGCAATTTTATGCGGTCTAATAGTTATTCTAGCGATTAGGAAAAAATATTACAAAGACATAAACGAGGAAAATATTTTCGACATTACCCTTTTACTTATAATCGCAGGAATTATTGGAGCAAGAACATATTACGTAGTAATGGATTGGAATTATTTTCAATATCATTTAACAGATATTCCTTGTATTTGGCATGGTGGTATCTCTATACATGGCGCAATTATCACCGGAATCATTGCTTTCTTGATATATGCAAAAAAGAAAAAATTAAATTTTTTGAGATACGCAGATTTACTTTCATTTGGGCTTATAACAGGTCAAATAATAGGAAGATGGGGGAATTTTTTCAACTCTGAAGCTTTTGGACTACCTTGCGATTTACCTTGGAAATTATTTATCCCAGTGGAATCAAGACCAATAGGATTTGAAAACTATCAATTTTTTCATCCAACTTTTTTGTACGAATCTTTAGCAAATATTATTATACTTTTGATAATGCTATCAACATTAAGAAAAAAAGAAGAAGAAAAAAAAGTAGGCGAAATATTTTATATATATCTTTTAGCATATTCATTTGTACGTTTATTTATTGAAGACTTAAGAATAGATAGTGTTCTAACATTCTATGGAACAATTCATATTGCCCATATTGCCTCATATTTATTATTCTTTATAGGGGCAATTAGTTACTGGAAGTTACATTCTACAAAAAAAGAATAATTTGTTTTATAATTATAGAATGAAGAAAAAACGTATAATATTCATTGAACTTATCATATGGTTATTGATTCTTATAGGTTGTTTTTATTTTTTTCTACACAAAACAACACTAAAGGATAATTCACATAACAGTTATTATTTGTTTTTTGACGATGCTGGTGGGCTGGTTAAAGGTTCTCCCGTTAGATTAATGGGCGTTACTGTTGGTTATGTCAGAGATGTTAAAATTTTTGACAACAAAGTTTTTGTTTCTTTTTTAGTCACAAAAGAAGATACAAACATTCCAAATAGTGCTTCTGCTACAATTGAATTTTACGGACTAGGTGGTTCAACTTCTCTTGAACTATCACAAAAAACTGCATCTGAAACAGCAGAAAGAGAGTCAATAATTCCAGTTGAAACATATAGAATACAAGATTATTGGAGCGGTGCTGAATTAAGCTCAAATGTTTTAATAGACATCTATGGCTCAATAGGAAGAACTATTAATGCAACAAATATTCTTGACAATAAGGAATTATTAAAACAAAGCAAATTAATTGAAAAATTTACGAAATTAGCAACAAAAGCAAATGATGATCAATCTGTAATAATTCATAAACTTACAGAATCAACTAAAGATTATTCAAGACAAATAGAAATTAATGAAAATGAAACAACAGAGGTTCAAGATGAGTGACTTTAAAAATGTATGCGTAGTAAACCATCCTTTATGCTGTCATAACCTAAGTATAATAAGGAATAAAGAAACAAGCGCCGAGGTATTCAGAAATGCGATTAGAAGAATAACCTATCTTCTATTTTATAAAGCTACAGAAGAACTTGAACTTGAAGCTATAAAAATAGAAACACCACTTGAAGTGTGTGAAGGAAAAACATTAAAAAGAAATAAAGAAATAATAATTGCACCAATTTTAAGGGCAGGATTAATTTTTTCTGATGTAGCAAATGAAATTATGCCATTTGCCACAGTTAGACATATTGGTATGTATAGAGATGAAGATACATTGACTCCAGTTTGGTATTACAATAAAATTCCTGTTGAAGTTGAACATCCAGAAGATAAAATCATTCTCATCCTTGATCCAATGCTGGCGACAGGAAATTCCGCAATTGACTCAATAAAACTATTCACAAATAAAAAAGTACCACAGGAAAATATCAGATTTATAAGCTTGATAAGCGCACCAGAAGGACTAAGAAAAGTACAAGATGCATTTCCTAACGTAAAGATAATAACAGCAAGTATAGATAATTGCTTAAATGAACAAGGTTATATCAGACCAGGGCTTGGTGATGCTGGAGATAGAATATTTAATACGGTTGAAAATTAATGTTCTATTTTGACAATTTTTACGGAAAGAAAATCTTAAAATCGTCATTACTAAACGATTGTGACTGCTTTTTTACAACAAGAGAATTTCCTTTAACAAAAGGATCTCTTGATTCTATAGAATTAGAATGCAATAACAATCGAATATTTATGCAAAATAAATTAAACATAAAAAGTTTAAAAACGGCCAAGCAAGTTCATGGAGAAAATATAGAAATAGTTTCAGATGAAAAAGATTTTTATGACAATACTGATGCCCTAATATCTAACATTCCAAATTCAACCCTTATTCTAAACTTTGCAGATTGCGTTCCAATCATACTTTATAGTGAGAAAGACAACACCGGAAGTATAATACATGCAGGTTGGCGAGGATGCGCAAAAGAAATTGCAGCAAAAACTGTTGAAAAAATGAAAAAGGAATTAAATATTAATCCAAAAGATATAATAGCAATAATTGGACCATCAATTGGGAAATGCTGTTTTGAAACGGATGAAGATGTCTTTTTACAACTAATAAAAGATAAAACAAAAAAAGACATATATGCGCAAAAAGGTAATAAATACTATATTGATTTAAAAATGTTAAATAAATATCAACTATTAGAAAAAGATGTACACAACATTGATATATCTGACTATTGCACATGCTGTATGTCTGATATATTTTTTTCATATAGAAAAGAAAATGGAATAACAGCTAGGCACTCGGCTGTTTTGAAAATAAAAGGGGATAAAAAATGTCAGTAATAGAAAAATTATCAGTAATCTCAGATACAATTACAAAGGTTATGAATTTTGTTCTAACAAATGAGATTGTAAGGCCAGATTTTGATGAATATCTATCCGCATTATCCGCACAAAACGTTGATGCAGGAAGGATGCAGGCACTTTTAATCCCATACATTGCAGAAAGAAGACTAACTAAAGAAAGAAAGTCTGTTGTAACAATTTATCGTGAAAACGTAGAAAACATATCTGCTGATGAACAAGAAATACTAGAAGGACTATCACAATCTTTCTCAAGTGTATTTGAAATAAGAAGAGTTTTAAGTAGCGGATTTGAGTTTTATAGCCTCATTAATGAAATGATGTATAAGGTTCTATCTTTAGTAAAAATGAACAACTATAGAGGAATAACTCCAAGTCAATATGCTGTATGTAGAATTTTCCCCTATAGAAATGAATATTATTTACTTGAAATATCAAATGTTGTTTCAAGCATAAACAAGGATGAGGTGTACAAATATGCTGTTGCAAAAATAATTGAAAGACCAGAAGATGCTTATGAAAACAATCCTAAAAAATTAAAACAAATTGAAGAATTAGTTAATGATTTTGGGAAAAAATTCAAAGAATGTTTTGGAACAAATGAAGTTATAACAACAAATTTATATGCGGATAACATTATAAACTTATTTAATATATACTGTGATGAAGGGATTATGCCGGAAAAGCAGGAAATTGAAGAAAATATCAAGCAAATTGACAATAACAGATATTTTACAGTATCTGATTTTAAAAATTCCTATTCAACCTTTATGGAAAAATCATTGGAAGGATTTTCTTCTCACTCATCAACATATGACATAGGAATCATTTATGATGATGAATTGGGACTTTTTGTTATTCCTTTCTATCAAACATTTGGGAAAATTTTTGAAGCCGAAGACTACAAAACAATTCAAGGTTATAAAGATTGCATTAAAAATTTCTTAGAAAATGATAAAGTACCTGCAAATATAATTAAAAAACTTGCGAATAGATACTCTAATTTTGCAGAAAGAATAAACAAAATATTAGAAACAAATTATACACTTGATTCAATACTAAACCATTACAAAGCAGATTCTATAGAAAAGAAAATATTTTCCTCTGCAAGTGTTCTATACGCATCTAAAGCTTTTGAACAAATAATGACTACCGTTAGCAAAAAAGAAGAAAACAAAACAGATGAAGAAATAGATTATACTAATATCGGTAGAAATGACAAATGTCCTTGCGGAAGCGGTAAAAAATTTAAAAACTGCTGTATGGATAAAATATAAATTTAATTTTTGTTTTGTTCATAAAAATTGCAATAATTTTGCAACAAACAATTTGGGCAGTTTGGTTTTGTAGGTTTACATACATTTTGACCTAATGTCACAAAAAGTGTATTAATCTCAGACCAAGATTTTTTTGGCAATTTAGATTTTAAAGCAAATTCGGTTTCTTCTGGTTCTTTCGTTGAAACAAGTCCTAATCTATTAGAAATCCTATGAACATGTACATCAACGCAAATACTTGGCAAGCCATACCCTTTGGATTGAACTAGGTTTGCAGTTTTTCTTCCAACACCTTTAAACTTAATAAGTTCTTCTATTTCTTTGGGAACTACGCTTTTATGTTGATAATAAAGTTCATAAGCAATATCGAGTATTTGCTTCGCCTTATTTTTATAGAATCCAACTGGATATATTGCATTTTCTAAATCTTCTAATTTTACATTTAAAAACTCTTTTGGCGTTTTACCCAGTTTCAGCATTCTCATTGTTGCGGGATAAGTAGTTTTATCGTTTGTTCTTAATGAAAGAATACAACTAATCAAAACAATAAAAGGGTCATGAATATCCTCCATAAACTGAACAAATTCAGTTTGTGGTAAATTCATATCCTTAATTCCTTGAATTATTTTTTCAAAGTTGTTAACCATATTTAAATATTAACAGAAAATCGTGTTTCATAGTAAAATAATGAAAAAGGGAAATCTATAATGCCAAAATATAAAAGTTGTCACAGCATAGAAGGAGAATTGTTTTTTAATCACTTGAACAAAATTGGGTACTGTTCAATGCTGACCCCAAATGGAGGACAACCAACATTATATGAAAACTATACCGGCGAAATTATTAATTGGGATGAATTTTTTGAAAAAAGAGATGCAGACATTGAACTTATAAAAAACAATTCTTGTCCAACGGCTTGCAACGGATGTTTATGGATAAAAGAATTTGATTGGGAAGAGAGAAAAAAAGAATTCAGATACATTCTTATCAACATTTGGGTCAAATGCAATTTAAAATGTATTTACTGTTCTAATCATAAAGACACTTATGTTATTGAAAATACAAAACCATACAATATCGTACCAGTATTGAAAGACATGATAGAAAAGGGATTTATTACAGAAAACACAAAAATTGATATTGCTGGCGGAGAATCCACTCTAGATCCGCATTTTAATGAACTTATTGAGCTTTTAATTGAAAGTAAAATAAAGAACATAAACATAAACACAAACGCAGTAAATTATTCTGATGCGATTACAAATGGAATAAAAAAAGGATTTGTATCAATAATCACATCTGTTGATGCAGGAAATGCAAAAAGTTTTGAATACATAAAAAAAGCAAATCAATTTAAAAATGTTTGGCAGCATTTAAAACTTTATGCAAAAGCAAAAGAAAATTCTAATTCGAATACGGTAAGGGCAAAATACATTGTTATTCCAACTATTAACGATACAAAAAGAGAAATAAAAAGTTTCCTATTAAAAGCGAAAAAAATGGGAGTACAAGGAGTAATATATAGTACCGATTTACATTGGGTATTACATAATCCAAACGACAAAAAAACTATGATAAAGACAATTAATCTTGCAAAATATTTTATAAAAATAAGTACACTTCTAAATCTTAATTGGCAAATATGGGCGCATGTTGAAGACCTTATCAAAAGATACAATTTAATTGAAGAAAAAAATAAAATTGATATTGATTTCATTTTTAATAAAGAATTGTATAAAAATGAAGATTTTCCAATTTTAAAATTTCTTCTAAATCTTCAAAGTAAAATAGCGTAACAAATCAGTTTGTTTAAGTAATTTTTGTTATAATAGCAAATATAATAATACTCAAAGAAATTGGAATAATAAAATGTTTGAAAAATTTTACACAGAAAGAATAAAAAAGACACCATCATCATTTATTAGAGAAATTTTGAAAGTGACACAAAATCCTGAAATCATATCGTTTGCTGGTGGACTTCCAAATCCAATTTCTTTTCCACAAGAAGAACTAAAAGTTTCTATGAATAGGATTGCTGATAAATTCGGAGCAAAAATCTATCAATATTCAACAACCACTGGTTTAGACAGCCTAAGACAATTCATTGTTGATAAGTACAGAAGAGTTCATAATATGGACATAACAATCGATAATGTAATCATAACAACAGGTTCACAACAAGCACTTGATTTAATTGGGAAAGTTCTTGTTGATGAAGGGGACAAGGTTATGCTTGAAAATCCATCATATTTGGGTTTAATTCAGGCATTCTGCGTATATGGCGCAGATTTTATACAAACAAAACTTGATGATGATGGATTAAATATTGAAGAATTAAAAAAAACAATAAAAGAACATAAACCAAAAATTGCATATCTAATTCCAAACTTCCAAAATCCAACAGGTTTAACATATACAAAAGAAAATCGTGAAAAAGTTTTTGAATGTATAAAAGATGAAGATATGATATTAATACAAGATGACCCATATGGAGAATTAAGATTCAGTGATGATGAAAGAATACCATATATAGGGGTAAATCAGGGCAAGAAAAACATTTATCTTGGTTCTTTTTCAAAAATAGTAACACCAGGGATGAGATTAGGTTATCTCATTGCAGATAAAGAAATAATTAGAATAATTGAAACGGCTAAGCAAGCAGCCGATTTACATTCTAACATTTTTGCACAATATTTAATTTCAGATTATTTAGAAAATAATGATTTAGATTTACATATAGAAAAAATCAAAAAACTATATAAAGAACAAGCAGGAGCAATGGTAGATGCAATGCGAGAGTTCTTCCCATCTGACATAAAATATACTATTCCAAAAGGTGGGATGTTTACTTGGGTAACACTAAAAGAGAATGCTGATGTTATGCAACTATTTGATAGAGCAATAGAAAAGAAAGTCGCATTTGTTCCTGGTCATCCTTTCTATGTAAAACCAGAAAATATTAACACCTTAAGATTAAACTATACAAACGCAGATTGTGAAACGATAAAAGAGGGAATAAAGAGATTATCCGAAGCAATAAAAGAATTATAAAAAAAGGCGACTTTTGATAAGTCGCCTTTTTTGTACCATTAAAATTTATTCTTGAGATTCTTTAGAACTAACAAATTTAGATGCAAGCGCAACAACTGCTGCGGCCGCTGTTACAACAACACCTAAAAATGCACTTTTTTTAATCTTATCAGAATTTTTCAAAATAAAGTTTTGTATTTTATGGCTAGATGCCCATAACTTTGAACCTTTTTCTTCAACTTTTTTATAGATTTCTGCTTGTTTTTCAGCAGGTAAAAACTGATCCATCTTATTATGAGCGGTCCAAATTCTATCAATTATAAAATTATCTTTTCTTTTTTGTATACTTTCTGTAAGTTTAGTTCCGAAGTTATACGCTGCTTCTTGCACTCTTGCTTTTAAATATAAGTCTCTCATAAAAAATTCCTTACTTTATACGGATTAACTGTTAATATAAGTTATCTTAATATTTTTTTTGCTGTTTGTAACCTCTTTTATTAACAAAAATTAATATTACAAAAAATATTAAAAATAGTTATAAAATTAAAAAAGAGGAAAGTATTTTAATGAAAGATTTGATAATAAAAATATCTGGAATATCTGGACAAGGCATTATAAGCTCTGGGGATATTTTATCTTATGCAACAGCCAGAAAAGGATACTACGTTACAACATATAGAACCTTTCCATCAGAAATCAGAGGAGATGGGAAGTGTTATTACACTCTTAGAATAAGCGAAGAAAGAACTTTAACAGCGACTGGAAATACAGATATATTGGTTTGTCTTGATGAAGATACAATATATGAAGGAATAGACAATGTAAAAAAAGATGGCATTCTTTTATATGATAGCGATACTGTAAAAGAATTAAAAAAAACAAATGAAAATATAATAGTTTATCCAATACCACTAACAACTATAGCAAAAGATGTGGGGAGCGAACGCTCAAGAAATATGGTTGCATTGGGGATTGTTGTTGGTTTATTAAAAAATTTACATCTTGAAGAACAAATACAAAAGGATATTGAACTTAGATATAAGAATAAACAAAAAGAAATCATTGAACTCAATCAAAAATCACTAAAAGCAGGCTATGAGTATGCTTCGACAACATTAAGAAGAAAAGATTTTTATAATAAAGTTGAAATAACAACAACTGGTAAAAAATTAATAATGTCTGGTAATGAAGCGATTGGACTAGGTGCACTTGCTGCAGGTTGCAGATTCTTTTCAGGATACCCAATTACCCCTGCAACAGAAATAATGGAATGGCTTGCAAAAGAACTGCCTAAATTTGGCGGAAAAATGGTTCAATGTGAAGACGAAATTGCAGCAATAAATTATGCGCTAGGAGCAACATATTCTGGAGTAAAGGCAATGACCGCAACTTCAGGACCTGGTTTTTCATTGATGCAAGAAGCAATAGGACTAGCATCTATGGCAGAACTTCCAGTTGTAATTGCAGACGTTCAACGTTGTGGACCAAGTACAGGTGTTCCAACAAAAACAGAACAAAGCGATCTATTTGCCGCAATGTACGGAACACATGGAGACTGTCCTAAAATCGTACTTGCCCCAATGAATGTTGCCGATTGTTTTTATCAAACTGTTAATGCTTTTAATTTTGCGGAACAATATCAAGTTCCTGTTATCATCTTATCGGATGCATCACTTGGACCAAGAAGAGAATGTGTTGATCTAATTGACATTGACAACTTAAAAATTGAGAACAGAATAAAACCACAATTAAACGAGGGTATTGAATACAATAGATATGAAGATACACCAACAGGAATTTCACCAATAACAAACCCTGGTGATGCATATGGCGAACATGTAATAACAGGACTTGAACACACTGAAACAAATGCACCAACACCAGCAGCAGATATTCACAGAAAAATGACCGAAAAAAGATTTAGGAAACTTGAAACTGCTGCGGGTAGATTCTCAAAAGCAAAAACATATGGAAGCGAAGATGCTACAATTGGTATTATCAGTTGGGGTTCAACTTCTGGAGCAGTGTTCGAAGCAATAGATAAAGCAAAAGAAAAAGGCATTGAAGTTCAAGCATTATATCCTAGAACACTTTATCCTCTTCCAACGGATTGGGTAAAAAGTTTTATAACAAATAAAGATATAGTGATAGTAGTGGAAGCAAATTATAACGCTCAATTCAAATCCACAATCGTTGAAAGATGTGCACATATAAACAAGGGGACCGAAGTTCTTGAGTTTTTAAAATATGACGGAACACCATTTACTCCAGATGAAATATTAGAAGAAATAGAAAAAGTTGCCGCCGTAAAAAAAGCAAAAACTGAACTACAAACAAACAAGCATACGCATTTCTAAGGGTTAGAATATGAAAAAAATGGAAATTTCAGATTACAAAGGAAGAGTAAAACCATCTTGGTGTCCAGGGTGTGGTAATCACGCTGTTTTAATGGCTTTAAAAAAAGCAATGGCTTCTTTAAACTATCAAACCCATGAAACGTCAATAATATCTGGAATTGGTTGTTCTAGTCGTTTTCCATTCTTTATGTCAACTTATGGATTTCACACAATTCACGGAAGAGCGCTTCCTGTTGCAATTGGATTAAAAGAAGCAAAGCCAGAAATTAATGTTATTGCAGTTGGTGGTGATGGCGACGGATTAAGTATTGGCGGAAACCATTTTATTCACGCCGCAAGAAAAAATCCAAACATCACATACATAATGATGGATAATGAAATTTATGCCCTAACGAAAGGACAATGTTCTCCAACATCAAGAAAAGGGACAACAACGAAATGCAATCCTTATGCTTGGACAGCGGATAGAATAAACCCTGTATTAATGGCTTTATCTTTCAATGCTTCATACGTTGCAAGGGGTTATTCCGGTGATATAAAACAACTTGAAGAATTGATAAAAGGCGGACTAGAACATCAAGGCTTCTCTTTTATCCATATTATTTCACCTTGTGTGCAATACAATAAAGTGACATCTTATGAAAACATGCATGAATTAATTAAACGATTACCAGAAAATCACAATATAGAAGACCGAGTAAACGCGATGGCATATGCATTTGCACCTGATGGTCCATATACCGGTTTATTCTACAAAGTTCAACGCCCAACATATGAAGAAAGATATATGGATGTAATTTCAAAGGCAAAAGAATTAGTTGGAGAGAACTACACCGTAAAAGACGCAATGAGACAATTTCAGTAAGGAAGAAAAATGAAAACAGGAAAAAGAATAACGATAACATTACTATCATTATTAGGTCTAGCACTAGCAATAGAACTATGCATTGTATACTACAACGCAAATTTTGCAATTGATGCTCAACCAAGTATATGTGCAATAAATGAATCAATGGATTGCGATAGTGTTGCGAAAACGGCATATTCACAATTTCTAGGAGTTCCCCTTTCTCTCTGGGGTGTTTGCCTATATTTGTTTGTTTTATTTATAAATTTTGTTGATAAACTTAAAAATATAAAATTTTTAGGATTTTTAGGTGTTTTTAAAAATCCATCATCATATATATTTTGCATTACATTATTATCATTTTTTATATCTATGGGTTTGGGATATATCTCTGTTCAAAAAATTAATTCAATATGTATATTTTGTTTTTTGACTTATTTCATTGATTTAATAATTGCCCTAGTTTCAAAAGATTGGGGAAAAAGCATAGTTGAAGAAATAAAAATTAGCATAAGCGACTTTATAGAAGCAATAAAGGTAAAAAGATATGCGTTATGGTTTACTTTGCTAGTATTATTAGGTTGTTCTATATTGTTATACACAACAACAACAAATATCCTTACTCCTCAAATTGCCAAAAGAAATGAAATGGTTCGTTTTATGAACGAATACAAAGATATTGTGGATGGAAAAACCATGGGAAAAACAAATGCTACAGTTATCATTGAAGAATTTATTGATTTTAACTGCGGTGGATGTTTTATGGCAAATTTATATTTACATAGAATTATAAGTGAATTTGAGAACGTGAAAGTAACACAACATATTCTGCCTCTTGAACAAACATGCAACCACAATATGAAATTTGAAGGACACAAAAATTCCTGTTTAAAAGCACAATATGCACTTGCTGCTGCTAAACAAAACAAATATTGGCAAATGTCAGATTTATTATTTGCTGAAAATCCAGAAGATGAAAAAGAAATTATTGAACACGCAAGACTACTTGATTTCGACATTAAAAAACTGAAAGAAGATGCACATAGTGAAGAAATAAAACAGGAAATAACTGATTCAATAAAACTAGCAGATTCAAAGGATATAAGCGTAACTCCAACAATATATGTTGGAATGAGAAAAACTCTTGGAATCAGTTCTTATCCAAGTTTTAGACAATTAGTAATAGAACAAGGTGGAAAAGAAAAAACATTCAATGAATAAAGTTCTTCTACATGCCTGCTGTGCAACTTGCAGCGCTTATCCAATTGAAAAACTGAGAGAAAACGGATATGAGCCAGTTTTATATTTTTTCAATCCCAACATTTTTCCTCCAGAAGAATTTGATAAAAGACTAAATGAACTAATAAAATACGCAAAAAAGAAGAATGTTGAATTAATTATAGATAGACAAGATTCAGAAGGTTGGTACAACTGCATATCTGGGTTAGAAGAAGAGCCAGAAAGAGGAAAAAGATGTGCTAGATGCTTTGAATATAGATTATTATTTACAGTATTAAAAGCATTTAAATTAGAGTATAAATATTTCACAACAACGCTAACTGTAAGCCCTCACAAACAATCAAAAGTAATTTTTGAGATAGCAAAAGAATTAGCGAACAAATATGAATTAACATTCTTGGATTTTGATTTTAAGAAAGAAGACGGATTTTTGAAAACAATTAAAATCGCAAAAGAAGAAAACTTCTATAGACAAAGTTATTGTGGTTGTGAATTTAGTATGTTTTAAACTTCCTTGTTTTGAATTAATTTTTCTTTTTCTAATCTACTAAGGTGCTTTATTCTATATTCTTCTTTTTGTGCATCTTGTTTAGTTTCAAATTCACGAGTATAAACTAATTTTAAAGGTTTGTTTGCTCTAGTGAATTTTGCACCCTTACCAACACAATGTAAATTATAACGTTTTTCGACATCATCAGTATATCCACAATACAATTTACCTGTAGTTGTCAATATAATATAAACATAATATTTTTTATTCATTGTCTGCATTTAACAATATTTCATCCAAAGTTGAAACAATAACATTATAATCAAGTTCAGTTACAAGTCTATGCCTGTAGTCAGCGCCTCCTCTAAATCCTCTTATGTAACAAGGATAAAATTTTCTAAAAAATTTTATTCCGTTTTCTTCTCCTCTAAACTCAATTTCAGCATCAAGATGCTTTTTTAGCATTAAGATTTTTTCTTTTAAACTGGGTTCAGGAATGTAATTACCAAAGAAGAGATATTCTTCAATCCTATGCAATAAAGATAAATCACCCATAGCAGCACGACCGATAGCAATCCCATCTGCTTTAGATACATCAAGACATTCTTTTGCAGTTTCTGGACTTACAATGTCGCCATTAGCGAAAAAAGGAATATCTATTTCTCCACGAAGTTTTGAAATTTCATTCCAATCTGCCTGACCAGCATACATTTGAGAACGAGTTCTACCATGCACAGTAACAGCACTAGCACCTGCTTCTTGCATAAGTTGAGCAAACTCAACAAAATTTTTTGTATCTTGCCCCCATCCTAAACGAAATTTACATGTAACAGGAATATTTACCGCTTCTTTAACAGCAACAACTATATCTCTTGCAAGTAGTGGATTTTTCATTAAAGAACATCCATCATTGCCTTTAACAATCTTGTTAATAGGACAGCCCATATTTATATCAATAATATTTGCTTTTGTTTCCAGAATTTTTGCAGATTTTGCCATCAAATCTGGCTTATGCCCTTCAATTTGAAAAGAAGCAGGTGCTTCTTTTTTATCAGTATGAGTTATATATGTATCATGCTTTTGAACAAGCGCTTCTGAACTTATCATTTCTGTTGTCAAAAGACAAGTCGGAGAATACTCTCTTATAAGTTTACGCATAACATAATCCGTAATACCAGCAAGAGGTGCCAAAGAAACGATACTATTGATAGTAACATCACCAATATTTATAAATTTTGGAAGCTCAGATGTCTGCATTATTTTATCTCTTCAATTCTCAACTGTGCATATTGTCTGTATTCATTATCTTCGGTACTAGCATCTACATATTTAATATAATTATCCTTTGCTTCTTTGTACTTCTTCAAATTGTCATAATCAACAGCAAGAGAATAATAAGCAATCAGCATATCTGGAGCATATTTAAGTGTCAACTTATAATCTTCTATTGCTTTTTGATAATTATTTAATCCATCATATGAAAGTGCACGATAATAATAAACTGTTGCATTTGTTGAATCCACTGCAAGAATTTTATCAAACATTTGAATCGCATCATCATATTTTTGCTCATTATACAAAGTCATTGCTTGCGCAATAAGTTCTTCAGAATTTTTAGCAGATAAATACTGATTTAATTCAATAGCGTTTTTGTTTGCCGGATTAATATTCAAAGCAATATCGATATATTTTTTAGCACTGATATTATCATTATTGTTAACATACAAAGATGCAATATAAACAGGAATTTGCTCATTTTTAGGAGACAATTCCATTGCTTGAATATAATATTTTATTGCTTCTTCACTATTTGAAAGAGCCTGATATGAAGCAGCAATACCAATTAAAGAATCTTCTGTCGCAGGTTTTATTGATTTATAGAATGAAATTGCTTTTTGATATTCGCCACCCTCATACGCATTTGTAGCAATTGAATATAAATTTGAAGAATATTCATTAGAAATCAAATCATATTGCTTTTTTACTTGTTCATTATCAGGTGCTACAGCCTTTGCTTTTTGAATTATTGCGAATGCATCTTTATAATTTTTCTTCTGCCTGTACGCTTGAGACAAATTGACATAAGCATCAATTTTCTTGTTATCAAGTTTTATTGTTTCCAAGTAAAAATTAATAGCATCATCAATTTTATTTGCTTTATGAAGTTCATAAGCAAATTCATAGTATGAATTTGCATCCATTGGACTATTTTGAACATTCTTATATAAGAAATCTAAAACATCATCTGTAGACATTGAAGCTTTTAAAAGTTCATAAAGTTGTGCTTTAATTTGTGTATTTTTTGGTTCAATATTCAAAGCAGTTTTATACAAGTTTATAGCATCATCATTCTTTTTTAATGCCTTTAAACACTCTGCCTTATATACAAGCACCTTAGCATTATATGGTTGAACAGAAAGAATATCATTGTATATATTTATAGCAGCATCATATTTTTTTTGTTCTTGGTACAAAGTTCCTATATTTATTTTTGTATTTAGATTAGATGGATTAAGTTCTTCAGCTTTTTTATATTCAACAAGAGCTTCGTTATATCTCAATTGTTTTTGTAAAACAACACCTAAGTTTGCATGTGCTTCTGCATCACTTGGAAATTCATCAACTTTTTTTTGCCAAATTCGTTCTAATGAGCTTAGAATTTCTAAATTCTCAGAAGAATTAGCAAGCGCCAAATCGTACTCTTTTAAAGAAGATGCGAAATCACTAACTTGTTCATAAGCACGTGCAAGTTTTAAACGAACTTCGCTATTATTAGGATTAATGGTAATTGCTTTTTTATAATATATTATCGCTTTATCAACTTTATTAAAGATTTTGTAAATATCACCCAAAGCAACATTGGACTCAAATGCATAATTTGCATCTGTAGCAATTTGATGATAATCATAAGCAGATGCTGCAAATTCACCTTTAATTCTTGCTTTTTTAGCAAATTCAAGCCTGTTTGATGCTGCTGTAGAATTTTCTTGTGAAGCTTCTAAAAGTTTCAAATTATTTTCTATTGACGACAAATTTTGAGCAGAAATAGTATTTACTCCTGCTGTAGAATAGTATTTTATAAAAAATAAAGATGATTTTATATCAGAAATCGCGCGAGCAGTATCTTTTACGGTATTGTTGTAATATTGTGCACGCATATTATAAGCATTAGTAAGACCAATCAAAGATGCTGCATCCGAAGAATTTGTTCTAATTGCTTTTTTAAATTCATTGATAGCACTAGAATATTGTGATGATTGAAGATATTTGTTCCCATTGAGATAATTAGGATTTTCCTGATAATTGTCGTCATAAACTGTTTGAGAATAAACATTAGACGAAAAAACTAATAATACGGCCAATATAAATGATAATTTTTTCATAAAATACACTCCAATAAGATAAGTATATTTTATACTAAGCAAAAAAATATTGATATAGTAATAACAAATCAATAAATAGGGGGAAGAAAAAAATGAAATTTATTAAATTTAATTTATGTTTTGAACAAAAAAATTTGCTTATGTTATAATTTTATGGAAGGAAAATATATCTAGGAAACGAATAGGAGTCGAGAATGAGCGTAGAAAATCCTCAGAAAATCGATACATCTAGATTAGATGAAATTTTAGAAGAATGTGGTAGTAAAAAATCTAATCTGATTGCGATTTTACAAAAGATTCAGGAAATTTACAGATACTTACCTGAAGAAGCAATGACATACATTGGAACAAAAATAGAAGATTTGTCTCCAGCAACAGTTTTTGGTGTTGCAACATTTTATGCACAATTTTCATTAGAACCAAAAGGAAAGTATGAAATCAAAGTTTGCGATGGCACAGCATGCCACGTAAGAGGTTCAATGCCTGTTTTAAATGCAATAAAATCAAGATTAGATTTAACTGATGGAAAAATGACATCAAAAGATGGTTTATTCTCATTAGAAACAGTAAGTTGTCTTGGTGCTTGTGGTCTTGCTCCAGTTGTTGTTATTAACGAAAAAGTATATCCACAAATGACATCTGATGCTATAAAGATTGTAATTGACACCTTATTAAAAGAGGAAAGATAATATGGAAACAACTACTTTAAATATTGACATTAAAGAAGAGCAAAAAAAAGCTCTTGAAGAAATAAAAAAACAGGGATTAAGAGTTTTAGTTTGTTGCGGTACTGGCTGTATGGCAAATGGAGCAATGAGCGTAATAGAAAAATTTAAAGAACTAGGTGCTAATGTTTCAGTTTTATCGGACTATGACAAAGTAACAATAGTACCAACAGGATGTCATGGTTTTTGTGAACAAGGTGTACTTGTTTTAATTCCTGACTTCCATACAGTATATGTTAAAGTTCACGCAGAAGACGTTGAAGAAATATATGAAAGTCATATAAAAAATGGAAAACCAGTAGAAAGACTTTTATATACTGATCCAAAAACAAATGAAAAAATACAAAAAAGTGAGAATATAAACTTTTATGCAAAACAAACTCGTACTGCTCTTGGAAACTGCGGACACATCAATGCTGAATGTTTGGATGAAGCAATTTCAGCAAGAGGTTATGAAGCATTAGCACAAGTTTTAAAAGAAAATAATCCTGATGCAGTAATTGCAGAAATAGAAAAATCAGGACTAAGAGGTAGAGGTGGTGGAGGCTTCCCTACTGGTCGCAAATGGAAATTTACAGCAGCAAATAGAGGTGGAAAATCTTATGTTGTATGTAATGGTGACGAGGGTGACCCAGGTGCATTTATGGACAGATCAGTTATGGAAGGTGATCCTCATAAACTACTAGAAGGTATTGCTATTGCTGCTTTTGCTATTGGTGCAGATGAAGCATACATATATGTTCGTGCCGAATATCCACTAGCAATTAAACGTTTAAGAAAAGCGATAAAAGATGCTGAAGAACGCCATTTCTTAGGCGAAAAAATAATGGGTTCTAATTTTAATTTAGAAATCCACATAAAAGAAGGTGCTGGAGCATTTGTATGCGGTGAAGAAACAGCACTTATCGCATCAATTGAAGGTGAAAGAGGAATGCCTCGTCCAAAACCACCATTCCCAGCAAACAAAGGTCTTTTTGGCAGACCAACATTAATCAACAACGTAGAAACTTTAGCAAACGTTCCAGTTATAATACTTAAAGGTGCTGAATGGTTCAGTTCAATGGGAACAGAAACATCAAAAGGTACTAAAACATTTGCACTAACTGGCGAAGTTAACAACACTGGTCTTATTGAAGTTCCAATGGGTACAACATTAAGAGAAATTATTTTTGACATCGGTGGTGGTATCAGAGGTGGCAAAAAGTTCAAAGCAGTTCAAATTGGTGGTCCATCAGGCGGATGTTTAACTGAAGAATATCTTGATATTCCTATGGATTATGACAACTTGATAAAAGCTGGTGCAATGGTTGGCTCTGGTGGATTAGTTGTTATGGCTGAAGACACCTGTATAGTTGAAGTTGCAAGATTTTTCATGAACTTCACACAAAATGAATCTTGTGGAAAATGTGTTCCTTGCCGTGAAGGTACAAAAAATATGCTCAAAATTTTGGAAAAAATTGTAGCAGGCAACGGTGAAATGGAAGACTTAGAAATTCTTGAAGAACTTGCTCATACAGTAAAAGATGGCTCTTTGTGCGGTCTTGGCAAAACAGCACCAAACCCAGTACTTTCTACTTTGAAGTATTTCAAAGATGAATATATCTCACACATAAGAGATAAAAAATGTCCTGCTGGTGTTTGTACTGCAATGAAAACTGTAAAAATCATTCCAGAACTTTGTAAAGGTTGCACAAAATGTTTAAGAAATTGTCCAGTAGAAGCTATTGAAGGAACTGTTAAACAACCACACAAAATTATTCAAGAAAAATGTATAAAATGTGAGGCTTGTGTAAAAGGTTGTCCATTCAAAGCAATCGTATTGGAATAGTTTAATAATCGATAAGGAATAATAAAATGACAGATAAGAAAACACTTTTTATAGACGGTCTGGAAGTTGAATTTACAAATGAACCAAATCTACTTGAAGTTATAAAAAAAGCAGGTATGAGCGTTCCAACTTTATGTTATCGTCCAGATTTAACACAATTTGGTGCTTGCAGAATGTGCGTAGTAGAAGTTGAAGGACGAGGAATTCAATCTTCATGTACAATGCCACCAGAAAACGGATTAAAAATTCATTTGAATACAGAAAAAACAAGAAGAATTAGAAAAACAGTTTTAGAACTTCTTTTAGCAAACCACGATAAAGAATGTTTAACTTGTGAAAAATCTGGTTCTTGTGAACTTCAAAAATATTCAGAAGAATATGGAGTAAGAAAAATTCGTTATCCAGAAAAGAAGAAAGAAGAATTTTTCCCAATAGACAATTACAATCCATCAATAGTTAGAGATCCAAACAAATGTATTCTCTGTGGTGCTTGTGTTAGAGCTTGTAGCGAGTTTCAAGGACACAGTGTTCTAGGTTTTGTAAACAGAGGTTCTAACACCAGAGTTGAACCTATGAACGGAAAACATTTAAGTCAAGTTGATTGCGTATTCTGCGGTCAATGTCAAACTGTATGCCCAACAGGTGCATTAACAATAAAATCTGCAATAGATGAAGTTTGGGACAAAATAAATGACAACACTAAAAAAGTTGTTATACAAATTGCACCTGCTGTACGTGTTGCATTAGGCGAAGAATTTAACATTGATGCCGGTGAAAACTCTATAGGAAAAATTTATGCGGCAGCAAGAAGAATCGGCTTTGACCTTGTGTTTGATACAAACTTCTCCGCTGATTTAACAATTATGGAAGAAGCAAATGAATTCATAGAAAGATTATCAAAAGGTGGAGTACTACCATTGTTTACATCTTGCTGTCCTGCTTGGGTAAGATATTTAGAAACTCAACATCCTGATATGCTAAAACACTTATCAAGTTGCAAATCACCTCAAGGAATGTTATCTCCAGTTGTAAAAGAATTCTTACCAAAATACTATGAAGGATACAAGAAAGAAGATATAGTTGTTGTTTCTGTTATGCCTTGTACTGCGAAAAAGTATGAAGCAGTTAGAGAACAATTATTAGGCGAAACAGATTTTGTATTAACAACAAAAGAATTCGCAAGAATGATTAAAATGGCTGGTATTAACTTCAAAGCATTAAAAGAAGAGAAAGCAAACTCTCCATTTGGACAATATTCAGGTGCTGCGACAATATTTGGAGCATCAGGTGGTGTTGCTGAAGCAGCAGTGAGAACCGCATACAATATGGTAACTGGCGAAGAACTTTCTAATGTAGACATTAAAACAATGCGTGGTGTTGATGCTGACTCCAGAACAAAAGATACAGTTGTAGATATAAAAGGAACAAAAGTAAAAGTTCGCGTTGTTTCAACATTAAAAGAAGCAGAAAAGTCATTAAAAGAGATTAAATCAGGTACTTCTGATTTCCAAATTTTAGAAGTAATGGCTTGCCCTGGCGGATGTGTTAACGGTGGCGGACAACCAATAAGTTGCTCAGATTCTTCTATAAAAGAAAAAAGAGCAGAAGGTCTTTACAAGGAAGATGAAAATCTAGAACTGAGAAAATCTCACCAAAATCCTGATATTAAAAAGTTATATGCTGAATGTTTAGAAGGAAAACCTGGCAGCCATACTGCTCATAAACTTCTTCATACAACTTACACAGATAAATTCACAAATTCATACAAGGATCTTAAATAAACAGGAGACTGGATGAATAACTGGAAAAAAATATTAATAGCAATTGCTGTTGTATTGTGTCTAGGATTAATTTTAGAAGTGGCTTCATATTTATGGCAATCTAATAGACTTGTAAAACAAGGCTATAGATTTGCCAATGGAGCGACTAAGCCGCCTTATCCAACAGAAATAATCACATTTTCAAAAGAATATTTTGAAAATCTTGATAAGGATAGAATTATAAAAAACGTTGCCGGAAATCAATATAAAACATCAACGATTATGGTTTTCGGTGACGTTTTTGTTAATAGTTTTGATAACAGCAACAACACTTTTGCTCACAAACTTGCAAAAGAAACAAAGCGTCCTGTATACAATATGGGAGAATGTGGTTGGGGTATTCCTCATATGTATTTCTTGCTAAAAAACGAAAAAGAATTAGATAAAATAAATCCAGAAACAATAATATTTTTCTACCATAGCGACATGAAAAATAGACTTACTTCTTTTTCTTTTTACCCACATCATTCATTTCTAAATTTAAAATACAAGCTTGATGATGGAACTCTGATAGAAGATAAACCTATTATTATGGGAGCATATAGGTCTTATGCGCTAAGAAACTTTGAAAGATTTATTGGCTGGAGAAAAGCAACATCAAAATATGAATCTATTCAAGAAAAGAATTTTGATTTAATTGCAAAACTTTTTAAAGAATCTAAAGAACTAGCACAAAAAAAATATCCAAATCTTAAGAAGTTTATAATATTAAGAATGCCTGCGCCTTGGGAAACCATATCAAAATTAGAAGAGTACAAAGAAACAAATAAAATTGCAAATGCAGAATATAAACTAATAAAAGAATTACAGGATGAAGGTTATATAGTAATAGATATTCCAGAACTTACAACTTCAAACATCTATAAATCCGAAAATTTCTCAAAAGACAGTAGTTTAAAACCAGAAATTCTTGATGAAATTATTCCGGTAATAGTAAAGAATGAAAAACTAAAGACTAAAGAACCTGTAGTAAAAAAGAAAAAAAGAACCATTGCAAAAAAAGTTACACAACAAACAAAAGAAAAAAAAGAGACTGTAACAACTACGAAAGATGAGTCAACTCCAAATGAAATAGAAATTACAACAAAAGAAAAGAAAAAATTCTGGGAAAGATTTAAACGTAATAAAAAAACAGATATTGACAAATAAATATGTCAGAGTTAATTTTATAGAAAAGGGAAAAAATAGTGTTTACAAACGTACAAATGATGAATATGATGATGTGCATGCAAGGCTCAATGTCAGGCAGTCATTATTTGTTGCGAATGTGAAACCTCGTTAAAAATAATTTAGAAGCTGCCTAAGATGGGCGGCTTTTTTAATGTAAAAAAGATTTAGATTTAATGAGGGAAATATGATAACACTTAGCGAAAAACAAATAATAAATGGTAAGAATAGAAATAAAGAATATCCAAGTTTTAAAGGAAATGCTCTCACTGCTGGTGCAAAGGTTGCTGACCTTTTCATAAAATCACAAGAAAATCTATCATCAACAAGATTTATACAAGATACAGTAACAAATTGGGCGCCAAAAGCGGTATTTGCAAGAAGCAAAGCCGATTTTGCAGAAATGAGTTTTTTGGAATTTCTAGAATCAGCAATTTTTTATTTTGCATCACCAATTTTAGGTGAGAAATTATTTAGAAATGGTCTTTTCAAAAACTTTGCACCAGAAACGATAAAAAAGACAGTAAATGAACAAATCCCAAAAACAATAGAAGAAATATCAAAGAATACAACAATAACAGAAGAAGTTAAAAAACGAGCAATATCAACAAAAGCCGGTATAATACTTGCTTGTGCTGCAATTCCAATTGCAGAATACACTTTAAGTTTTGCCAAAAATCTTTTTACACTAAAAACATTCAATAAGAGTAATTTCAACAACATTGCAAATCTAGACAAAGGACAAAATGAAAAAGAAGATAAAGCACAACAAGAACGTGTAGAAAACAACTCAAAAAAACAATTAAAAAAAGCGGCTATATTATCAATCGCAGGCGTTGCCGCAGGGACAACCCTTGCAGCAATTGGGCATAAGTCGAATGCACTACAAAAAGTTTCAAAAACAATTATAAATCCAGGAACGGCCATTGCCACCGGAATTGAAAAAATAGGAATAAAAAATAATAAATTAAAAAATATTCTTTCGAAATTCTCTCTTGATTTTGCAAACGATAAAGGAAAACTAGCACTAGGAAAAGGCCAACTTGCACTGACTGCTATTCTTGGATTATTTGGTTACTCTAAAGCAGCAGAAGACAGAGGAAAACTAGATGTTGCAGAAGTATGGACAAGAGTTCCTCTTGTTGTGTTCTACACAATTTTTGGAAGTGAGCTTTTTGAAAAAGGATTTACTAAAATTTTAGAAAAGAGAAATAAATTCCCAGATTTAGTAAAGAAAACAGCAGAGGGTAAATTAATAACACCAACTCGAGCAGAACTTCCTGCCCTTGCTGAGAAATTAGCGAAAGCAAAACAAACAACACCTGCAAAAGAACTTGCAAGATTAACAAAAGAAAAGGCATTCATACAAGGTGTTCCTTATGCATTTAGTTTACTATTTATGGGATTTACTCTATCTGCAATAACTAGATTGTGGACACAATATAGATATAATCACCAACAAAAAGAAGCACTAAAGGATGTACTAAACACTAAAAATGCATTCAGTATTGAAGAAACACCCGATATTTTCAAAAGTTTTAATCTAGTATAAAGAAATAATTTTAAGAATTGCGTCATTTGCCAGAGCATAAATTTCATCAAGTTGTGCTTTTTCAAATGGTGCACCTTCGGCAGTCGTTTGAAATTCAATGATTTTTGAAGATTTTGTCATAACCACATTACTATCAACTTGAGCATGAGAATCTTCACTATAGTCCAAATCTAATTTAACTTCACCATCAATCAAACCAACGGAAACAGCAGCAATTGGTTCTATAACAGGATTTTCCACCAACAATCCTTGTTCAATAAGTTTTTGAAAAGCGATATTCATTGCAATAAAACCGCCACAAATTGATGCACACCTAGTTCCTCCATCCGCCTGAATAACATCAGCATCAATAGTAATTGTTCTATCGCCAATTTTTTCTAAATCTACACAAGAACGAAGACTTCGACCTATTAACCGTTGAATTTCTTGAGTTCTACCTGAAATTTTTGAACGTTCTCTCTGACATCTAGTATGAGTTGCAGAAGGAAGTAAAGAATATTCAGCAGTAATCCAACCTCTTGTATCAGTTTTTTCCATCCAACGTGGTTTACATTCTTCAACAGATGCAGTAACGATTACTTTTGTATCACCAAATTCGACTAAAACAGAGCCTAAAGCATGCTTTGTATAATCTTTTGTTATTTTTATATCTCTTAATTCATTATTTTTTCTTCCATTTAAACGCTCAGCCATTTTTTCTGAACCCTTTTTTATAAAATACATTTGTGATAAATTAATCTTATCATATTTGTTCAAAGGTGTAATATTATGCAAGAAAAATTTTACTTAACAACAGCAATTGATTATGTTAATGGTGCTCCACATATTGGACACGCATACGAAAAAATATTATCTGATGTAATCATAAGACACAAAAGACAATTAACAGACAATGCTTATATGCTCACAGGAACAGATGAGCACGGCATTAAAATACAAAAAACAGCAGGAGAAAAGGGCATAACACCAAAAGAACTTTGTGATGAGAATTTCTCAAAATTTGAAGAAGCGTGGAAAGAACTTGAAATAAGTTATGATCAAATAATAAGAACGACTGATGAACAACACAAAAGAGTTGTTAAGCAAATTTTTAAGAAAATATATGAAAATGGAGATATTTATAAACACTCATACAAAGGTTTATATTGTGCAGGCTGTGAAACATTTTTAAATCCAAAAGATTTAACTGAAGATGGTCTTTGCCCTGTACATATGAAAAAACCAGAAGAAGTAACAGAAGAAAACTACTTCTTTAGACTTTCTAAATACAAAGAAAAAATAGCAAATCACATAAAAACACACCCAGAATTTATACAACCGTCAATAAGAGTAAATGAAATATTAAACCAACTAGAAAATATTGAAGACATCTCCGTTTCAAGGACAAAGGCTTCTGTACAATGGGGAATTGGAGTTGATGGTGATGACACTCAAACAATATATGTTTGGATTGATGCTCTTTCAAACTATATAACAGCAATAGGTTATGATATTGAAAATCCATCTGAAAAATTTAACAAATTATGGCCTGCTAATGTCCATGTTATCGGAAAAGACATTATAAAATTTCACTCAATTTATTGGAGTGCAATTCTTATGTCGCTAGGCTTACCATTAGCAAACACAATTTTTGCGCATGGTTGGATAACAATTGACCAATCAAAAATGAGCAAATCTTTAGGAAATGTAATTGCGCCACACACAGTTTTAGAAGCATTTAATCTCGAAAAACCAGATGCGTTTAGATATTATATGGCATCAGCAGCACTTTCTGGAAAAGATGGGAACTACTCTGATGAAGACTTCAAAGAAAAAGTAAATGCTGATTTGGCTAACAACATTGGTAATTTATTAAATAGAACACTTAATATGCTTGTCAAATATTTCGAGGGAGAAATAAAGCCTGAATTTGTGTCAAACAACAATTCCAAAATTGCCATTTTAGCAGAAAATACAAAGAAACAAGTAATAGAACATTTTAATCATTACGAAATTGCGGAAGCATCAAACACAATAGTTTCTTTTGCAGATGCAGTTAACAAATATGTAACGGAAACAGCGCCATGGTCACTTGCAAAAGAAGAAAAAATGATTGAATGTGGACAAGTACTGTATAATGTTTTAGAAGCAATGAGATATATTGCAATATTGATACATCCATACTGTCCTAATATAGCAACTGATATATTAACTCAATTAGATGAAAAAATTGATTTTAAATATGATAACCTTGTTTGGGGAAAGTTGAAACAAGGGAAAATAACAGAAAAAGACAAAATAAAACCAGTATTTTTAAGACTGGACTCGGAATTCGCTACAGATAAAAAGAAAGCCTAATTTAAATTGCTATATGAAGAAATAAAGCAAGTATATAATCCAGTAAAAACAATGTTTAAAAAAGCATTGAAAGTTTTTAATGTCGAATCTTTGAACAAGTCAATAAAAGAAAACGAAGCAAAACTTCAAGAACCAGTTGTTTGGTCAAATCCAGAAATATCATCAAAAATTTCACAAGAAATAAAGGAAGATAAAGATAATTTAGCCAAAGTTTCTCACTGGAAAAATCTTGTAAGTGATATTGAAACATTATTTGAATTGTATGAAGAAACAAAAGATGATACAACAATTCAAGAAGTGGAAATAACAATAAAGCAATTAAAATCAGAACTAGAAACTTGGGAAATAGAATCAACATTAAGTGGAGAATATGATAAATCTGATGCAATTATAACCGTAAATGCAGGTGCGGGTGGCACTGATGCGCAAGATTGGGCTCAAATGCTATTCAGGATGTACAATCGCTGGGCAGAATCAAAACATTGGAAAGTTGATTTAATAGAACGCTCTGATGGGGAAGAAGCAGGAATAAAGTCTGCTACAATAAAAGTTTCTGGAAAGTATGCTTACGGATTAGCAAAAGCAGAAAAAGGCGTGCATAGACTTGTTAGAATATCCCCTTTCAATGCCAATGGAAAAAGACAAACAAGTTTTGCAAGTTTAGAAGTCAGCCCTGTAATAGAAGATTTTTCAAAGAAAATTGTAATTCCTCAAGAAGACATAGTTGTTGATACAATGCGTTCAGGTGGTGCTGGTGGACAGAATGTCAACAAAGTTGAAACCGCAGTAAGAATTCTTCATAAACCAACAGGGATTGTTGTTAGATGCCAACAACAACGCTCTCAACTTCAAAACAAAGAAACTGCAATGCAAATCCTTGCATCAAAACTTTTAGCAATAAAACAAGCAGAACACGAAGCAAAATTAATGAAATTAAAAGGACAAAATGTAGATATAAACTTTGGTTCACAAATACGTTCTTATGTATTCCATCCATACAAAATGGTGAAAGATCACAGAACAAATTTTGAAGTTGGAAATGTTGATTCTGTAATGGATGGAAATATTGATGGTTTTATTGAAGCATTTTTAAAACAAGATGTAAAAATAGAATAAAAAATACTATGATTACATTAATGTAAATTTTTTATAGATATGCTATAATTCCACTAAGATAGTCTTGGCAGTGGAAATGATTAGTAGATATAAACGTTTATATGAGTATTTTCTATCAATTATCGCAGTGATAATGTTATCTGCGAATGTTTCATGTGCCACTGAAGAAGCAGTCATAACAGATATTTCAGATGAATCAAAGATAACAAAAATAGAATTTCTTGGAAATCACTTAATCAATGAAAATGACATAATAAAAGTCATGAACATGCAAGTTGGTGATGCATATAACAAAGATAAAGTTCAACAAAACCTTAAAGCAATTTACAAAACTGGATATTTTTCAGAGAAAATGAAAGCTATCCCAATTCCAACAGCGCCAGACTCCGTTACATTAAGAATTTATTTAGAAGAAAACATTCCAATTACTGGATTTGCTATATCAGGAAACACCGTTGTATCAACTGGTGAAATTCTTGATATTTTAAGTAGCATTGAAGGTCAACCACAAAATTTAAGAACACTAGCAGAAGCAGTTAGTGAAGTTACTGACTTGTACGCATCAAAAGGATATGTTCTAGCAAATATTGCAAACGTACAAGATGACCCTGATGGTTGTGTAAATATTGAAATCGATGAAGGTGTAATCAATTCAATAGCCTTTGAAGGGAACAAGAAAACAAAAGACTTCGTTATCGAAAGAAACATATTATCAGTTCCTGGAACGGTATACAATGAAAATACAATAAAAGAAGACTTAATGCGATTATACGCAACTCAAGCTTTTAAAGATGTTAATCGTACAATTGAAAGAAGTGATGAAGACCCATCAAAATATGATGTGACAATCGTATTGGAAGAACAGAGAACTGGAACAATTTCACTTGGTGGTGGTCTTGATACAGCAACTGGTTTGTTTGGGCAAGCTGGCTTTGTTGAAAATAACTTCCTAGGAAATGGGCAAAGAGTTGGCATTAACTTTATGGCTGGTACTGGTGTAATTATGTCAGACAGTTCAACTCTTGACCATGCTAATTTACAAGCAGAAATTAGTTTCTTTGAGCCAAGATTACGTGGAACAGACAATTCTCTACTTGTAAAGGCTTTTGGACGTGACTTTGGTAGTTATCAAGTACCTCTTGCAATTGAAAGAAGATATGGTGCAGAGATTATAGTTTCTCGTCCATTTAAAACATATAAAAATCTAATTGGATCAATGAAATTTGGTGGCGAATACATAAAGGTTAAAGAAGGCGATTACAACAAAATTGCAAGCCTGTATTCTGCTCATAACATCCCAATTTCCGAACGTTCCAAACAACTTCAAGGTGGAACATACTTCACTCTTGGTCCAAGTTTAATCTATGATACAAGAAACAACACTCTCAATCCTAGAAGTGGTGTGTTAGCAACGTTAAGATTTAGTGAAAATATCAATTTCTCTGACTTTGACTATTCTCATGGTACTTTAACTGCTGGTATCAAGAAATATTTCCCTGTAATGAAAAAATCATCGTTCTCATTATTAGCTAGAGCAGGCGGAAAAATCCACGGCGATATGCCAGAGGTTATGGCATTTAGGTTAGGTGGTCCTTATACAGTAAGAGGATATAGAATGAGTTCTATTGGTACTGGCGAAGGATTTATGATGGCATCTGCTGAAATTACAACTCCATTCTTTTTCTTAGATAGAATAGAAAAAGCAGCATTCTTAGATAACATTAAGTTTTCAATGTTCTTAGATGCGGGTCAATTATTTAATGGAACAATTACAAACAAAATATATAATAGACCAGAATACGGTATTTCAGCAGGTGTCGGCGTTAAATTGTTCATCCCTGGTGTAGGACCATTATCTATCGACTACGGCTATCCTCTAACAAATGTTGGCGCTGGCAACAGAAAAGGTGCATTCTCGTTTGGTGTCGGAGACGTATTCTAATGTCCGTAACTATTACTTGTAATAATTTGCAAGATACAGAAAATCTGGCAAAAAAGTTTGCAGGACTTGTAAAAGAGACTGGAGCATTTGTTTGTTTATTTGGAGATGTTGGAGCAGGAAAAACGGCATTTACAAAGTTCGTATGTGGCTCTCTCGGTGTAAAAGAAAAGGTTACAAGTCCTAGTTTTGTTATATTAAACGAATATAAATCAGGCGAACTTCCAATTTATCATTTTGATTTATATAGACTTGAGAGAGAAGGAATTACAACAATAATTAATGAATTAGAAGAATATTCTTATGGAAAAATACTAACTTTTGTTGAATGGGCTGAATTTTCAGAAAATGCACTTCCTTTTGAAAAAATTGATGTTAATATAAAATATGTTAGTGAAAATGAAAGGGAATTTTGTTTCACTGCAACCGGAAAAATCAATGAAGAAATCATCAATGGACTAAATTAATGAAATTACTAGTTTTTGATACTTGTTTTAACAAAACATATATTGTATTAAGGGAAGATGAAACAATTCTTACCTCAAAATCGATTGAAAGCAATGATGAAAACTATCATAGCGCATATTTAATACCAGAAATAATAAATACACTTAAAGAACATAATATTTTAATAAAAGACTTAGATGCTATCGGAGTCAATATTGGACCGGGAAGTTTTACAGGAATAAGGGCTGGAATTACAATTGCAAGAGTACTTGCGCAACAAACAAACATTAAATTAATAGGCGTACCATCTTCTCAAATTCTTGCAAAAATCAATAAACAAGCAACAAATACTCTTGTTCTTACTGATGCAAGAAAAAATAAAGTATACTTATCTTTGTACAATTGTAATGGCAACGCACTAATGGAGCCAATGCTAGAAGATAAAGAAAAAATAACAGATTACATAAAAGAACAAACCCAAATCATTTCAGATAAATCTATCGGAGAATTTCTTATAGAATTAGGATTTGACAGCATTCAATATGAAGAAAACGACAAAGATTTTGGACTATATCTGTCTGAAATATGCTATAAAGAATTGATTAAAAAAAATAATGACTACAATTGGGCAAAAGTAAAACCATTATACATTCAACAACCATCAATAACGAGACCGAAGGCGGTTACAAATGTATAGAATTGATTTTTCAGGTTGCTTAGTTTCTATTTTTATACTTCTTGTTATTGGATATTTAATAAAAGAGTTATGGTGGCTTATTGTTGGAATAATTGTCATTTTAATAGTATTATTCTACGCAAATCTGATTTATTACAACATTTCAAGCAAAAAAGCAGAAAAAGATGCAAATTACGACCCTGAAATGGGAGAAGTATACAAGGTATGTCCATATTGCAGTTCAAAAGTAAAAGTTACGGCGACTGTATGTCCTGTATGTAATCACGAATTAAATTAGATAATATTTATATGATATTTTCAATATGATATTAGATGAAATACAAACATCTATAAGAAAATAATAAAAAGAACCGCTTAATCTCTTAAGCGGCTCTTCTATATTAAATAAGATTCAACTATTTAACAGCATCTTTGAATTTTTTACCAGCAGAGAATGCAGGAACTGTTTTTGCAGCAATTTTAATTGCAGCGCCAGTTTGTGGGTTACGACCTGTTCTTGCTTTTCTTTTACGAGCTTCAAAAGTACCAAAGCCAACTAAAGTAACTTTTTTACCTTTAGCAACTGTTTTTTGTACTGTGTCAATTGTAGCACTTAAAACGTCTGCTGCTGCTTTTTGTGAAACTTTTGCTTTTTTTGCAACTTCTTTTACTAATTCTTCTTTGTTCATAAGAACCTCCTCTTGTATTACAAGAACTATTATACTTATATTTCAAGTTTTGGCAATAGTTTTAAGAAATATTATAAAAAAAATCCTATATTCTTACTATTCTACAGTCAATATTACTATTTCTCCTGGTCTTAAAGTGGCATTATAATTGGATTTTTCAAGGCTCCCAAATTTTGCACTTTTTACAAAAGTAACTTTTGATTTTTTATTTATTTTTTGTATCTTAACCTTAACATTTTCAGTACTAACAAGGTTTCTATTGCATATAACTACAACTGATTTGCGATTATACTCTCTTTGATATGCAAATACTTTTTCATTGTTTGTCTTTAATTTAATAAATTGCCCCTTTGTTATTACATCTTTAAAAGCATGCCTAATATCCATAGCCATTTTATGTTCATCTAATAAAATGTTAGAGTCACTTCCAGGTTTACGAGAGAAGTTAAAAATATCAATTTGACCTTGATGAACATAATAATATTCATCATCTGTATAAGTTTCATCAGCAAGTTTATTAGAATATTCATACATATAGTCATCAGCCTGTAAAAAACCGTCAATATAGTACGGATTTAACGGAAGAGTTGCATTTAACCAAATTATAATTTTAGAAAAGTTCTCTCCTCCTGTTAAAAGTGGACTAACAACATCATGCGTTTCAAAACTACCAATAACTGATTTCTTATCAGAATATTTTTTTAGTATTTTGTGTCTATTATGAACAGAATTGGACAAATCTTCCATCTTTGTCCAATTTTTCAAATCAAAATAATCACCATAGTATCCATCAAAACCAGCCTCTAAAAGCTTCTTATAATCAGTAAAATATGCTTTTGAAGATGCAGGTTCTGTCCAAAGTTCAGATGCTTCTGCTAAAAATAAAAATCCTTTTTTTTGGTTCCTTGCATATTTAATTAATTCTTTCCAAAAAGCATAAGGTTTAATTGTCGCAACATCAGCTCTAATACCATCTGCGCCGATATCAATCATATAATCAACAAAAATTCTATGAAGAACATAAATATCAGAACCAATTATTTCTTTTTCAGTATCTGGAACAGCAAAAAGACGAACATCTAACCAATCCGCAGGAATAATTGCATTCCCATCTGAATCTTGAACAAATAATTCTGGTCTATTTAAAAACAAATCATAAGAACCACAACTAGGGAGATCTATTAACACCCTTATATCTCTTTTATGGCATTCATCTATAAACTTTTTTGCCTGTTCTTTTGGCGATAAATCACATTTTTCATCAACTAACTGTAAATTAATACTGTGAAAATCAGAAAGTGCATACAATGAACCGGCGGTCCCTAATGCTTTTATTTTACCAACAGGAGTTATAGGTAGCAAATGGATTGTATTAACCCCTAACTCTTTTAACTCATCCAATCTGGCAATAGCATTTATAAAAGTACCAACAGATTCTGAGTCATATATATCAATAATGTCATTGCCATTAACATCATTTGCATTAAAAGTTCTAATATTTATTGCATATATTACTGCATTATTATTTTGAAACAACTCTCTCATATCTGTTTCTAAAACTGGCTTATTTTTGGCCATTACAGAACTAGAAACTAAGAACATAATCGCAAGTAAAATAATTAATTTTTTAAAAAACATTAATACACCTTCCTTTATATAGTTTATTATATGACATATTATTTTCTTTGTCTTATAATTTTTATGTAATGAATTTACACTAAGAGGCTTTTATGAAAGAAAAATTAGAACTTATATTAAAAAATGCATCAGAAGAAATAACAAAATCTCAGTCAATACAAGAAATTGAAGATGTAAAACTAAAGTATTTAAGCAGAAAAGGCGAACTAAATTCAATTAAGAAGAATTTAAAAGACCTATCTGATGAGGATAAAAGAATCATAGGAGCACTAGCGAATAGTGTATCTAATCAACTTGATGAATTAATTTCAAAGAAAAATGAAGAATTATATAGAGTAGAATTAAATAAAAAACTACAAAATGAAAAAATAGACATAACATTACCATCTGATTTCAGACCACAAGGAAAAACACATCCATTAACACAAACAATTAATGAAATTGTAGAAATATTTCAAGGAATGGGTTTTTCGGTTATGCCATCAGAATTTAGTCCAGAAGTTGAGACTGAATATATTAACTTTGACATGCTAAACTTCCCGCCTGATCATCCAGCAAAAGATATGCAAGATACTTTTTATACAAAAGTAGCGCCAAATGTTATTTTAAGAAGCCAAACATCAGGTGCACAAATCAGACAAATGTTAAATCAAAAACCACCTGTTAGAGTAATTTCTCCAGGTAGAGTATACAGATGCGAATCAGTAAGTGCAAGAAAAAACAACCTTTTCCATCAGATAGAAGGACTTATGGTTGATACAAATATTACATTTGGAGACCTAAAAGGAATTCTTAATGAATTTGTAAGAATTTATTTTGGAGCTAATCGTCCTACTAGATTCAGAGCAAGTTACTTCCCATTTACTGAACCAAGTGCAGAAGTTGATGTTCAATGCATTATGTGTGGAGGAAAGGGCTGTAGAACTTGTAGTGGAACTGGCTGGCTTGAAGTTTTAGGCGCAGGCATGGTACACGCAAATGTACTTAGAAACGTTGATATCGACCCTGAAGTATATTCAGGATTTGCATTTGGCATGGGTGTTGAAAGATTAGCTATGCTAAAATATGCAATTAACGATATAAGACTTTTCTTCAATAACGATGTTAGATTTTTAAATCAATTTTAGATTATGTTAGCAAAAAGAATTATTCCATGTCTTGACGTAAAAGACGGACAAACTGTAAAAGGTATAAATTTTGAAAATCTCCGCTACGCAGGAGATCCTGTTAGTTTGGCAAAAAAATATTCAGATGAAGGTGCAGATGAACTTGTTTTTTTAGACATCACTGCAACTAACGAAGGTAGACAAACCACTGTAAAAATGGTAGAAAAAGTTGCACAGCAAGTTTTTATCCCTTTTACTGTTGGTGGCGGTATAAAATCAATAGAGGATATGAAAATATTACTTTCTGCTGGAGCAGATAAAATTGCCATTAATTCAGCAGCGGTAAAAAATCCAGACCTAATCAATGAATCATCAAAATATTTTGGCTCACAATGTATAGTTGTTGCAGTTGACGCTAAAAGAGTAGACAATGACTTTTATGTACATATAAATGCAGGCAAAAAGAATACAGGCATAAAACTATATGACTGGCTTATTGATATTGAAAAAAGAGGCGCAGGCGAAGTTCTTCTTACATCTATGGATGCGGATGGCACACAAAATGGGTTTGATATAGAAATGACAAAACTTGCTGCTATGAACTTAAATATACCCGTAATTGCTTCTGGTGGAGCAGGTGCTAATGCAAATCACTTTTTAGATGTATTCAAAATTGCTGGCGCTGATGCTGCTCTTGCTGCATCAATTTTCCATTTCGGGACACTTCCAGTACCTGAATTAAAACAAGTATTAAAAACATCAAATATAGAGGTAAGACTATGACAGATACAGTAAAATTTGATCCTGGAATGGGAGAATTTGTTGTAGATTTTAACGAGTTTATTAACAATTTGTATTCACAAATGATGTCTTTTAGAACAATTCATCAAAAACGCGCAAGATTCAAATTATACTCATCTAAAATTAATAGGTACATAAAAAACAATTTATCTTTCTATCTTGGTTGCCTTTTATGGGCATATTACCTCGCTAACGAAAACAAAAACAATCCAAAACAAATTGTCGGCAATGTTTTTTCATCTTTAACAGAAGAACAAATTAATGATTATGACTATCTTATTCAAGTTAATTTTCTTGAAAACTATTTAGAAAATTACGAAAGAGATGTCTTATATTATTGTGGACAAAAATTTCAAATTCCTGAAATATGGAAAAATATACTAAGTCTATATACAGAATTTTTAGAGTTAAACAAAGGTTTTACTAAAACAAAAACCACCGAGGATATTCGTCTTCCTGAAAAATTGCAAAATATAAAATTTGATTTTGATATAAAAGAAAAAATCGAAGAAGCAATTAATAAAAAAGACCTTGAAATATTACTAAATATAGACAATTTAACGTTATAAACTTGATATGATTTTGTTTTTTTTATATTCTGAGTATGTATACTAACGCATGTGGGATATGGAAGATAGTCATAATATACAATTTGAGCATCTTGTTGAAAGATGCAATATAATAAATCCGGAGAATCCGAAAAACTCGATTGAGTTAATTTCAGCGTTGAATGCTGAGTATCCAAGCGAGCATCTGGTCTTAATTTATAATTATTTCTTTGAGGTCTCAAATTCATATGAAATTTTGATGTTTTTATTAAGTAAAATTGATAAATTCAAAGACAAATCAAGTAGACCTCTTCTTATAGACTCTCTTTTAATGAAAGGTAAATTGGCACAAAGAATTACTGACCCTGACCATTTAACAAGAATTAGAATTAATGTAACAAAGGCGCTTGCAAATACAAAAGATTCGCAAGCCGTATATCCATTGCTTTATTGTCTAAACAGTAAAGATGAGAATTATAAAATCAAATTATCTTGTGCTGAAGCACTTGGAAAAATTGGTGATAAATATGCAGTTCTCCCTTTAATGAGCATTTTAGAAGATGATGCTGAACAATCCGTTTATGTAAAAGAATCAGCTGTATCTGCGCTTGGGATGATTGGCGACGAAAAAGCAGTAGACTCTCTTGTATCAATTCTTGAAAGTAAAAAAGGATTTTTAGACAAATTCACTTTTTTAAAAGAAAGAGCACTTGAGGCATTGAACAAACTCAACTTTAAACCAGAAAAAGTTCGTTCAGCTTTAATAAAATCATTAAGAAACGAATCTCCTCAAGTTAGGATTAATGCAATAGAAGTTCTTATGAATTCTGAAGACCCACAAGCAGAAGACCTAATAAGAGGAATGCTAGAAGATAGAAATCAAGAAGTTGTTCAAAATGCAGTGATAGCACTATACAATATGATTGGAGATTCTGTACTTACTGAAATATTAAATAACGAGACTGCTACAGATTTTGCGAAAATTGAAGCACTTAAACTTCAAGAACATTTAAAAGAATGTGAAGAAGATGATGAAATTGAAGAATAGAGCAATAATCCTTTTATCTGGCGGTCTGGATTCCGTCGTCAGTATTGCAACTATAAAAGAAGAAATGGATGTTTCTCTTGCTATTACATTCAATTATGGGCAAAAATCATTTGAAAATGAATTAGCTGCATCAAAAAAAATAGCAAAATTTTATTCTATAGACCACGAAATAGTCACTCTTGATTGGCTAAACAACATTTCAACATCTGCTTTAAATACAGATGAGAATATTCCACGATTAAAAATAGAAAATCTTAAAAATATAGAAGAAACTAAAAATAGTGCAAAATCCGTTTGGGTTCCAAACCGAAACGCACTTTTTATTAATATTGCCGCTTGCTATGCTGAAAGCAGAAATTTTTCTCACATTATAATTGGTGCAAACAAAGAAGAAGCTCAAACGTTTAAAGACAATTCTTTAGAGTTTATTGATGCAATGAATAATTCATTAAAAACATCAACGAATACTACCCCACAGGTTATTGCACCATTGATAAACTTGGATAAAACTGAAATAGTACAACAAGGAGTAAAATTAAATATTCCTTTTGAGCACATTTATAGTTGTTATTTAAACGGCACAAAACAATGCGGAGAATGTGAATCTTGCTTGAGATTAAAACGTGCTTTGGAATTAAATAACAGGCATGATATAATTGCTAATATATTTAAATAAAGGTTAGTATTTTGGAAACATTATTTATTGCAGAAGAAAAAAAATATACAGGAAAAGAATTAGCACCTCATTGGATTTATAAAAATTATCACATAATGGGAAATGCAATTGTTTCTTTTATTGGAGAATGTGAAGTTGTTCTTGACCATATGGTAGATATTGAAGATGTAATAAATAATGAACCTATATACAGCAAGAAAATGCTCAGTTTTATTGAAGAAAATTTTAATTCTTCGCTTGAACAAATGGTATATAAACAAAGACTTCTTGTAACATTGACTAAAGAATTGATAGAAAAAAAATCACCAAATGTAAAAATAAGAAGAAATGGTGATGATTTATACATAAATGATAAAAAACTTTCAGTATCAATAGCAACAAAATCAATAACATCTACACTAATACATTTTGGATTAAATATTGATGCAGATGGTGCACCAATAAAAGCGGCAGACCTAGTAAATGATGCAAAGATAGAAAACATTGAAGACTTCGCGAAAGAACTTATGTCCGCTTATAAGGAAGAAACTGCAGATATTATTCTTGCGGCATCAAAGGTAAGAGGAGTAACAGAATGACAAAGGAGCAAAAAGCCCCTATAAGAAGGAAAAGAAGAAAAAATAAAAGTGGTATTGGTTATATTCTTTTATTCACTTTTGTATTTTTATTTGCACTCTGGGGTCTTTCATACCTTGTAAAATCATACTCTCCTGATGTAGACGTTGCAATTGGGAACAGTGAAACATTGATATTAAATGAAACCGATACAGAAATAAGAACTGTTGATGAACGTTTAAAATGGATAAAAATGGAGGACGAGCTTCCAACTGTTTCCGTAAAAGTTCAAAAAGATGATAAAAAACAAGATAAAACCTCTCGTTCAAAAAAAGAAAAAGAAGATAAGAAAAAACAAGAAGAAATTGAAAATTCTGAAAAACTAATAGCAGAAAAAGAAAAACAACAACTTGATTTTGCAATAAAAAGTATTCAAGAATCAAGATTAAGTTTTCAATCTCAACCAACAAATATTACCCAAGAACAACAAAAGCCTAAAATCACAAAAGTTTACATAGGACAATATTCATCTATTGAAGATGCAATAAGGATGCAACACAAAGTAACATTAGAAGCACCAGAAACTACACCATTTATAAAATCGATTAATGGGAACTATGTGGTTCAAATTGGTTCTTTTGTTGACAAAGATAAGGCAATTGCACTTGTAACGACAATGAGCGAAAAAGGATTTAGCGCTAGAGCGGTTAGCGAAAAATAAAAAAGCGGCTTTTATGCCGCTTTAGATAATTGTGGTTAGTTGTATTAGTTAGTTTTGAGTTTTTTTGTTTTCGTTTTCTATTCGTTTTTACTTTTTTTGCTTTGCTTCTTAGCCTAGACCAGCGTATTTTGGTGTTGCATTTTGAATGCCTTTTGTTTCCGCTTGTTCTGTTGCTTCTAGTTCTGCTTGTGCCGCTGTTAATCTTGTTTCTAATGTTGCTTCTTTCTTATCAAGTTTGTTATCCATTTTTGATATCTCTTCTTGGATATCTGCTACCATATTCGCTATTTGTGCTTCATTATATGCTTCTTGATATTCTTTTATTTCTTCATTTTTTGCTTTGTTTTTAGCTGATGACTTGTGAGCAATAATTCCACCAAGTAACCCACCAATAATAGCACCTGGAACTGCAAAACCAGGGATTAAACATCCTATTCCTGCACCTGTTCCAACACCACAAATTGCATTCAATATTTTAGATCCGCCAAACTTATCGTGTGCTTCTTTTTCTGCTAATAGTCTTCCATATTGATATTTTGGTGATGTCTTTGATAATGCTAATTGTCCATCCATACCAATCTTATATGACATTGCTAAGCCAAAATCTTGACATTGTGCTAAATCATATGCGCTTACTTCTCCATCTGATACTGCTGATGAAAGTTGTAATAATTTGTTTCTCTTGTCTGAAATTTTTGTTAATTCCAATTGTAAATTGTTAACTCTATCTGTTAACATAATTTTTCTTGATGCAAATAATGCGTAACCCATAACTAACCTACCCTTTTCTAATAAAATTTTTAACTAACCCACACTTATATAAAAACTTTTTAAAATCTTAAATTGCCTAAGCCCTTTAACTATTTATCTTTTCAAAGAAAAGTGTCTTGAAACACAATAAATACAACGTTTTTTAATGGTTTTAACCTTAAAAACATACATATTATTGATTTATTACTTAAATATCAAATATGTTCACTCTATATAATCTTTATATATAAATTGGTTTCACTTTTGTTAAGTTTTCGTAACATTTGGGTTCTATATCTTTTCACACTTATGTTTATAGAGCAAATAACCGACAATACCAAGGATAATATTAGGCAAATTAGCTGCTAAAAATGCTGGAATTGTCAAGTTATAACCTAAAGACATAGAAAATGCTCTTATTATGTAATAGCAGAATATAATTCCAATACAGAAAACAAAACCTCTATTGTGCCTTACTCTTGGAGGCGTAATAGCAAGAGGCACACCAAGTAGAACAAAAACCACTGTAGTTATAGGAAGTGCTAATTTTTCCCAAAAACGAACCTTATATTTTGCTAAAACTGCTTCATCTAAATTCTTATCACCTTTTAAATAAGGCAATAACTGAATAAAGTTAAAATCAGAACCATCATTTTTCTTATCAAGTTGCCTTTGAATATCGCTACCAAAGTCAATTATTGTTTTTTCTATCCAAGACGTATTAAGCGATTTTTCTGTTCGAGAAATAGTGTAAACAGAGGCATCCTCAAACTGCCAACCTTCAAGAACAGAAGTTCCTGTTTGTGCTTGTAATATCTGTATTTTATCTTTATCAGACATATCTAAAATAGAAACATTTGCGAACTGTTTATCTTCGCATTTTTCAACGTAAAAAAGTCTTTTAAGATAATTACCTTCTTTTAACTCTTTCATTGAGAAATTACGTTTCCCTTCAGGAATATTTCTTTGAACAATTGCATATAAAGCTAGTGTTTTAGATTGAGCAGTTGTTATAGGAACGATTGTTTCATTAATAAAAAATGTTAAAAATGCCATTGCAATAGCGAATAATAAAACTGGCTTTGTTATTCTTTTTATACTTATAGAACACGCCTTTAATATTGTTATTTCAGACTGCAAACACATTTTATTTATTGTCATGACAGTAGCAAATAAAACACTCATTGGAATTGTCATTACTATAACAGAAGGCAAATTTAATAAAATTATCATAAATGCAATTTGCACAGACATACCATACATAGAGATTTGTTTTATTAATGAAATAAAAGTATCTGATGCAAATATTATTGAAGTAAAAACAACAATACCAAGGATAAACACTTCGATAATTTGTCGTAATATATATTTGTCGAGAATTTTAATATTATCTATAGACTTCATAATTAAATTTTAAAACAAACAACCTCTTTTTCA
>JAFQOI010000050.1 GCA_017403285.1 bacterium
GATGTGGTAAGGTAAATGGAATTTCTTCCTCTTCTAAGAATGTTTTAGTATCGTAAACTGATTGTGGATTGACTGGACACCAAACTAAACCAGCTGGATCCAAAATTACTCTTAATTCAACATTTGGAATAGCAAAATTTGGGAATAAATCCATTGCTTGTAATAGTAATAAATCATCAAATGGAATATTAACATCCCATTCTAAATCTCGTGTTTGATTGTTGACGAAATCAGAAAAGTTAAAGTAAGTGCCACAAATTTGTGGAGAATAACTAACTGCCTTTTCGTATAAAGTGTGGATAAATCTTTGTGTCATTTCCTCTTGTCCTTTAGTTGATGAGTAAGCAAAGCCCTCTCTAATTCCCTCTTGTTGATTGTAACCTGTTGAGTGTCCATTGACCCATAATTGAATTTGACGGAAAGCGCTATTTGAATCTCTCCAACATAAAATACCTTTAATTAAATGATAAACATCATTGAAATTTGAACTTAAACCAGAAATTCTAACATCTTTTGCAGTAACTTTTAATGTGAAAAATCCTTTTGAAAAATCAGAAATATCGTGTTGTGTTGATGTTAAAGCTATTCTAGTTTCTTTATTGTGATCAAATGGTGCTTGCTGATCGTGACAAGTATCAGTCACCCATTCAAAACTTCTAGTTCCATCATTTCTTTCAATTGTTGATCTCATTTTTCTAAAATACTCTGCTATTTCTCCTTGGTGGTTCCTTTCACCTTTAGCATTTGAGTTACGATTTTGCATTATTTAATGGGGGTAAAAAAGATAAAAACATGGTATGAAAATAGATTAGTTTTTGAGTTAACGAATCAAACTTTTTATTTCATTTAAATGGGAATAGGAATTTTCAATAAGTTGAAACGTTTTGGAAGGGGTTTTATATCAGGAATAAAGGATATATTTAATGACCCTAAAGTTAAGGAAAACATTAACGTTGCCAAAAATGATGTCACTAACGTTATTAAAAATTCAGTCAAAAATGAGATATTAGATAAAAATAAATTATTGAAAGGATTAACACCTGAAACGATAGATAACATAAAAGATGTTGTATCTTTTGCTAGTCGCAAGTGGATTCCAAAATTTAAGAATTAGAATTTATAGTGTTAGCGTTAACGATATCAATAATTTGTGCTAATGAATCAGTTAATATTTTTATTTTATTCTCAAGTTCATTGATCCTTTCATCAATTTTATTTTTACTTTTAGCATAAACTTTAACTAGTTTGATATCTCCATTTGACACATCACATTTAGCATTTGAAATTTTATATCCATCTATCTTAAATTCTTTATTCAGTCTATTGGTCTTTTTGTTTTTAAATTCATCTTTATGTGTTTCATAATAAAGTTTAAAATCATCAATGTTCTTAAATTCACGTTTCAAACTAATCGGCTCACCAACGATTTCCATCATTTTAATAAAAATAAAAATATAAATTAATATTTAAAATTAAGAACGCTTTAGAGCTCAGGACCGTCGGTCCATTCCATTAGTTGGTATATTAGATATTACATCACCTGCTATTTGACCTATTTTAGCTCCTAATGCAGGGTTTCCTGCTTTCGTTCCCAATACTCCACCAACTGCTGGTAAAACAGTTTTAGCTAATGGTTTAACGATATTTATTGCTGGTTTAACTATTTTATTTTTGACCCAATTGAATCCTTTTTGGATTCCATTTTTAATTTTCTTCCATATGCCCCATGCCATAATGCTATTTACTTTAAAAATAAAAAGATGAATTATTAAGTTTATTTTAAGGAGATTTTACCAGTCGACCTGACTTCTTGAATGATTTAGGAGTTTTCAATGGTGAATTATTTAATTGAGACTCAAAACCGATAGTATCATCTTCTTCTTCGAAATTTTCACAAGTTTCAATTTCATTTTCAGCATACCAATTTTTGATAATATCAACAAATTTATTAGCTAAGTCATTGAACAGGTCACTATTTGTTACATCAGAATGTTCAAAATAATTAACAACAATTGTTTCAATCAATTGTTTAAATTGTTTGTTAGTCTTTAACTTTTTCATGAATTTTTCATCAGCAAGTAACTCATCAACTTTATCTTCTCCAAATAATGTTCCTACTGCAGGACGTACAACCCAATTATCCCATGCGTA
>JAFQOI010000051.1 GCA_017403285.1 bacterium
TCATACTACACCCTAAAAGCTGAGGGTGAAGATGAAGAAAAGTTTCTTGAACCATTAATGGATTTATTAAAAAAAGGGAAATGCCCAGCTGATTTTTCTTGATATATTTTGATGGGTTCGATTAATCGAACCCATCCTACTTTCTAACCTCCCCATTTGGGGAGGAAGACTAAACGGAGCCTGTACCCCTCCTAGCCTGTCTTGGATTTGTTTATCCACATTTTGGGGAGGAAAGTTGTTTACACCTGAAAGCATAAAAAACGGGTGGATGAACTGAACCCTAAAAACTAGACAAAGTAAAAAGGGTGGTTCATGAAACATTTAACAAATGGTTCCTGTATTCAACAGGAGCCATTTTTAATTTGCCCCATTGATACCTTTTATTGTTGTAATAATAAATGTATTCATCAATTTTTTCAACAAGTTCTTCAAAAGTTTTACAATTTTTGTAATCAACCTCATCTTTGAAATGTCCAAAGAAGCTTTCCATTGGAGCATTATCAATACAATTACCCTTTCTAGACATTGATTGAATAATTTTATTATCCTTTAATATCTTTTGATATTCTGGATTTGTATAATGGGAACCTTGATCAGAATGTAATAATACACCATTCAAATTAACATTCGTTTTTAACTTTTTAATTGTATCTAAAACTATCGGCATTGTGAGATGTCTTGCGACGTTATGAGCAAGCAGTTCTCCTGTTGCAATATCTTTAACTGCTGATAAGTAAGCTTTTTCACATCTCCCATAATACAAGTAGGTAATATCAGTACATAGTGTTTTTAAAGGTTCTGTTTGTTTAAATTGTCTATTCAAAATATTTGCACAAGTGGTATGTTCCTGCGTTTTTTTCATAATCTCTTTATATGGATTTTTCTTTCTAACTTGTGTTTTGATATCATATTTATTCATTATTCGTCTGATTTTTTTACAATTCATTGTTATTCCTATTTTCTCTAAATCCATCCTTATTGTTCTATAGCCTGCTAATTTTTTGTGTTTATTGAAGATTTCTTCAATAAGTAATTTATCTGGAAGTTCTTTTTCTATCCGTAAGGGTTTAGCTTTTTGATAATAGTAATAACTACTTCTATTAATATGCAAACATTCACACAAAGCTGAGACAGTATAGTGGCTGGACATTAATTCAATAAACTCAAATTTTTGAGTTAAATCTTTTAAGTCCAGCCTCGGAGCTTTTTTAGAAATTCTACCTGTTGTTTAAGAATTTCATTTTCTTGCTTGTATTTTTCTAATTGTTCTTCGGGTGTTAATGGATTTTTACGAGGGCGTCCTGTATGACTACAACCTCTATTGTCTTGCAATAAACCTTCAACTCCATATATTCTATGGATTTTATTCCAACGACTCAAACACCTTTGAGGTTGCTCTCTTCCTAAAATGTTTACATCAATTCCAGCTTCAATAAATATTTGCAATGGTGTTTTCCCTGTCATGTATTCACCCACTGCAAATACTTTAAATTCTTTTAAGTATGTAGCA
>JAFQOI010000052.1 GCA_017403285.1 bacterium
CAATATCGTTGATAATTTTATTTTGTAAATCAGTATTTTTTACCCAATCGACATATTGATTATCCAAAATAATTTTATCTATTTTTAGTGCAAGTTCTGCGGCAGAATCTTTTGTTGCGTTGTATTTCTTGATTTTTTCAAAAACAACACCATAAAAGGCTTTTGCAACTTCGTTATTCAAAATAGAAATCGGAATATCATCACCGGTTCTCGTCCTTGCCATTGATAATATTTCTGTAATTCTGTTTAAATAAGCATTATCATTTTGAAGCCTGTCTGCTTCGTCCATTATTTGTTTTGAATATTTAGCAATAGCTTCCTTTAAAAGTTCTGATAACTTTTTATAAAAAATCGGATCATCGTCCCATTTCTCATATATTGTGCGAGAAATTCTATATGCAATAGTGTCTGCCTTTGAACGAGTACTAATTTTTTTCTCTACTTCTGCCTTAAATTTTTCTGTGTCAAAAATATCAACAGGTTCTGTTACTTGTATAATTTCATCAGAAGTAACATAAGTATCTATAAGTTTTTGAATTTTAGCCTCATATTCTTTTCTATCAATAGATTCCGCGTATCTGGATTTTAATGAAACTCTTAAATTTAAGAAGAATTTTAAGTCATTTTTATATGTAACAATTTTCTTTTCGGGTGTTTCTTCCAGAAATTTAAAATTACCTAATGCAAGTTGCAATACTTTTGAATATTGACTTAATTTATCATAGAACTTATCTCTGTCATCTTCATATTTTAAATGTTGCTCGTATGCTTCAATATCGTATTTGTTTATTCCGTTAAATATTTCCCATAAATCAGAATGTAACTGCGGTAATTTTTTAATTTCTTCTTGAGCAGATATTAAGGCATCTTGAATATCTTTTTCATCAAAATCGCCAATGTTACTATATTTCAAAAGAGCTTCATCTAACTCAGTTAAAAGTCCATAATAGTCTATAATTTCACCATAATCTTTTCCTTCTTCGAGACGATTTACTCTTGCAATAGCCTGCAAAAGCCCATGTTCTTTTAATGAACGTGCAATATAAAGAACTGAATTTCTAGGAGCATCAAAACCTGTTAATAATTTATCAACAACAATTAATATCTCCGGTTCGGGAGCATTTTTAAATTGATTAATAATTTGAGCATTATATTCAGATTCATTGCCAAATCTATCCATCATTCGCTTCCAGAACTGATTTACTTCACTTGAAGTTTCTTCATAAATGTCATCATTCCCTTCTCTGGTATCAGGAGCAGAAATAACAACTTCTGAAGTTACCATACCAAGTTCATCTAAATACTTTTTATATTTTAAAGCAATCGCTTTTGATGGAGCTGTTAATTGCCCTTTAAAACCTGTACCTTTGTATTTATGTTCAAAATGTTGACTTATATCAAGAGCTACGTTTGCAATTTTTTGTTCAGCTTCATTTAAAATTCTTCTTGTGCTGAATTTTTTCTTTAAATCTGCTTTTTGCTTGTCTGTCAAATCTCTTGATATAATATCAAAATATTTATCAATACTGTTTTGTGTAACATTTTGAACAGCGAGTCGGCTTTCGTAATACAAAGGCAATACGGCTTCATCTTCTACAGCTTGATTGATTGTATATGGAATACCGATTATACCGCCAAATTTAACAGCCGTGCTTTTTTCTTTTTTCATCAAAGGAGTACCCGTGAAACCAATATAACAAGCATTAGGAAAGACTTTCTGCATAAGAGCATTAGCACTTCCATATTGGCTGCGGTGACTTTCATCAA
>JAFQOI010000053.1 GCA_017403285.1 bacterium
TAACCTTATTATTCCGTATTTATGCAAGTTTAATCATACGTTCCATAATTCAATTTTATCCTTTATTTTTTCAATCGTATATTAGCCATTTGTGTAATTAAAAACCAACTCGACATAACGTTCCTCTGACTCATCCACTACCATTGGAATAGCAGGAGTGGCATATGTAACATTATTTTTGTAATCGTAGAATGTTAATTCTTTCTCTAATATTTCTTTTGGTAATTTATTTAAATATTCTAATAATTCTTTAACTTTCATTTTTTTTATTTATCCTTTAATCTAAAGGCATTGCCTTCTTATATTTCATAACCCAATTCAGTTAAAACTTTGTCGATATCTTTCTTTGTAGGATTGTTTTCTAGCCAACAATAAGCATCGCTTTCAGTTGTATCTTCAAAATCATCACGATGTGGTAAAAAACCAAGTTCTAATAATGTATCTAAAAAATCATCTAAATTATGTCCAATTTCATAATAAATAGCAGCTTCTTTTAAACTTTTCTTAGCTACATTAGGGTATAATCGTAAGTCTTTGCCATTTTTTCCATTTATATAATGCTTAATATTTCCGATATATTCAAAACTCTCAAGTCTTATTATTCCGACAGGCATTATTTTTCCTGTTGCTTCGTACACATTTTTTCGTGACGTAGGTTTCCATTCTTCAAATATAAATTTAGCTCTTGGATCGTCTTTGATCCATTTTACATCAGTATTTTCTGATACCAAATAAAGATAATCATAAACAGTATCCTTGTAAAATCCTAATTGAACATTTGTTTTTGCCATAATATTTATCCTTTCTTGCTTTGTTTGTGTACACATTAATCGCTCCGAATAGTCTTTAATTCAACTACTCAGAGCGATTTCGTATCATTCGGACACATTATAAATATTTAGAAAATACCTTTTTAAAGTTTTCAGCAAGTTTTATGTGTTCCTCAACTTTTGCATCTCTAATTTCAGTCATTGAAATATCGAAGTAAATTTTTTGTCGGATTTTACAAGAATCAACTCCGTCTTTTATGTACCATTCAAGAGTTCCGAGGGCTTTTTCTATTTGCTCTTTGTGTTCTTCTAGTTTATGGAATATTGACTTATCATTATTTATTGAAAGTTCAGTTGCGATGTATTTATCGACTGTGCTTACTGTTTGCATTATCTGAACACCTTTTTTACCAATCCCAATGTATTGATAATGGCGAGGAGCAGGGTTTATTTGCATTTCGCTTTGTAACTCATCGCATTTCTCAAAATATGCTTGCCAATATTCAAGCTGAAGTTGTTTCGCAGGAGTATTTGTATTTACAACTCTTTGTTTCTTTTCTTGAATTTGAGGTTTCAAAAGGCATTCATAACCCATTTCATCGCCGTTCAAAAAGGCTTTAATAACAAACACTCCACAATTGTCTTTTAAGCCATCATTTAACGCTCTAACTGCTTGAAAAATCCAATCCTTTTCATTTGCTACAAACCAAAAGAAATATGTCTTTTGAATGCTTGAATACTTCGCAAGCTCTTCTAATAAGAAATCTGAACTTGGTGTTAATTGTGGTAATACAATATGCAAAACTCTATGTGGATAATCTTTTAAGATTTCCTCAATAACGGGCTCGGCATTTTTCCCAATGTAATTGGTAAATTTTTCTCTGCTTTTTAGTGCTTCTTCTGCTGTAATTACTGTCATAATGACCTCCTTGTTTTTAAGTACACTCCATTAATCACTCGAATACACAGGAATGGAAGTCATTTGTCAGAGTTTCGTATCATTCCGACACAATTACCAATCTCTACCCCAAAGACTTCTTTTTTCTTTTTCAGCGTTAGCTTTGAAAAAGTTTTGATAATGTTCTTCGTATAGTTTTGTATATTTTGCTCGAGTCTTTGGATTATTAGTTCTTTCAGCTTTTGTTCTAGCTTTAGCACCTGAAGCGTACATTCGATTATAATAAGAATTCAGTTGCCCATTCGTCATTTGGTTAAGGTCTGCGACAGTTTGTTTAGCTCTGACGTTGTTTTTCTCATTAATTGCTAAATAATAAGCCGTTTCCCTTATACTTGCTTTTGCACGAGCATCATTAACTCTAACCATTTGTTTATCAAGTGCAGCAGACTTTGCTTCGTAATCGGCATCACTCATACTGACATTTTTAAAATCATTTAAAACCTTTTCTAATTGAGCTTCTTCAAATCTAACTTTTGCATTTTCCTTATTCATTAGATTTCGACTATTAATCAAAGCTCTATTTAATTCTTTATCGGTTAAATCCCTATATTTTTCTTGATAATATTGGTTTGGACTTACTAGTCTTGGAGGATTTGCTGATGCACCTCCACCACTTCTACTTCCACCTGA
>JAFQOI010000054.1 GCA_017403285.1 bacterium
AACATGTTATAAAATTATTTATTTGTGGAATAGCATTAACGTTAATGGTTTAAACAATATAAGTATTGAGGAGAAGTATATATGTATTCAAAAGAAGAACTTGCAGAACTTATAATAAAAAATTCAGAAGAATACAATAAATGTAAAAAAAATTTAAATGATACTATCGATTTAACAGAGTTGGATTTTTCAAATATTTCATTGGAAAATGTTGATTTTTCAAACACAGAACTTGCAGGTACTTCATTTATTGATGCTCATCTTTCAAATGTAAGCTTTGTTAATGCAGACTTAAATGCTGCTGACTTCACAAGAGCAACAGTTGTAGAATGTGATTTTTCTGAAAGTGTATTAAATGGTACTGATTTTAGTTATGCAACAGTAAGTTATTGTAACTTTACCGATGCGGATATGGCTGGATGCATCGTAAAAGAAGCAGATTTGTCAGATTCTGATTTTTCTGCAAGCATTAATTTATCCGCAACGCGCGCAGATGAAACCACAATTTGGCCTGATAACGATCAACTTCCAGACGATTTTGACACAAACTACACAAAAGATGGCGAAGAAGAAGACGAAGACAGTAGCATCTCTGATTATTAAAAAACATTAAAAATTGGTTATAAACTACATTACAAGTATAATCGTTAATGTAGATAGTTTATGTGAGATTGTATGTTACAAGAAAAATCGTATTTTTGTGATGAACTCAACAATGTTTTGACCTGCCTAAATGAAAAAATCATGTCATGTTGTTGCGGAATCATTGGTCCAGTTTACTATGAAAAATATAGAAATGAAAAAATTTCTTTTGATTATTTTTACAAAATAAAAGAACATGCACTAAATGTTTTAGCATCAGGGTATATAGATAATTTACCTTGCAAAAATTGTTTTCATTTAAGAGAGAAAAAAGCTTACGATGAAATTTCAAAAACATACAAGTGGATAAACGTAAGCCATTGGACATCTTGCAATTGTGGCTGTACATATTGTGCAAGAATGGTAGATTCAAAAGGCATAATAACGACAAAACCTACAAAATCTGAATATTATGATTTTCTACCAGTACTAAAACAACTATACAAAGAGGAACTTTTAGACAGGTCAAACTTAAAAGCCTGTATACAAGGTGGCGACATTTCTGTATTAAAGGAATTTAAGCCAATTGTTCAAGAATTTGTAAAAAATGGGATTGATGAATTTCATATTTTGACAAACAACATTATTTATCAGCCGATAATTAAAGATTTACTGGATATGAATAAGGCTTCTATTGTTACATCTCTAGACTGTGGTACAAGAGAAACTTATTACAAATTAAAAAGAGTTGATAAATTTAATGACTTTGTTAACAATCTCAAAAAATATACTGAAAGCAAAAATCCAACTCGTATTGATGTAAAATACATCTTAGTTGAAAATGTTAATGACAACATTGAAGAAATAACAAAATTCATAGAACTTATGTCATCTATTGGTATTTCTGTTGTAGAATTTTCGATTGATTATAAATATGTATTATTTAAAGATTTAGATAAAAATCCACTTCCTGCACACTATAAAGACTTATTTCTTCACTTTAAAAATTTGTGCGAAGAAAAGGGGCTGTCGCTTGCAATGTGGCCAAAAATTGAAGAAATAGTAAACAGATACTTATTAAAAAAAGAACCGGTTTAACCGGTTCTTTTATGCCTTTTTAGCAGGAACAAATTTGTCCATGAAAAATTCTAAAATTTCTTTACCAATGTTTTTGAAGAATTGACCAATAGAATCAATTGCCTTAGCAAAATTATTAGTATTTGTAGTTGCCCTGCCATTCGAATTATTATTAACAGTATTCATTGCATCCTTCAATCTGTCGTAAGCAGCTCTTTTTGCTGCTTCATATTCTTCATATGTTTTAAAATCTTCTTTTTTAATTGCTTCATATTCATCAATTAAAGTTTGAATTACTTTATTTTCGTTTGAACCAATGAACAAATCATCAATTATTTTACAACCATCATAACAATACATAGTACCAACATTATTGTTTTTTAACTGTTGATTTTGTTCTTGTAAAGCAACACAACCTCTATTTTGAAATTGAGGTGCTGATAAAAGTAACACACCATCCATACTTATTTTTCCTTTCACATTCGCTTTTGTACTTCCATAAAGAAAAAACATAATAGTAAATTTACACCAATAGTTAATTTATTAATTTTTTTTTACAAAAAAAGACGGTACTATCAGTACCGTCTTTTTGACATATCTTGCATCTATTTTTCAACAGGAATTCTCATTCCATAGAAAGAACGGATAACAAATATAACAGCAATTACAAAGAATATCCAGCCCGCACAAACGGCATATTTTTCAAATGCAGGTGCAATTGCTATTTCCATCGCCAATAATCCAAAAAGCGTTGTGAATTTAATAATTGGATTCATCGCAACAGAAGATGTATCTTTGAATGGATCACCAACTGTATCTCCAACAACCGTTGCATCGTGTAGAGGTGTTCCTTTTTCATTTAAATCGACTTCAACAATCTTCTTTGCATTATCCCAACAACCTCCAGCATTTGCCATAAATACTGCTTGGAACAAGCCAAAAATTGCAATACCAATCAAATAACTTACAAAGAATGAAATTGGGTCAGAATTTCCACCTTGAGGAGCAGACAAGCAAGCAAAAGCCAATGCAAAAGCGAAAAGTGCAATGAATATATTCAACATACCTTTTTGAGCATATTCCGTACAAATTCTAACAACTTCTTTTGAATTATCTACATTTGCTTTTTTATCATCACACTCGCCAAGTTTAATGTGTTTTGCAATGTATTTAACAGCTCTATATGCACCAGTTGTAACTGCTTGCATAGATGCACCACTAAACCAGTAAATAACAGCGCCACCCATTAATAGCCCCAAAATTGTATATGGATTTAATAAGTTCAATATTTCTTCTGGAGTTTTACCAATAATTGTTTCTTTAATAACAAGGATTAACGAAAATATCATTGTGGTAGCACCAACAACAGCAGTACCAATCAAAACAGGTTTTGATGTTGCTTTAAAGGTATTTCCAGCACCATCATTTTGTTCTAAGAATTTCTTAGCATTTTCAAAATTAGGCTCAAAACCAAACTCATTTTTAATTTCTTCAGAAACATTTGGTATCTCTTCTATTAATGATAACTCATAAACAGATTGAGCATTGTCAGTAACAGGACCATAACTGTCAACAGCAATTGTAACAGGACCCATTCCTAAGAAACCAAAAGCAACTAATCCAAATGCGAATACAGAAGGATAGTCCATAATTTCTGTTGAAATATTGCCACTAGCGAAATAAGAAACTGCCATTAATGCAACAATTACAAAGCCAATCCAAAAACCAGAAAAATTACCAGAAACAATACCAGACAATATTGTTAAAGAAGCACCACCTTCTTTTGAAGCAGTAACAACTTCTGTAGTATGTTTTGCTTTTGGACTAGTAAATACTTTTGTAAATTCAGGAATTAACGCAGCACCTAAAGTACCACAAGATATAATTATCGATAGTGTTAACCATAAATTATTTGGAATTGAACCAAGTAAAAATTTACTTACAACAAATGTCATACAAATTGAAAGAATTGAAGTTAACCAAACCAAGTTTGTTAATGGTGCTTCAAAATCAATTTCAGCTTTCTTTGAATATAATAATTTACTTAAAATACTGTTAAAACCATAAGCAATAACAGAAGTGATTATCATAAGATATCTCATAACAAAAATCCAAGTTAACAACTGGATTTGGTAATCTGGAAATACACCAAGCAAGATAAAACTTACAAGTGCAACACCAGTTACGCCGTATGTTTCAAAACCATCTGCAGTTGGTCCAATAGAGTCGCCAGCATTATCTCCTGTACAATCAGCAATAACACCAGGGTTTCTAGGATCATCTTCTTTTATACCAAATTGAATTTTCATTAAATCAGAACCAATATCAGCAATTTTAGTAAAAATACCACCAGCAACACGAAGTGCAGATGCTCCTAAAGATTCACCAATTGCAAATCCAATGAAACAAGCACCAGCAAGATGACCAGGAATAAATAACAAAATTGAAAGCATAACTATAAGTTCAACACTCACAAGTAAAACACCAATGCTCATGCCAGCTTTTAATGGAATATTTAGTATTGCCAAAGGACTGTTTTTTAGTGCTGTAAAAGAAGTTCTTGAGTTCGCAAGCGTATTCATTCTAATGCCAAACCAAGCAACAGCATATGAACCCAAAATACCAACAACAGATGCCGCTAAGATAACTAATACATCAAAACAACTTTTTTGTTCTAATACGCCAAAGTAGAAAGCAATACAAACGGCAATTAAAACTTCTAGTAATATTAAAAACTTACCTTGCTGGACCAAATATGTTTTACAAGTTTCAAAAATCGTATTACCAATTTCAATCATAGATTTGTGGGCTTTTACAGATTTTATTTGACCAAAAGCAATAAGTCCCCATATAAGTCCTAAAAAAGAAACAACAATACCGATAAGTAAAAGAGTAAAGTTATCACCTTCAAATTTAGGAACTTTTAGATTTGCCTCCCCAGCGAATGCGGGAGCACTCACAAAAAACAACGTAGCAAAAAACGCTAAGAGTTTTGTTAGTGAGTTATCAGATTTTCTAAAAAAATTCATTGTATACTCCTATTATTCTACCAATCCACTAAATTATAACGGAGTCTTGAATTTTAAGCCATTTTTTAAATTTTGTTAATTATTTACTAGACTTATCCAATACTCCCTCTGGCAAGAGTCTATATCCACCACCATATATAGTTTCTATGTATTTTTTACCATCAGATATTTTATCCAATTTTGTTCTTATATGACGCATATGAACTCTTATTGTCTCAACCGCATCATCTGCTTCATATCCCCATACATCATTTAAAATTTTTGCACTAGAAACCATATTTCCGTAATTTTGCATTAAAAGATTTATTATATCAAACTCAATAGGAGTAACCTTTGCAACTTGTCCCTTTATTTCTACTGAATATGTCTCAGGAATTAAAGTAATATCACCTTGAGTTAAAACTTCTTTTTGTGCTACAGATTTTGGAATATGATTAGTTCTTTTTAAAAGCGCTTTTATTCTGACAAGTAACTCTTCCATTTCAAATGGCTTAACTAAATAATCATCAACACCGATATTAAATCCTTGAACTTTATTTTGAAGCATATTCAACGCTGTTAGCATTATGATAGGGATATCTTTAGTCTCAAGATTTTCCCTTATCCTTTTTGCAACAGTATACCCATCAACTTCAGGCATCATAACATCGAGAACAACAACATCAGGCAATTCTTGCTTTGCCAGCGCATAACCTCTACTCCCGTTAAGCGCCTTCAAAACCTTATATCCTGCTAGTTCCAAATTAACTGATATCAGTTCATTTATAGCTTCATCATCATCTATTACTAATATTTTTGTCATTTAGCACCTTCAAAATTATTTTTAGTCTATCATGAAAAGAATGATTACTTACAATATTTCTTTTACCTTTTGCAGTGATTAAAAGAGCCAAATTAGTATTTTTAATATAAAACCTGATTTTATCAATTAAATCATCACTTGATTTAAATGTCTCTATTTCTTGTCCATCGTCTAAATATTTAACCAGAGTTTTATTATGAGGAGCAAGTAAAAATCCACCAGATGCAAGGATTTCTAAACATCTATAATTAATACTTTTTTCACTTTTAGAAGGTAAATCAATATTAATTTTTGAATGTGAATATATATATGAAAGTTCTTTTTGATTTTCAATATATCCTCTATATGATTCTCTGTACAAATCAATATACTTATCAGACAAAAACTTATTTTTATAGATATCATCGACGCTTTTATAAAAATCATAAGAACGGCAAAAAACATTTATTATTCCGAAGTTATAAATTATTTTTGATAAAAGTTTCTCCCTTTCTGTATACGAAGGATTTCCACAAAAAGTTATTGTATGTTTATAACCATTGAATTTCCTTTTATATGATTCAGGCATAACGGCAGGAAGAACCCTGAATTTTTTCTTTTTATTATCTGAAGAAAATAAAAGTACATTGTCAGCATCTTTAACTTCATGAGGAATATCACATAAAGACTCTGCTAAATTAATGTAGATTGTGCTCTTTAATTCACATTCATTGAGAAAAGAAACAATATCTGCATTTCTATCCATATCAGACCAAAAGATAAAAACTATATTTGGATTAATGTTTTTTATTTCATCGACATTTAAATTGTATATTTTCTTTTCTATAACAAAATAAGACATCGCACGAAAAGCATCGGAATAACCTTTTGCAATATACCTACCTTTATTATTATTTGGAATAATTACAAGTACTTTTTCCATTCTTATATTGTATCAATATTTTTATTTAAATAAAAGATTTATTTACTTACAGGTTTGCCAAAAAATAGTCGCCCAAATCCAAAATGTTTTTTTAACGTATTTTTTACTCCGGTGGAAATTTCATTAACATTGGACATTATACCTTGTGTTTCGCACAAAACATTATTTGTTAGAGGAATAGTAACATTGTTTATTTGTTGTGTTATATCTTCAATATTTGTAGTAATTTCTTTAATATTTTTTGTTGAATCAATAATATTCAAAAAAGATTGTTTTGTTGGATCTGCTTCGACCATATTTTTAACAATTAAAGAGGTTTTTCTTAAATTAATAGAAGTTTGAGCAATATTAGATGCAACAACTTTAATATCAGGTCTAACATCAGTAATTACACCTCTAACTTCAACAAAAATACCATTTAGGCTTTCAATAGCTTTGCTTGCGTTATCAATCAAACTAGCAGCATCATCAACGATAACATCAATATTTTCATTATTAAATTTTTCTTGAAGAAGTTCATTAATATCCTTTGTTATAAACCCCTTTATTTCGTCGTTTTCTCTTAGTTTAGTTAATGAAGGATTGTCAGGATATATTACATCTACGTACGTTCCTGAATGTACTTTTCTTATTTTTACTGTAGCATTTGATGGGAGATTTATTTTTCCTCTGTACAATCTCATATTTAAGTATGTATTTTGATAATCAGCATCAGGATATATTTTCGTTGTTTTTCCTATTTTAAACCCTTTAAAATAGACATTCATTTGTTTTTCAAATGGTTCAAGTTCATCAAATTTTACAACTATATTTATAAATGCAAATTTTGCATATAACAGAAACAGTGTAATCAGCGTTATTAATATTATCATTATTGTTCTTAATCTAGCCATACAAGTATGAAATTAAACAAGTATGAAAACTACAATTACCCATGATGGCAATAATATGGGTTATTTTATCTTGGACAATTTAAATTTTACTATTTGATTAACAAAAGACTGTGGAAGCCTTGAAACAAAATCAGAACAAATTGAAGAGAAACCGACATTATAAGATGGTTTTGGATTTTTAGAATTAATCACTTTTAAAATAGTATCGACAACAATACTTGGTTCTAGACCTTGAATATTATTTTTTTCAGCACTCTTTGAAAGAGAAGAAAGCTCTTTTGCATATTTCCTCTTTGCAATTTCATTTAAATTTTCAAAATTGTTTTGTGCTTTTTTTACAGATTTATTCCATATTGGAGTTTTTATAACTGCAGGTTTTATGGAAACAACTTTTACATTGTCTTTATTTTCTAGCATTAAATTATTAAACAATATATCAAGTGCTCGTTTCGATGCACAATAAGGGGCAATATAAGGGAAAATACCATAAGAAGCAAGTGAACTTATGTTAATAATTAATCCATTCTTAAGTAATGGAAAAAATTTTTGTGTAACACTTAATGTCCCAAATACATTTACATCAAATTGTTCTTTTACTTTTTTTACAGGCAAAAATTCGATTGGTCCAGCGACTGCAATCCCAGCATTATTAATAAGAACATCAATCTTTTCAGTATTTTTTAAAACAAACCAAAAAGCTTTGTCTATACTTGCTGGATTTGTAATATCAAGATAAACACCTTTTATATTGGTATTCAATTTTTCAAGTTCATCTTTATCGATTTTTCTTCGGACGCAAGCAAAAACCTTATATCCTTCTTTTGCAAGTTTTAAGGCTGTTTCTCTACCAATCCCTGATGAAGTACCTGTTATCAATATTGTTTTCGACGAATTTTTCATAACAAGTTATTTTTAACATAAAATTCTGATATAATCAAACAATGATTAATAATACACAAAAAGGCAAGCAAGGAGAACAACTTGCTTGTGAATATTTAAAAAAAACAGGTTACAAAATTATTGAACAAAATTGGCATTTTTCAAAAAATGCAGAAATAGATATTATTGCAAAAGAAAAGGATACCATAGTTTTTATAGAAGTAAAAGCAAGGACATCAACAAATTATGGGCATCCTTTCGAAGCAATCAATGAACGAAAAATCAAAAAAATTCACACAGCAGTTCTTGGCTATTTAAGCAACTATAAAAACAAATATAAATCTTTTCGAATAGATGGCATTGCAATCATAGGGTTAGAAAACCCTACAATCGAACACATAAAAAACATTGGACAATATTAGTTATACCAATCTGAAACAGAAGATGTTTCAACAACTCTTATCAAATCAGGAATAACACTATCTAATGTCATTTCAAATGTTATAGGCGTAACTGAAACTTTATTCCACTTTAGTGCATTAATATCTGAATCATCATTTTCACAATGTTTAATAAGTTCACCAGCCATCCAATAATAAACTTTTCCTCTTGGGTCAACACGTTTATCATATTCATCTGTAAACATTTTTCCGCCAAGTCTAGTTATAGCAACGCCAGTTAAATCCTCTGGTGCTAAGCCTGGAACATTAACGTTTAATATTGTTTTCTTAGGGAAATTAAAATCTTTAATTTTATGCACAAATTTTGCCATAAAAATAGCAACATTTTTAAATAACTCAGGTTCTGATGACATACTAGAAAGCGAAACAGCAATACTTGGATACCCCATCATCGCACCTTCCATTGCACAACTTACAGTTCCAGAATACAAAATGTCAGAACCCAAATTTGGGCCATGATTGATACCTGATATAATCAAATCTGGTTTTTCTTCATCTGACAAAATAGCATTAATGCCAATTTTAACACAATCACCAGGCGTACCACTAGTAATCCATATTCTTTTTGCACCAAATTTGGATTCAAGTTCTTCAACTCTTATGGGGGTATGCAACGTCAAAGAATGACCAGCCGCACTTCTTTCTCTATCTGGAGCAATAACATAAACGTCATGTTCTTTACTTAGCTCAATAGTTAAGGCCTTAATACCTTCAGCCATAACGCCATCGTCATTTGATAATAATATTTTCATATAAACCCCTTTTTCGTTGTATGATTATATCATTTTTTTTATATCTATACAATTTAAATACCACATAAGACCATTTTCTTATCAATTTGATTGATTAATCGAACATCTTTTTCTCCAACAGGCATAACAAAATTAATACAACCAGAAGAAACTTTTTTATCAGATTTCATAGCATTGTAAAAAGACTCTTTATCAACTTCAAAATCCAGTTTTGTTATCAACTTATAATCAGATAAAAGCGTCACTGCTCTATCATAATATTCTCTTTGAATTAACTCTAACTTTAAAGCCAAATCAAAAATAAGTTTGATACCAATTGAAACAGCCTCCCCATGTGTATAACAAACATAGTTTGTAATTGCCTCAATTGCATGAGCATATGTATGCCCAAAATTAAGTATCGCTCTTAAACCTTTTTCTTTCTCATCTTGATTAACGACACTGCTTTTTAATTTACAACAAATAGTAATAAGTTTCTTTAGAGTATCACTGTTTTTTTCAAAAATTTGCACCTTATTTTCTTCCAAAAATTCAAGGAAGTAAAATTTTTCAGCAGCAGAACAAGAATTTTCAATAAAAGCATATTTTAAAACTTCAGCAAGCCCTGTTTTAAACTGTCTATCATCAAGCGTATTTAAGGTATTAGTATCAGCCAAAACTAGTTTTGGCTGATAGAATGCACCAATCAAATTTTTGCCAGATGAATGATTTACAGCAACTTTCCCTCCAACTGATGAATCAACTTGAGCCAATAATGTTGTTGGCACCTGAACAAAGTCAATTCCTCTTTGGTATATAGAAGCAGCAAAACCAGCCATATCACCAATAACGCCACCACCAAGTGCAATTATTGCATCTTTTCTTTCGATATTTAACGAAATCGCTTTATCAATTATTAAAGATAAAACTTCCATTGTTTTATATTCTTCACCATCAGGAAGAATGACAAAAGCAGCTTGATCAGCTTCAAAATATTTTCCATATAAACCATATACTTTTTCGTTAGTTACAACAAGAAATTTTTCTGCATTTGTATGTTGTTTAATATACATATATGGACTATCAAATAAATTTTCACCAATCAAAATAGGATAAGAATACTCTTTTGACGGATTAATTTTTACTTCAATGGTTTGCATCTAGACCTAACTTTCTTATTATTTCATTAGCAACCGTTTCAGGTGTTTTATAGTTTGTATCAATAGTGTAATGTGCCTTTTCGTACTGAGACAATCGTAAACAAAGTAAGTTCTTTATTCTTTCTTTAATATCTACATCATTTAAAAGGGGTCTTTCATTATTGTTTTTTACTCTATCAAAAAGAATGCTATCATCTGCACTCAAGAAAAAAACTATTGAATTATCTTTTAAAAGATTAAGATTAGAATCCTTAACAACTATACCACCTCCAGTGGATATAATCTGGTTATCTTTTTTTAAGACATCATTCAAAATTTGTGATTCTATTATTCTAAAATAATCCTCACCTTTATCTGCAAAAATCCGATTAATAGAAACTTTTTCTTGTTCAACTATTAAAGAATCAGTATCAACAAGAGAAAAATCATCTAATTTTTCTCTTAATATTTTTGCAATTGTACTCTTACCTGAGCCCATCATTCCAATTAATGAAATATTCAATGTACTACCTCTTAGAAATTTGTTGAATATAAGAGTTATAATTGCAAAGCATTTCAAAAAGATTATCGTGAGAGAATTTTTCGAGCAATGCATCTGCAATAACTATAGAGCCCATCGCTTCTGCAACAACAGCACAAGCAGGAACGGCACAAACATCAGATCTTTCAAAATGTGCTTGAACAGCATTTTTTGTGTCAATTTCAATAGAATTTAATGGCTTTTTCATTGTTGGTATTGCTTTCATTGCCGCTTTAACAATAATATTTTCTCCGTTCGAAATGCCCGATTCTATACCGCCAGCATTATTTGTTTTACGGAAATATTTACCATTTTCAACAAATATTTCATCATGTGTCAAAGAGCCTAAAGTGCTAGCAACTTTTAAGCCAAGACCTATTTCAACGGACTTAACTGCTTGTATACTCATTATTGCTTGTGCTAACAATCCATCAAGTTTTCTATCCCAATGAACATGGGAACCAAGACCAACTGGAACATTTTTAAATACTACTTGAAATTTTCCACCTAAAGTATCACCATTTTCTTTTGCATTATCAATTTCATTTCTAATTAATTCTGCAATCGATTCATCAATTGTTCTCAAGTCGGAATTATTTATAACTTCTTTGTATTCAAAAATATCATCTGGCAAGTTTGCTTCTACAGAACCAATTTGTGAGACACAAGATAAAACATCAATGTCGAAGGCTTTTAATATACACTTTGCAACAGCACCTACGGCAACTCTTGCTGCGGTTTCTCTAGCACTCGAACGCTCAAGAATATTTCTTACATCCTTATGATTATATTTTAAAGCACCTGCATAATCAGCATGTCCTGGCCGAACATTTGTTATTTTTTTTGCATTAATAATTTGTATATTTTCTTCATTCAGTACAACTTCAGAAGGACTCATCGGAATAGTCCAATTTTCCCAATCTTTATTTTCTATCTCAAGACAAATAGGACTTCCTATCGAATAGCCATGACGAACACCTGATAAAAGTTTAGCAGTATCTTTTTCTATAAGCATTCTACCACCACGACCATAACCAACTTGTCTCTTTGCAAGTTCAGCATTTATAAAATCAATATCAATTTTAACACCCGCTGGGACTCCTTCAATGATAGCATTTAAGCATTTACCGTGAGACTCACCTGACGTAAGAAATCTAAAAATCATTAACTACATACCTTTACAGTTAAATATAACAAGATAATTATAGCAAAACATTGAATTTTAGAACAATAAAGAAAAAAATGCGATTATAAAAAATGACAAAAAACATGCTTGTAACAAAATTACAACTACTACTTTTATGGCATTTTACCGAAAGAACGAGAAATAAAGGCACATGACTCTGTCAATAGGATTTTTTTATTTTTTTGAAAAAAAACATTTATTAACGATTGTAAAAGTTAAATTTTCAAAAGAACTGTAGGGGCATGGTCAATTGTAAAAAATAGTTAAAAATTATTATCTTGTAAGGCTAGTCTATGAGGAATAATATAAGATAACAAACACGGAACAATTGACTGGAAGGAGTGATGGCTTAGCTTTCCGAAGTGGGAGAGGTTGAATATAAAAGGGATTTTTAAAGGTTAGACATTAATAAGAAAGTTAAGATTTGTTAGAGTGAGATTGGGGATTGTTTTAAAAGTTTCGGAAACGAAACTTTTTTAATATTTGAATGTATAATATGTAAGTAAGTGCATATAAGTGGAGTTTATTATGAAAAGAGCGATTGTTATAGTGATAGATTCAATGGGCTGTGGTGCAATGGATGATTGCGCAGAGTATGGTGATGTAAAAGAATGTAATACCTTATGCAACACGGCTAAGGCAGTAAACGGATTAAATGCTCCAAATTTTTACAAACTAGGATTGGGAAATCTAGGAGATGTTCAAGGTATTGAAAAAAACAATAATGCAATTGCTCAATACGGAATAATGAAAGAAACATCAAAAGGAAAAGATACAACAACAGGTCACTGGGAAATGATGGGACTGATTTTGGACAATCCTTTTAAAGTTTATCCAAATGGTTTTCCAAGCGAAATAATCGATGTATTCATTGAAAAAACTGGTTGCAAGGGCATACTTGCAAATTACCCTGCTTCAGGTACAAAAGTAATTGAAGACTTCCATGACGAACACGCAAAAACAAAATTCCCCATTATATACACAAGTGCAGACAGTGTATTTCAAATAGCGGTCGACATTGATGTAATACCGATAGAAACTCTTTATGAATACTGTAGAATAGCAAGAGAAATTCTTACGGAAAAATACAATGTTTCAAGAGTTATAGCAAGACCTTACAGAATAATAGATGGAAAACCCACAAGAATTGGTGGTCTAAGACGTGATTATTCAGTTGAACCATTCAAACCATCAACTTGCGATATTGTTCTTGAAAATAATGGTATTGTTCTTGGCATCGGAAAAATAGAAGACATCTTTGTAGGAAAAGGAATTTCTCACGCCATACACACAGGGGGGAACACAGAAGGGTTAGACATAACTTTAAAAGCAATTAAAAACGAACTTAATTTAGATGAGTTAAAAACAAGCAAATACAACATAAAAGAATATGATAAAACTTTCATTTTCACGAATTTGGTTGATACAGATATGTTGTATGGTCATAGAAATGACCCTGCTGGCTATGCTAGAGCCATTGAAGAAATCGATTCATACCTACCTCAAATTATGGAGAATATGACAGAAGAAGACATTCTGATAATAACGGCAGACCATGGTTGTGATCCAACTGTAAAAGGAACAGACCATACAAGAGAACAAGTGCCAATCCTTGTATATTCGAAAACCATAAAAGGCGGTCAACTTCCAGAAATAAAGGGATTTGACTATATTTCAGACAGAATTAAAGATTGGTTTAATATAGAAAAATAATAGTCTTTTCAATATTCAATCCAATTGACTTGTTGACTTGTTTGTATGAATATTAAACAAACAGCAGAGGAACTTTATGGACTTAAAACAAGAAATTCTTAGACTGAAAAAAGAAAAAAATGCAGTCATTTTAACTCATTGTTATCAAGATGTTGAGATAGATGATGTATCTGATTACGTTGGCGATTCACTATATTTGAGCAGAGTTGCTGCAAAAACAGATGCGAAGATAATTGTATTTGCAGGTGTATACTTTATGGCACAAAGTGCAAAATTATTGTCTCCTAATAAGAAAGTTTTATTACCAAATATAAATTCAGGCTGTTTAATGTCAGATATGATAGATGTCGACAACTTAAGGCAATTTAAATCAAAACATCCAAATACTCCTGTTGTTTGTTATGTTAATTCAACTGCAGAGGTAAAAGCAGAATGCGATATATGTTGCACAAGTTCAAATGCAATAGAAATCGTTAAAAGTTTAAATGCAAAGCAAGTTTTATTTGTACCAGATACATATTTAGGGAAATGGGTAGAAACAAAATTACCAGATATTGAAGTTATTACGTTTAATGGTTTTTGTCCAACTCATTTAAGAATAAGAACAACTGACATAGAAGAAGCAAGAAGGGAATATCCTGAAGCACTAATACTTGCTCATCCAGAATGTCACACTGAAATTTCAAAACTGGCAGATTTTGTAGGTTCAACAAAAGAAATTATGGACTTTGCTGTAAAAAGTGACAAAAAACAATTTGTAATAGCAACAGAACTTGGTGTTGTTCAAAGACTTAATAGAGATAGTAAATTAAATAACTGGGGAAAAGAATTCATTCTTATAAATCAAAATATCACTTGTCCAAATATGAAACAAAACACTCTAGAAGATATTTACAATGTTCTTTTAAATGAAACAAATGAAATTACAATACCAGAAGAAGTAAGAAAAAAAGCTGTTAGTAGCATTGAAAAAATGCTTAAAGTTGGGAATTAACGATGAGAATATTAATAGGACTTTCAGGTGGAGTTGATTCATCAGTTGCAGCTTTTTTGTTAAAAGAACAAGGATATGAAGTTGTTGGAGCAATGATGTCGATTTGTCAAAAAGATAAAATACCAATCGACACTGAACATAAAAATTCTTGTTTAGGAACAAATGAACAAGAAAAAATTGATGAGGCAAGAAAAATTGCAAATCAACTAGATATTCCATTCCATGTTATTGATTGCACTCAAAAATATGAAGAAATTGTTTTGAATAATTTTAAAAGTGAATACTTAGAAGGTCGAACACCAAACCCTTGTGTGTGGTGCAATGCATATGTAAAATTTGGAGTATTCCCAGAATTAGCTAAAGCAAGTGGTATAGAATTTGATAAATTTGCAACTGGTCATTATTCAAAAATCGAAGAAAAAGATGGTCTTTTTTATCTAAAAAAAGGAATTGCAGAAAAGAAAGACCAATCATACTTTTTATATCGTTTAAGACAAGACCAGCTCAAAGACATTATAATGCCTCTTGGTGGATACACTAAAGAAGAAATCAGAAAAATAGCATTAGAAAATAATCTTTTGTCTGCAACAAAACCTGACAGCCAAGATTTTTATGCTGGTGACTACAATGATATTTTAGGTATAAAAGAACAAATAGGGAATATTGTTGACTCCACAGGAAAAGTACTTGGAAAGCACAAAGGTTTTTGGAACTACACAATCGGGCAAAGAAAAGGTATTGGAATAGCAGCAAAAGAACCACTATATGTACTTGAATTAAACAAAGAAAGAAATGAAGTTATCGTTGGTTTTGCTAATGAAACTTTCAAAAATGAATTAAATGCAAATGATATAAATATGATTATTCCAATAGAAAAAGGTACAGAAATAGAAGTAATGGCAAAAATTCGTTCAACGCAGCAACCACAACCAGCAATTATCTATCTAAATGAAGACAATACAATAAAAACAACATTCAAAGATTATCAAAAATCTATCGCAATTGGACAATCAATAGTATTTTATCAAAATGATATAGTTCTGGGAGGCGGAATAATTGATAAAATTTTATAGCAAATATTCCTATTAATTTTTTAGCTTTTAGTGATATAATAGACTTGTTATTTTTATATAGTTAACAAAAAAAAGGAGAAAATAATGAACGTAACAATTACAGACGCTTGTATAGCTTGTGGAGCATGTGAATCAGTATGTGAAGCAGTATTTTCAATTGAAGATGTAGCAGTGGTTAACGAAGCGGCTATTGCTGGTAACGAAGATGGTATCAAAGAAGCAGCAGATTGCTGTCCAGTAAGCGCAATTGAAATTGCTTAGTTAAAAAATACAAAAAAGAGGTCTAAAAGACCTCTTTTTTTTTGTATAAACTATTTAGATTTTATTTTATGAGATTCTATCATTATCATTAATACAGATATATCTGCGGGTTTAACACCACCAATACGAGAAGCCTGACCTAAAGTTACAGGTCGTATTTTTGCAAGTTTATCTCTTGTTTCAGTAGAGATATGTTCAATTTTGGAATAATCAATATTTTCTGGTATTTTTATTTTTTCAAGTTTATCTGACATATTAACCTGTTCAATTTGACGCTTAATATATCCTTCATATTTTATTTTTACTTCAACTTGTTCATAAATATCACGAGTCAACCCCAATTTTTGAGTATTCTCATCCAATTCTTTAATAACTTCATAAGTGATATTTGGTCTTTTTAATAGTTCTGCTAATTTTAAACCTCTATCAATATTCTGATTATATTTTGAAAGAATATTATTAACTTTTTCAGATGGAGATATTTTTTCTTGCAAAAATCTTTGAATTTCTTGATCTATAGTCTTTTGTTTAGCCAAATAATTATTATATCTTTCTTGTGAAATCAAGCCTGAATCAAATCCGATTTTTGTTAGTCTTTCATCAGCATTATCTTGACGGAGAAGTAATCTATACTCAGAACGAGAAGTTAACATTCTATAAGGTTCATCAATATCTTTTGTAACCAAATCATCAACCAAAGTACCAAGATAAGAAGACTCTCTAGGCAAAGTAATCATCTCTTTATCTTGCAGATATTTAATAGCATTTATACCCGCCAATAATCCTTGTGCAGCAGCTTCTTCATATCCAGAAGTTCCATTAATTTGACCAGCACAGAATAACCCTTTTACTTTTTTTGTCATTAATGAATGACTTAACTGAACGGCAGGCATATAGTCATATTCTACTGCATAGGCGGGTTTCATGATATGAACATTTTCAAGTCCAGGCAATGATCTTAACATTTGAATTTGAACATCTGCTGGAAGACTTGTCGAAAAACCCTGTACATACATTTCATAAGTATCTTTTCCTTCAGGCTCAATAAATATATGGTGAGAAGGATTATGTGCAAACCTTATAACTTTATCTTCTATAGATGGACAATATCTAGGTCCGATACCATGTATTAATCCGGAATACATAGGCGATTTATCTAGATTATTTTTTATAACTTCATGTGTTTTTTCAGTTGTTCTTGTCAAATAGCAAGGATATTGTTTTCTAATTGGTCTATCAGGCAAGAAAGAAAAGAAAGAAGGATTTTCATCGCCAGGCTGAACAACCATAGCATCAAAATTGATTGTTCTAGCATCAACTCTTGCAGGTGTACCTGTCTTTAAACGACCAATATTAAATCCAAGTTTCTTTAAAGATGGAGATAAACCTTTAGCACTTGCCTCACCAAGTCTACCAAATTCTAGATATTGAAGCCCAATCCAAATTCTAGCCTCTAAAGATGTTCCTGTAGTAAGAATAACAACAGGAGCATAATATTCAAGTCCAAACTCATCTTTAAGCCCTTTTACTTGATTATCTTTCACAATCAATTCAGACATTGTGCATTGCTTCAAAGATAAATTTTCTTCACTTTCAAGCAGATGACGAACAAATCTCATATATTCTTTTTTGTCAGATTGTGCTCTTAACGCTCTTACAGCTGGACCCTTTGACGAATTAAGCATTTTCAATTGCATGTAAGTAGCATCAGTGGCAATTCCCATTATTCCACCTAGAGCATCAATTTCTCTAACCAAACAAGATTTTGCCGGTCCCCCAATTGCTGGATTACAAGGCATTAACGCAATATTATCAAGATTCAACGAAGCAAGCAAAGTTTTTGCCCCCAATCGAGAACAAGCCATTGCTGCTTCGCACCCTGCGTGTCCAGCACCTACTACTATTACATCATACTTAAACATACTAAAATTATAGCCGAAACAAATTATATTCAAAATTTTATATATAATAACAAAACAGATTGTAAAATATTTGACAAAAATTCTTAATAAACCAACAAAATTACATGACATTTCTTTTTAAAAGTTTTATCATAGTACCAAGTCAGTATATTTATGGAGATGGGACAATTAATAACGCGACTTTAAACAGAAAAAATAAGGTGTTCTTAGAAAGCACAAACCTTAGTTCTCTAGCAGGAAATGATGACAAATTTAGTTCTTTGAGTACATCTGCAATGTTAGCAAGAGGCAATGTTCCAGATTCTCACAGAAGAGTTGCAGATAACTATATGGTTATTAAAAAAATATATGGTGCACCTGTTGTTCAACCAAGAATAAACAATCAAGAAAGAACTCTTCTTGCGAAATATGACTTCAATCCACTTGAATTTTCTACTATCAAGCAAATTAATGAAGAATTGTCTTTCTTAAAAAGATGGTCATTATCTTTAGAGCCAAATCTAAAAACCAGTGCAGATGAAATTATACAAATAAGAGCAAAAGAACTTAAATTTTTAGTTGCATCTAGATATGTAAATATTACAAGTGAAATTTACTCAGGGTATAAAGCACTTGAGAGATATTTTGAAGAAATTTCAAAGTACTAATATAAAAAATATTTTTCTTATACATAAAATCATAATATTATGATTTTCGTTTTGTTGTACAAATAATTTGAGGTTAAAATGAACACAATAAATATAAATAATTCTCTAATGTTAATCATTGACGTACAAGAAAAACTTGTAAATATGATAACAGATAGTAAAGTCAAAGAAAACGCAATTAAATTAGCAAAAACAACACAAATCATTAACCTTGAAACAATTGTAACAGAACAATACCCAAAAGGACTTGGAAGTACTATAGATGAAATAAAGATTGCGACTCAAAATGCAACTTATATTGAAAAAACTTATTTCAGTGGATATGAAGAAATAAAAAACATATTAAAAGTAAAAAATAAAAAACAAATTATTCTATGGGGAATTGAAGCACATATTTGCGTACTTCAAACCGCTTTTGATTTAATAAACAATGGATATGAAGTTTTCATTGTAGAAGATGCTTCTGGTTGCAGGAATAAAAATGATAAAAAAGTTGCATTACAAAGACTTCGCCATGCCGGTTGCCAAACAGTAACAACAGAAATGGTAATATTTGAACTTTTGAAATACTCAAAACATCCTAATTTCAAAGAGGTTCAATCACTAATAAAATAAAGAACCTATTCTTTCATACAATTCAAAATGTGTTCCAAGTTCAACCGAACGTTGTTGCGCATACTTTAAAAGTTCGTATATATGAGAAGGAATATTATTTTTATTTTGAGTATACCAATTTTCTTCTATATCCAAAATTGTATAAGATAATCCATCATTTTTATTTGAAATCAACCAATTTTCAAGTTCTTCTTTTGTATCATTTACGCTTGGGATTATAATGTATTTAGCACTAACATTTGCCTCTCCATTTTTCATTTTAGATGAAGCATATTTTCTGATGTTGCTTCTCACAACGTCATAACAATCAACATTTTTAATTTTTTTATATGTTTCACGGCTAGAAGAATCAACGGAAATAGTCAAATGGATTTTACCTTCTTTTAATCCTTTTTCAAGACAAGGAATATAACTTATACCAGAAGAATGGACTCTTATATCTTGGAACCCATTATCCAATAAGAAATCAATCAAAGCCTCGAATTCATCTAAAAGTGCTGGTTCACCACCGCCAAAAAGTATTTTTGAATTACGTTTTAAAATACCTTTTTCAAACAAATTTTTGATTATTTCCAAAACATGATACTGTTTAAATTTAAATTCATCAGGATTTTGAATAGAAAAGCAATAACTACATTTTGAATTGCAAGTCGTCCAATGACTAATATAAACAGCATCAATATAATTTCTTTCATCCCACGCATCAGATTTAAGAGAAAGACAATTTTTACAATTTACATGAATTTTTCCTTTTTTTTGAAACTTACGAAATTTATCTTTTATTTCAAAAATTCTTTCTATATTAAAATTATTGCCATCAAAGTTTTCTTGCAAGACTGCATATTCGTCTTTTTTACTTCCACAAAAACAACACATTGTTATTTTTGAAGGGAAGAAAACAAGTCCATGTTCTATCCACGGACAACTATAATATATTCCCTCTTTATTTGAGAAACAATTTTGGTTTAATACAAACATTATTCTTTCGTAAACAGCCTCATTAATTTTGATTTCTTTTGATTTCTTCTATAAAAAAGATTTTGCAATCTTTCATACAATTCAAAATTTGTACCTAATTGTTTAGAACGCTTCTTTGCATATTTTATCAAATTAAGGATATGTTTAGGTATATCGTCAATATGTTCATGATACCAATTTTCTTCAATGTCAATAACAGTTGTATAAAGACCCGCTTCTTTATTTGCCAAAAGCCATTTTTCAATTTCTTCTTTTGTATCATTAATTCCAGGGATAATGATAAATTTTGCACCAACTAAAAATCTACCTAGGAAATTTGTTTGAAGTGCATATCGTCTAATATTATCTCTAACTTTGTCATAACAAGGAACTTTTTTTATTTTTTCATAAGTCTCAGCCGTTCCAGCATCAACCGAAACAACAACATATCCTCTAATTTCATTAATTGCTCTAGCAATAGAAGGGCTATACAAAATACCAGATGTATGAACTCTTATTCCCCAAAAATAATTATCCAACAGATAAGTCATAATATTTTCAAACTCATCTAATAGTGTTGGTTCACCACCACCAAAAGAAACTTCAGCATCATTAGTCAATATACCTTTCTTGTGCATATCCTGAAGTTGAGGAAGCAATCTATATTGTTTACCTGTAACAAGTAATTCTGGATGTTGTGCGGTATAACAATAAATACATTTTGAATTACAAGTAAGCCAATGACTCAAATACAAATATTTAATCTGTCTTTTACTATTATGCCACGGTCCTTCTTTTAAAAATGGACAATCTATACAATTTTTATGTATTTTCCCTTTTTTATGAAAGCGTCTATACATATCTTTTATTTTGAATATTCTATCCCAATTTATATTTTGTCCATCATAATTATCGAATAAAAGAGTATGTCCGCCCGCTTCATGTCCACAAATGCAACAATTTGCAATTTTATAACGAAAGAAAACCAGTCCTTCTTCTATCCACTGGCAACTATAGTAGTGTCCTTCTTTTTTGCTTACATATCTTTCATCATATACAAACATATTATATCCGTTCTAAAACGTATTTCTTTTTTTCTTTTTATATGAATTATAAACTATAGCCGCTCTATCATACAAATGCAAATCCAAATTATTAATTTTGGCCATATCTTTGGCAAACAAGACTAAATCTGTTACATAATCAGGTATCTTATAAGAAAATTCATTAAACCAAGCAATATCAATATCAACTGCCAATTTTTTAACACCAAGTTTTTTACACAACATGAACCAGTCTAAAAGTTCTTTGTTATTGTCGTTATAACCCTTAACAAGTATAAACTTAACAATAACCTTTTTCTCTCCAATCTGCTGTGCTTGTATGTATCGTTTAATATTATCAATAACTAAATGAAAAGTATTAGTACCTTTTATTTTGTTATACAAATATGCTGTAGCAGAATCAATTGATATAACGATTTCACCTTTATTTTCTTTTATTGCTTGTTCAATAGAATGAGAATATTTAATACCTGATGAATTAAAGTTAATATTATGTATTCCCAATGTTAAAAGGTGATAAATCAGTTTATCAAACTCAGGATATATTGTCGCTTCACCACCTGCTACAGAAAAATATGTGTCCTCATTTATCATTTTCGCATCAAATAACTGGTCAATGATTGGAATTATATTGTAGACATTTTCGTCATTAAGAGCATTATCTCGGACAGCAGGACAATAAACACAACGAGTATTGCAATTCGTCCAGTGTGTTAAAAGTACATGAGAAAAATAAATACCTTCATCCCAATAATCATTTTTTAAAAATTGACATCCTTTGCAAGATTCTGGAATTTGCCCATTTCTTGCTTTTAATCTTAAAATTTCCTTTTCTGAATTAATTTTATTAATATCAAGCCAAATCCCATTAAATTTATCATCAAGGACATAACGACCTTTACCTTCATGGCTTTGTTCACAACAAACTCTTATAATATTTGCATGATCAAAGACAATACCATGTTCAAGCCAATGACAACTAACATATTTTTTCCTACCTTTTAAAAAGTGTTGTATATCCGAACAAAATTTTCCAATTTTATTAAACATACGCCCCCTTATACATTAGCATCATTTTTCTGCTTATTTTCCCTATCAATCTTTAGATTAGAAGCACGTTCATATAACTCACAACTATCTAATTTGTACTGAGAATAGTATTTATTTACAAAATCAAAAATCAAATATATGTACTGTGGAATATTATCTCTATTTGCCTTAAACCAAGTATCTTCAATATCAAAAGCAATATTCCTAATACCTGCCTCATAAGTTTTTTTCATCCAATTTTTTACTTCATGCAAACTATCATTAACCCCTGGAATTAATACATACTTTGTTCTTATCAATCCATTTTTTGTTTTTGCATAACTTGCAAGATTTTTCCATACTTTATCAAATGCATTTACATGTTTTACTTTTTCATATATTTGTTTTGAACTTGAATCAACAGAAGTAATAAGTGTAATTTTCCCCAGTTTGAGTCCTTTTTCGATAGCAGGCGAATATTTAATTCCATCAGAATGAATTCTTATATTATAAACATCATAATCAAGAAGGAGATGAACTAAATCTTCGAACTCTTTAAGAATGGTAGGCTCACCACCACCAAAAGTAATTGTCGCTTTTTTTGAAAGTACACCCTTATCTATCATATCTTTTATAACAGGATATATATTGTATGGTTTAACAGTGTTAAAAAATTTTTTATCTTTATCTGTATAACAATAAATACAATTACAATTACAATGTGTAAAATGACCAATTAAAACTTCATCAATATAATTATCAGTATTCCACTCTTTTTCTTGCAAATAGTAACAACCGCTACATTTTTCAGGTATTATACCATTTTTGATATCTTCTCTCATCTTTTTTCTATTAGAAAAAATAGCATCCCAATCAATTGTTTGACCATGATAATTTTCAAGTTGTACTATATTTCCACCTCCTGGATGAGAACTAATACAGCAAATTTGAACAGAATTTAAGAAAAAAGTAATACCGTGTTCTAAATGTATGCAACTTGTATATTTCAAAACTAATTCCTAAACTAAACTCATGATTACAATGATTATACCTATAAGAATGAACAAAAACAAGAAAATTACGTTTTCTTGACTAAAAAATAGTAAGATGATACCCTAAATATAAAGAGTAGATATGGGTTTTTAAGTGAGATATCTAAGTTGCAGATATATTGAACATGGAATGGATTTTGAGCACGAAAGGCTTGAAACTTGTTGTTTTACTTGTCACTCTGGTGGTGGTCATATTACTTTGCAAGATCCATACAAAGGCGAAAATATTGACTGGGAAAAATTATTTGAACAAAAAAGAAAATATAGAGAAGAACATAAAAAAGGAAATATTTTACCTAATTGTAAGGGATGTATTTTTCTTGAAGAAAAAGAATGGAATGACGAAGATTATATAGATTTTCTTCAATTTAATTATTGGATTCAATGTAATAGTAAGTGCGTGTATTGCTATGAAGTACAAAACAGAAAAAAATTCGACAAAATAAAACCATACAATACTGTTCCTATTATTAAAGAAATGATAGAAAAAAATATTTTAAGACCAGGCGGCGAAGTTGCCTTTGGCGGTGGGGAGCCTACAATCGCTCCAGAATTTGAAGATTTAATAAAACTTCTAACCGATAGTGGTTTTACGAATATGAGAATTCATTCTTCTGGAATAAAATACTCTCCAGCAATTGCTGAAGCAATAAAAAAAGGTGTTCTTAACATTGTTGTATCTATTGATGCTGGATGTGAGAAAACATACAAAAAAATAAAAAATGTTAACTGCTATAAAAAAGTTATAGAAAATATGAAAAAATATGCAGCAGTTAATACTAACGAATATGGGTTAATGACATCAAAATACATAATTATCCCAAATATAAATGACAATAGAAAAGAAATAGACATGTGGCTTGAATCAATAAAAAAAGCAGGCGTCAAATGGATTGCTGTCGACATAGAAGATGTTTGGTACAAAACACATCGCGCAACTATTTCAGACTATTATTTAGGCTTAATAAACTATATCATTGATTTTGCAAATAAAAACAATATGAAATGTGAACTATATGATAGAGCAAAAGGACTAAAAGAAGGAAAAAACAAAATATAATATTGTTAATAATTGTGTACAATTTCTTTTTAGTTTAATGTTTTTGGCAATTTTTTACACATACTTTTTTTAATAATGTTAGAAGGTATAAGTATTTCTATGTTTGAAATTTCAAAAATAAATAGTTCTCCTATAGCATATACAAAAGCAAACACCCCTGTCGAAGAGAAAAAGACAGAGACAAAACCTGTTACAAAACCGGAAGCTTTTGCAAAAGTTTCAGCAAGCAATTTAAGAGCTTATATTCCTTCATTTACAGCAAAAAATGATAAAATTGTATCTCAAAAAAAGCAAATAAAAGTTATACAGTCTCAACTCGATGCAGAAAGCAAGGCAATTTTTAAAGCATTACAAGCCAATGGGATATTAGAAAATAATGACTCTAATGATGGTTCAACGGTAATGGACAATCTTTATAAGATTGCAACAGAACCAAGATTTATTGGACTTTCTCAATCTCAAATTTTAAAAGATGTATTAAAAGCATTATCAAATCCTTTCTCTATAACACAACAATTTGGTGACATCCCAGAAGAAGTTGCAAGAGAATATGAAAGAAAAATGGGAACGCCATTTCCCGAACAAGCAAAAAATGTTGTGTCTTCAGACTGTGTAGTAGCAAGTATTGAATTTAATCTAGCAAAGAGTAAACCTGCAGAATTTGCAAGATTTGCAGAAGGATTAAGCAGTCAAAATTATGAAGTTTCTAAAACTGAAAAAATTGAAAGTATCGCAAACGGAAGTATGACTTCTGCACTTTGGAAACTAAGAAATTTTAACACAGATAGTCAAATACATTCTAACTGGGACGACTTTACAATAAAAATAAAACCAGATAGAAATGCAATTATAAGGGCAAGAGTTCAATCATCATATAAAGACCCAGGTGAACGTTCTGTTGTTGATGTATTAATTCAATCAGCACTTTTAAACCTTGGTTCTCAAAATACTTATGACGCGATTACAGATGAAAGAACAGGAAGTTTAAACTTTGACAAAACAGGATTGAACGAAACAGAAAAAAGTTTTGTTGAAGAAGTTGTTTTTGAAAAACCAAAATTTTCTGTAGTATACCAAGAAATTGATGAGAACTGTAAATTAACTGGCTATAGATGCGAACAAGCAGAAACAAAACAACATATATTGAATTCTCTAAGTCTAGGAGAAAATGTAATAATTGGATATACACATATAAATGAAGACAAACAAATTGATGGTGGTCATGAAATAACTATTATAGGTTATCAAGAAGACGAAAATGGCAATGGCTATTTTATTTGCAATGATACAGATGATAGAAAAGACGAACCAATCATAATGAGCGAAAAAGAATTACTACCAATGATACATCACGCAGGTATTTCAAAAGAAGCACTAAATCCAAGCGATGAATATGAAGAGTCTTGGAAAGAAGCACTAAGATTTGTCAAAGGACAACTAACAGCAAACAATTAATTTAAAAACTACATATAAAAAAAAGAAGAAACTTAGTAAGTTTCTTCTTTTTTATCATTATATTTATTGATTAATCAAAGAATTGAATATCTTCATCTGTGTGACCAAGAACTGATGAGGTCAAACTTGATAAGAAAGAATCTCTTGATTCATTTTCAACAACATCAAATTCGCCAGTTTCACCACATCCTTCATCTTCAACATCAACAGATGGGCTTTCTGCTTCTGTTGCAGGGACATCGGACACTTGTGAAGATTTGTTATCATTCTCTGTTGGAATTTCTACAACGCTTGTATCATCATTTTCTATAGTTGTTTCTGGTTCAGAGACAACTGGAGTAGAGGTTCCAGATTGTTGAACTGATTCTTCGTTATTTTCTGCTACATCTAATGTTTCGTTATTGTCAACAACTGTTTTATCTATAGTAGCAGTATTTTGATTTACTACTGGAGCAGAATTGAAGCTAGGTCTTTCTTCTTGCTCTACTTCATCAGAATCAACAGGAGCATCACAATCAGTGTCTGTTCCGCCTTCGTCAGGGGTTGTTGTTCCGCCTTCGTCAGGGGTTGTTGTTCCACCTTCATCTGGGGTTGTTGTTCCACCTTCATCTGGAGTTGTTGTTCCACCTTCATCTGGAGTTGTTGTTCCACCTTCATCTGGAGTTGTTGTTCCACCTTCATCTGGAGTTGTTGTTCCACCTTCATC
>JAFQOI010000055.1 GCA_017403285.1 bacterium
CATGGATTAAGTTATATAGTAGATCCAAAAAGATATGAAGAAATAGCATTAGACTTTTTAAATAAACATTTAACTACAAAACAAAAATAAAGCCTCAAACGAAGCTTTATTTCAGACTGTTGACAAATACAGCTTAGAAATAGGCTGTATTTTTGTTTTGAATTTAAAAAAACAATTTAATATTATATAAATAAATTTATATAATATTAAAAGTATGATATAATATATTTGGCGGTGATATTATGTCTTTAAAGAAAAATCTTGATGGTGTAAAACAATTTGGTATGATATTAAATTCAATAGATAATCTAGTTCCTAAGAATCATATTGTAAGAAAATATGAAATGGCAATTGACTGGAATTTCATCTATGACTTAACAAAAGATTTGTATTCAACAAAAGGAGCTCCAGCAATTGATCCTGTAGTTCTTTTTAAGATGGTAATGTTGAATTACTTAGAAGGAATTAATTCAATGAGAAAACTATGTGAAAAAACAGAAACTGATATTGCATATAGATGGTTCCTAGGAATTGATTTTTCAGAAAAGATACCAGATCACTCTACATATTCACAAAACTATGCAAGAAAATTTGCAGGTTCAAATGTTGCTGAAAAAATATTCAATGAGATTTTAAGTCAACTATACGATTATGGAATGATAGATGCTACAGTGATATTTGGAGATGCAACACATGTAAAAGCTAATGCCAACAAGAAAAAACATAAAGACATCGTAGTTAAAGAACTAAGTAAAACATACCAAGAAGACTTAATTAAAGATATAAATAAAGATAGATTAGAACATGGCAAAAAAGAATTAATCGTAGAAGAAGAAATTGAAGAAGCAGAAGAAGTAGAAACAGACGAATTATTAAAAACAAATGATTCAGAAGAAGTAATTGAAGTAATTAAAGATGAAAATGGAAAAGTAACTAGTTACAAGACATATGATGCAGAAACTGGTGAATACCATATTAGAAAGAAAAAAGAATACAAAAGAATTAAACAAAGCACATCAGATCCTGACAGTGGATTCTACCACAAAGGAGAACACGAAAAAATATTTGCATATTCTGTAAGTGCATTTTGCGATAAACATGGTTATATTCTTGGGGCTTTTATTGATGCTGGAAACAAACACGATAGCGTTACATTCTTCAATCTATACGAAAAAGTAAAAAACACACCATTTTTTGATGAAATTAAAACAGTGTGTATGGATGCTGGATATCTTACTCCAGCAATTGTTAGAAAACTTATCTTAGAAGGTAAAACACCATTACTACCTTATGTTAGACCAAAGACTAAAGAAGATTTCTTTAAGAAATACGAATATACTTATGATGAATTTTATGATTGCTATATTTGTCCAAACAATGAAACTTTAGAGTATGCAACTACAAACAAAAATGGTTACAAAGAGTACAAATCAGATTCTAGCAAATGTGCTAATTGCCCATTCTTAGGAAAGTGTACGACAAGCAAAAATCATCAAAAGACAATAGCTAGACATGTTTGGGAAGATTACCTTGAACAGGCACACGACATAAGACATACTCTAGGAATGAATGAAATCTATGCCGAAAGAAAAGAAACAATTGAACGTTGCTTTGCTGACGGCAAAGAAAAACATGGCCTTAGATTTACGAGATATACAGGGCAAGAAAGAGTGAGCGATTCAATCTTTCTTACTTTTGCTTGCATGAATCTTAAGAAAATGGCTAGAAGAATACCAAAAGAGTATATGGATATTCCTAACATAATGTTATTACTTGAGTTTTTAGACTATTTTTCTTCCCTTTTCAAATTAAAAAATCAAAACTAACACTTATTTGCGTTAATTTTGGCTTTTTGTCAACAGTCTGAAAGATTCCTTTTTGGAATCTTTTGTTTTTTATTAATTTTTAATTTGATACTTTAATATTTAATATTATTATAGTATAATATTAA
>JAFQOI010000056.1 GCA_017403285.1 bacterium
ACTGGTGTAAATTTCGCAAGCCTTGTAGTACGCATCAATATCCGCACAATACTGTTCTACCGGGTTGTCAATCCTGATAATGACGGAGAAATTGCCTTTGCGGGTGTAGGCTACCCCTACTCCCGGCATTTCGTCCTTTACCGCCTGGTACAGTCCGTCAAACTGTGTCTTCTTGTTCTTAGCCATTATAATCTCCTTTTCTTTTTTGTATATTTCCGGTAACTGTCCACTGTATAGCTTATTTCCATGATAATTCTTGCCATACCCTCCTTTGTCCTATGGACGGAACTTGTCCGGATCTTGACTTCCACTTTATTTTTTTTCATCTTCTTATATCATTATAGCCGCAAATTTCGTTTGTGTTGTTATCAAAAAATTCACTTTTGAGAAAAAGGTGTAAAAAAAGTCCCGTGATTCACATCACAGGACTTCTCGTTTACTTTTTTTTCATATCATTTATGAAAAAGCATTTCTATTCTTCCGCAAAATAAATCCATCTCGTTATCAAAAAAGTAACCTTTAGGAAATAATTATAAAATTATAAATGGATATATTTATATAATTATATATTTTTATATGTATATAAATAAGAAACCCCGTGTTTCACAACACAGGATTCCAATGTTTTACTAATGTCTTATATGTAATTTTCTACTCACTTTCACCGTTCTGGTTTTCATAAACTAGAAGCGGGTTATTTATTGTTGGACTATATGTAAATCTTCTATATATTCTTTTGCGGCTACCTTCCATTTATTGGGAATTTTTCTGTCAAAGTCACCTTGGATAACTTCTGTCTTATTGTAGTTTATCCCCAACCAATATTCTTTATTTTCATCTTTTATAATTATATCCAGAATATTTCTATAATTAGGTAATACGGCAGGTTGATGACTTATATTAGGATATTTTTTTTTAATTCCGGGGGTAACATCAAATGTTATAGCATTTTTTATTGATTCAGTTCCTAAATATAAAACTTGTTCGGGTATAGGTGTGTTTTTTTTAGGTTTAGGTACATTTGGTGTAGATTCCCGTTTTTCTGTTTTGGTATATTCAAATATTCCTTTTGAGTTGTTGAATTTGACTAGTGTATCTTTTTTTTGAATGTTAGGGGGAAAAATATAATTTCTAAATTCTCTTCTATTATTTATATTTATGTTTGAACATAAACTATCTGTAATATCATTGTCTTGACATGAATTTAGATTAGTTTTAGTAATAAGATTATTATACTTTCTATTTTCATTGAAATTGTAAAAACGTATTTCGTCTCTTTCTTTTAAAGGAGGAGTAAACAAATCCATTAAATTTCTTTCTATCTCATCACTATCAGTATCTTTATTAAATTGAGGTATTCGAATTTCTATAATTGGATAACCTTCATTTAATTTATTACTTGATACTTGGTGAGTATAAAATATTTCTATGAAAATATCCTTCTTTTCATCATTTACATGTTTTAATAAGAGGTCAGCGGTATATACCCCTTTCCTACCTTCAACAAGACATTGTTTATATTCATCTTTTAAGTTTTCTTCGCAGAAAGAGTTTTTAATCCAATATGTCGCAGATTGTTCATATATTTCTTTAAATAATTTCTTGCTAAGTTTGTGGAAATAACTTTCTGGATTACAATTATTTGTTGTTTGTTTATGAGCAAAGTGGTGTTTTCGGGAACCTCCTTTTCTTGCTATCATGATTTCACCACATGATATACATTCAAATTCTGTTTCTTTACAGAATTCATCATTGATGTTAACAATTTCTTGTGTACCTTTTTTATATGCTTTATTCCAACGTACCATGTAATAAATTTTATATCTGTGATGATTTTATTCATCACAGATATATGATTATTGAATTACCAACGGAATTTCCTCCAGTGTCCAATCCTTGATGGAAACGTTCTCAACACTGATTTCCTCTCCGTTGAAGATAATGTTTATATCACTTAGTTTTCCCTGTTCCCAGTAATTGGCTTCTTCCGGAAGAACCAATGAA
>JAFQOI010000057.1 GCA_017403285.1 bacterium
GATTGATAAATTTTTCAATTGTTGAATAGTCTACTTTATTTCCTTCATTATCAAAAAATTTGCACCTATCTGCTTTTGCATTTTTAGGATTAATGTCTGCTCTATATTTTTTATTTTCAACAGTAAAGAAAATTTTGCCATAGTCTGATTTCGCAGGACAGAAGAATCCTTCTTTTATAAATTTCATTAAAGAACTTTTTCCTGCCTCATTATTTCCGCAGATGAAATTTAACCCTGAAGAAAAGTCGTAGGATGTTCCTGTTTTTATGTCTTTTTCACTTTTTTCAATGTTTATTTTATCTATAATGAAATTTGTCATTTCTCCATCCTTTCTTCATTATAGTAAACATTATTCGCCAAATTAAGACACTTATCTTTTACTTTTTTAGTTATCTTTTCTTTTAATTCATTTAATTCACTATCAGAAAAATTGCAGTGATTTAAAATATTTTTAAATTCTTCAAGTGAAGTATTCACCGCCATAGTTGCATTTTCTTCTGTTATTGTTCTATAAATTTCTCCAGAAATCCCATCATCTTCTTTTAAAACATTGGTATTTATTTTAGGTTGGGTGTTATTTATAATTTCTGATACATATAATAAGTTATTGAAATTTTCTTTTATTCTTTCATTAAGTGTGTCGAAAAAGCTTTGCGTTAATTCTGAATAAAAACCTATGCTACCAGTTAAAATTACTTTAAGTAGTAGTAGTTTGTAATTTTTATTTTGTTCTGTTTCTATGAAACTGGTGATATTTTGCAAAATTAAATCAAAAGCAGTTGTACTCTCTTCTGCTTGGGTTATATTAATTTCAAAATTTTCATATCTTATGACATCAATAGGAATTAAAATATTTTGAACAATATTATTATTTTCAACAACAATATATTTAAATCCATGAGCACCTATTTCTTTAGTATTTCTACCTTGAATTGTTCCTGCGTACCCAATTTTTTCATTATCGGATGGAATATGAATATGTCCGAGTGCCCAATAATCATAATTAAATTCGTTGAGCTCAGTTGTAGAAACAGGGAAATAAGGACTTGCTTTATCCGCATTCAAATCACAATGCAAGAGTCCAATATTGAATTTGTCATTTGCTTTCGCTCTTTCAAAGTATTGAAGAGGATTTTCTTTTATATGATTTTCTTTATAACTAAATGCGTGTATTATAGCAAAGTCATTTACTTCAAATTGTCCATATTCAGGGGTATTAATCCCAACGATTTTTATATTTGAGTTTTCGTCAAAATTGAATGTAATTTTGTTATAAGCAAGGATTGGGTCGTGGTTGCCGCATATAAGAAATACTTTAATGCCTGCTAAATCAAGTTTTTTGAGCCCTTCTTTTAAAATTAATTTTGATTTAAAATCTTGCGCTGTATTATCAAATGTGTCGCCCGAAATAAGAACAAAATCAATATTTTTTTCAATTGCAAAATTAATAAAATTATTAAATGCTACTTCAACAGCGTTTTCATATAGTGACTTAATGCTTTCATCAAAAGAGTATGTAGATAGATTTGAGAACGCTCTACCTAGATGAATATCAGAAATATGAATGAATGAAAAAGCCAAAACGATAAATCCCTCATGTTCTAATAATAGTTTAGCATAAGGAGTAAAAAATATTGAAATAAAATTTTTAGATGTTAGAATTTATGTGTAAATTTCGGGACGTAGCGCAGCCTGGTAGCGCACTACCTTGGGGTGGTAGGGGTCGCAAGTTCAAATCTTGTCGTTCCGAAATTTTTAGTTTTTTAAAGTGTTTAAATATGATAATATTAATATGAATCAATGGTTGCAAGGTTTTTAAATGTTGTATTGTAAAAATCCTTATATTAGTTGCGAAATAAATTGTGGGGGCGACGTCTTTCCTTGTTGTAATGACTGGTGTAGTTCCTATTCTTTTGGAAATGTGCTGGAACAGAGCATTGAAGAAATATGGTTTGGGGAGAAAGCTCAGAATTTCAGAAAACAGTTCGCAGAAAAAAATTATCCTTATTGTCAAATGGATAAATGTTTGTACAATATGGAACAAAGAGAAGATGATATGTTGCCAGAAGTCAATTTGCCAAAAGTGTTGAGATTGGTATATGACCGTTCTTGTAATTTACAGTGTAAATTTTGTAGATCGCAACCAATTACTACAGAAGATGATGATGCAGAAAAAATAAATGAAGTAGTAAAATCCTTTTTGCCCAAGATGAATATAACAGGTGGTATTATTTATCTTTGCGGTGCCGGTGAAGTTTTTAGTAGTAGATTAGCACTTGATATAATAAAAGACGTTGCTACAAATTATGAAAATGTAAAATTTCATATTATAACAAATGGTGTATTGGCATCTGAAGAAAAATTTAAAAGTTTGAATTTAGAAAACAAGGTAAGATTTTTAGAAGTTTCTGTTCACGCAATGACAGAAAAGACATATAACAAATTAATTAAGGGTGGAAATTTTAAAAAACTAAGAACAAATATTGAATATATGGCAAATCTTCTTAGGGAAAAAAAGATAGAAAAACTTTTTATGAATTATACGATTACGTCCGAAAATTTCCATGAGATGAAAGATTTTGTAATATGGGCAAAAAAGATGGACGCACTTATTAGTTTTCTTCCTTTAGTTAAAAACAAAAGTTTAGAACTTGATGTGTTTAATGAGTTAAATATTTCTAATCCGTCGCATCCTAAATATCATAAATTTTACAAGGTAATGCAAGATTCTATTTTTAAATCTGACAATATAGTCATTTCATCTGAATATTTTAATTTGCCAAAGCCTAAAAATTTTTTAAAAAGAATATTTTGTTAAAATAAAAGCCTCGATTTAATCGAGGCTTTTGGAATTTTACATATCTGATTTTTCAATTACGCCAGTTAAGGTTGCGTACTCTCTTTCTGAAATGACTTTTTTAGTTAATTCTAGAAGTTCAAAAGTTTCTGCTTTTGTTAATTCTGGATTGTTCCAGTTTTGTTTAAAAACTTCTTCTGCCGCGCTAGAAACTACGCCTTGAGATGTTTTATCTAATTTTCCAATTACTTTTTGTGATGATAAAAGTTGTCTAATAAAAGCGGCATTTGTAAATCCATTTTCTGTTGTACCGCAATTAACGATAGTATTTCTTACTGTTTCTCTTGCTTCATCACTAGCACACTTCCCGCCAAGTTTATTTCTTAAAAATTTAGTAAAAGGTGCTTCGCTAAAAATACCTTTTTTCTTAAAGAAATCTGGATTTTGGAATTCATTTGGTGTTGATAAGCATTCATATATGTCTGAACAGGATTGAGCAATATGCATACCCTTTTCAGAAAATTTAGCAAGTCCAAAAGATACATGATTATTTCTGTTGATATTATTTGTTGCTGAAATAGTTAAATTCATAGTCTACTCCTTATTTTGTATTTAGATAAAACTTCAAAAAAAATTTTTTGCCATGTGCTTATTCTTTTATTCCGCCATTTAAAATATCGTTAATAAAATATTTCTTGCCAAGTAAAAATATGATTATTACTGGAATGCTACAAATTGCTGAATATGCACATAATGCACCCCAATTTGTTATTTCTCGAAAGCTTCCCTTGAATTCAGCAAGTCCAATAGGAAGTGTTCTTATTGCATCTGAATTTGTTACAATTAATGGCCACATAAAACTGTTCCAAGTCGTAATAAATGTGAAGATTCCTAATGTTACAATAGCCGGCAATGCTAATGGAAGTGCTATTTTATAAAATACTTCAAATTCATTGCATCCGTCTATTTTTGCAGATGATTCCATATCATCTGGCATGGATTTAAACCATTGACGCATCATAAAAACGCCAAATCCACCAAATAAACCTGGAACTATTAAAGCATAATATGTGTCAATCCAATTAAATTGTTTCATAATAAAAAATAGCGGAACTATATTAACTTGAGGAGGTATCATCATTGATATTAAAACAAGTAAAAATAATAGTTCTTTGTATTTAAATTGAAATCTTGCAAATCCATAGCCTGCCATTGCAGATATCAAAATTTGTCCAATTGTTGTCAAAACAGCAACTAACATACTGTTAAAGAAAAATTTTAAAATATTAGAATTTGTAAGTGCATATTCATAATTTTCTATTGTAAAAGGATTTGGTAAAAAACTTATATCTCCTGCAAAAATTTGCTTGTCTGTCATAAACGATAATGCAAACATATAAATAAAGGGAACCAGCATAGAAAAGGCACCTAAAATTAAAATTGTATATCCCAATGCTTTGTATAATTTTTTCATAAAACTATAATATCAGGTTAACAATAAATTTAAAATGTGTAATAATAGAGTAAATTAATAAGAGGGTTATAGTGTGCCAAGACTTTTGATAGCAGATGATGATAATGAAATAAGAGAGTTGTTAGAATTTGACCTTTCTCACAGTGGCTATGAAACTGATATAGCGAAAGATGGGGAAGAGGCACTTCAAAAGGCGCTTATTAATAACTATGATTTGATTTTATTAGACGTTATGATGCCTAAAATGAATGGCTTTGACGTATGTAAACATATAAGAAATTCTAAGCCAGAAATACCTATTTTAATGCTTACGGCAAAAGGTACTATTGGTGATAAAACACAAGGATTTGACTCTGGAGCTGATGATTATATTGTTAAACCATTTGATATACAAGAAGTTTTGCTTAGAGTGCGTGCACTTGTTAGAAGAAATCAATCACCTATTGAAAAAAAGTCTTCTCAAGAAATATTAAAAATAGGTGATATTGAGTTATTCCCTGATTCGCTTGAAACTGAAATAAAAGGGAAACGAATTAAATTAACACCTACAGAATTTGAAATTTTATATTGTTTAATGCAACATTTTAATAGTGCGGTTACTTTGGCTGTCTTGTTAAACGAAGTTTGGGGTTATAATTCTGATGATGATGTTAGAATGCTTAGAGTTCATGTGGGGGGATTAAGGCAAAAAATCGAAGAAAATCCCAAAATTCCAGGGTATTTGCATACTGTAACTAATGTAGGATATAAACTTACCCCGCTAGGAGAAAGTGATATTTAGGTTGTTTGTTATGATTCTGAAAAAAAGACTAAAAATTGTCGAACAAATAATTATAATATCTTTAATTGCCGTTTTAATTCCGTCGGTTATTTCTTGGTTCATTATTAATAATGTTAGTCAACATTCAATTCGTCAAGAGCTTAGTAATTCTGCCAAAATGATAGCAGATATTATTGAGAATAATATTGATTCAATAATAAGAGTTGAAGAAAATAGGTTAAATGAAATTATAATTGCACTGAAACACATTCCTCAAAAAAATGAGCAAAATGTGTTTTTAAAAGATATTGCTATAAATTCCAATGTATTTAATGATTTTGAACTTGTTCGTCCATCTGAAAATAATGATTTTAATGCCGAAAAAAGAATTCTTTATAAAATGGAAGAAAGCAAATTGTGGCTTATTGAAAAAATACATGATGATAAATATATTAAAGCAGAGGTAAATACTAAGAATTTAAAAGAAAGTATTTTTAATGATGTTTATGCTGAACAAAATCGTAGAATTTATGTTGTTGATAAAGATGGGAAATTAATATTTTCTCATAATTATGATGAAGAAGATTTTAATGAATGTATAAAACAACTTCCAAATACGCTTATAAATAATATTGCAACACATTTTGAGCAAATAAAAAACCAACCAAGAGTATACTTAAAAATGGATGATATTGGACTTGTTGTAATGGTAAGTACGACAAGTCAACTTACTGAGTCTACAATTAATAAAGCAAGAGTAAAAATCCTTTTGGCTTTTTTAGTTGCTGCTGCGGTAACTATATTTTTAACATTACTTTATTCGTATTATTTGTATATCAATATGAGGCAGTTGTTTAATGGAATTACTGCTGCTTCAAAGGGTAATTATCAACGCCAAATTTCCCTTTTGACAAGTATTTTTACCCCAAGGGAAATTGTCTTTTTTTCCGATGAATTTAATAAAATGGTTGGAAAGATAAATGAATCTTATAAAGAGTTACAGCAAAAAAATAAAAGATTGAAACAACTTGATGCTTTTCGTTCAAATCTTGTAGATACCGTTAGTCATGAATTAAGAACTCCACTTACAAGTATTCGTGGTTATACTTCAAGACTTTTGAGAACTGACATTGAAATAGATGAAGAAACAAAGCATAAATCATTACTTATTATTAAAAAGCAATCTGAACGACTTTCTAGAATGATTGAGGATTTGCTCGTTATCCCAGACATTGAAGGAGCAAAACTTAATATTAATCTCGAAAGAGTTAATATTTTAAATATTGTTGAAACATCAATGTATTCTATTAAAAATCCAGAAGAACAGGATTTTGAAAATAACATTTCAAATGATTTTCCTGATGTTCTTGCTGATAAAGATAGACTTGAACAGGTTATGATTAATTTGTTTGGCAATGCTGAAAAGTATGCTTATGAAGGAACACCAATAAAAATCTTTGCAGAAATAAAAGATGGAAAGGCTATTATTAAAGTTGTTAATCAAGCGGATTTTATTGAAAAGAAAACGTTAGATACGTTGTTTGATAAGTTTATAAGACTAGATGATAAAACAACGAGAACAACTAGAGGAACAGGGCTTGGTCTTTTTATTGTAAAAGGACTTGTCGAGGCAATGCAAGGAAGTGTTCATCTTAAATCAAGAAAAGACAATACATTCGAAACTCAAATAATTTTGAATTTGTATAACGAACAATCTTCGGAGGTTGTAGATGAAGCCTGAATATATGAAGCAGGCTCTTGAACTTGCAAAAACTTCTGGTAATGATGTTCCCGTTGGAGCGGTAATTGTAAAAAATGGCGAAATAATAGCATTTGCTGTTAATGAAAAAGAAAAAATACAAGATGCAACAGCGCATGCTGAAATTCTTGCGATACAAAGGGCATCTCTAAAATTAAAAAACTGGAGATTATCAGATTGCGAAATGTATGTCACGCTTGAGCCTTGTCCAATGTGTGCAAGCGCGATTATTCAATCAAGAGTTGGGAAATTGTATTTTGGCGCATATGATTTAGTTAATGGTGCTTTTGGTTCAAAAACTGATATGGCTGGCATTATGGGGATTAAGATAGAATATTTTGGTGGAATTTTAGAAGAAGAATGCTCTAGTATTTTAAAAGACTATTTTAAGGAATTGCGTTGATGTTAAAGACCCAATTAGATAATTATATTAAAGAATATGAGACAAAGTCTTTTATAGAAAATGACCCTATTCAATTTATACATCGTTTTGATTCAAAACAAGATAAGGAAATAGCAGGATTTATAGCTTCGATGTTTGCTTATGGGAAGAGGGAAATTTTTATTACCAAATTAAATCACATTTTTAATTTGATGGACAATAAGCCGTGTGATTATGTAAAATCATTTAACTATAAATCAAATAATATAACAGCATGTGATTACAGATTCTCCAAGGATTGTGATTTAATACAAATTTTGAAAATTTTAAATACATTATATTGCGAGAATGAAACGCTTGAATCATTGTTTCAATATTCGTATTCTCAAAATAGAGAAATATGGAATATGTTTCAATGTGTTGTGGACTATTTTTATTCAAGACAAGATATAGAAATAACAAAAGGGTTTTACCATCTTTTGCCAAATCCTAGAAAAAAAAGCGCATTAAAACGAATGAATATGTTAATGCGTTGGTTTGTTCGCAAAAGTGAGGTGGATATTGGGATTTGGAATTTTGTTAATAAATCTGAACTTTTAATTCCGCTTGATACTCACGTTGCAAAAATAAGTAGAAAATTAGGATTGTTAAAAAGAAACGATAACGCCTATGAAAGCGTTATCGAACTTACTAATAATTTGAAAATGTTTGATTCAAGTGACCCTGTTAAATACGATTTTGCCTTGTTCGGCTACGGCGTAAATAACAAAATTTAACTATTTTTTATCTGTAAGTAAAAATAAACTTACAAGTTCATTTATTTGAGAAATGTTCTTTTGGTAGTCTTGAACTGATTTTTCAAGTTGAAGAATGTTAGTTTTATATTCTTGAATTTTAAGCATACAACTTCTTGTAGAACTATTTAATTCTTCTTGAACTTCTTGTGCCTCTTTTAAGACATTTTGAATAGGAAGCCCCATCGCATCAAGAGTTTGTCTTATAATTTGAGCACCAGTTTGCTTTGTTACTCCAACAGGAAGAGTTGAAATAAGTCTTTTTAAAACAAGTATATTTGAAGGAATTTCAACTGTTTCATTAAAAAATGAAGATAATATTTCTTCCTTTTGGCTTGTTGGAACTTCAATTTTTTCTTGTTCCGTTTTGAAGACTATTTGGGAAGTTGGTTGTTCTTCAACTTCTTCAATTGTTTGTTCAACTTCTTCAACTGCTTTTTCTTTATAAACACCTTGTGGCAGAATCGAAGACAAATCTTCTTCTTCAACAATTGTGTCATTGTCAAAAGAAGCCATTTTTTCATCAGTAACAACTGTTTCTACATCTGGAAGATTTTCTATATCTGTAAGTGGTACAGAACTAGATATATTGTTGTTTCCTTCGTCTAAAAGTGTTATATCTGCTTCTGCTTGTCTTTTTAATGCTTCTACTATCTTTTTTCCTACGCCTTCAGGGAGTTGATTTTTAGTCATAATTCATCCTCTCTTTATGATAATCGAATTATACATAAAAAATATTTTTAATACAATAAAGTCCGTTAGAGTATTAATATCTTCTTACAAAATTTTCTTTGTCAGAGAAATATTTAATATCATTTACTTTTACTAAATGCCAACCTTCTGAAGTTTTAATTGGTTCAGATATTACGTGTTTTTTGCTAGAAAAAGCAATATCTGAAATTTCTTTTAAAATATCATCTCTTCCATTATATCCAATATCTCCACGTTGTTCAGCGGATGGACATTTTGAAAATTGTTTAGCGGCATCACCAAATAAATATTTTTTATCCAAAATTTCTTGTTTTAATTCTTTTGCTCTATCTTCTGTTTCAACAAGAATATGGGTTATTTTTACTTCTTTTTTATCACTATCAGAGTTAAAATAAGTAAATGGGAAGTAAAAACAATATATTGCCGCAAGTATGCAAAAAAGCTCTAATAATTTTCTCATAATCACCTCGTCTATGTATTAATTATACTTTCAATATTTTTCTGAAGCAAGAAGCGCAGCGCCAATCATTCCTGAATAATTTCCTGCCTTTGCAAGTTTTATTTTGACAGGTGAAACTACAATTTCTGAATTGATTTTATTTTCCATTTCCTCTGTATTTATAAATTCGCCCATACCACCTGAGATTATAATGCTTTCAGGGTCAAATATGTTTGTTATATTTATTAACCCTACGACAAGGTCATTTTTCCAAGTCTCAAATACCGCTTTAGAATATTCATCATTATTTTTTAATCCATTAATGATGTCATAGGTTGTTATATTTTTAGGTGTTTTGTCTTTATAAATACTTTCTTTAAAATATTTACTTGTTAAAGCAAGTTCTTCTGCTGTCTTTTTAAGTCCTGTGCCAGAGGAGTAGCTTTCAAAACAATCTTTTCTGTTGCAAGTGCAGACTCTACCTCTGCCTTGAATTTTCATACTTCCTACCTCGCCGGCTCTTCCAGATTTCCCCCTTAATAATTTCCCATCAACAATAAAGCCACCGCCAACGCCAGTGCCTAGAGTAATAGTAATTGTATTATTTTCTCCTATTGCTGCACCTACTTTAAATTCTGCCCAAGCAGCGGCATTTGCGTCATTTTCAACAAAAACCGGTTTTTTACTAAGAGTTGAAAAATCGATTGAATTATATCCGGTTGGTAAGTTTGGAGTAGATGAATCTACTCGAGTATTTTCTATATTGACCGCACCTGCTGTTGCGAACGCTGTTATATCTATATCATTTTCATGTTTAGTGATTATATTTTTAAATAAACTTATCAATTCTTCAATGTTTTTTGGAGTAGATGTTTTTTCTGGTGTCGTTAAAAAGTTGCCATTTTCATTTATCATAGCGTATACAATTTTTGTTCCGCCAACATCAATACCTAATATCTTTTTCATTTTAATTTCTTTCAATAAATCTTTTTGTAATAAGTTGTGGTCTAGTAATAGCAGAGCCAATTACAACAGAATGTGCTCCAAGTGTAAATGCTTTATCAACGTCATTTGGGTTCCAAACTCTACCTTCTAGTATGATTGGACAATCAAGTTCTTCAACTAGTTTTTCTAATAATTCAAAATCAGGAGTAGTAGAAGGACTTTTGGTGTAAGAAGTATATCCAGAAAGGGTAGTTGATATCATGTCGAAACCAAGTTCTCTTGCTTTTATACCCTCTTCGAATGTCGAAATATCAGCCATAGCAAATTTATTATTTTGTTTGATATATTTTACTATTTCTTCGAGAGATTGATTTGGGCGTGGTCTTTGAGTTGCATCCGTTGCGATTATATCAGCACCGGCTTCAATAAGTTCACAAACTTCTTTTAAAGATGGTGTTATATATACGATATCAAGCCAATTTTCTGGCAATTTATCAGGTTTAGTAAGCCCAATAATAGGAAAATCAAAGAGCTTCTTTGCATTTTTAACATCTCTAGCACCAGCCAATCTTAATGCTTTTGCACCACCATTTACTACTGATTGCATCATTGCAATAAGACATTCTTCCCTGTATAAAGGCTCGTTTGGCATTGCCTGAACAGAAACAATCACTTGATTTTTTAGTTGTTCAATTATATTCATATTTTTTTAATGAGTTCTGCTAATAATTTTTTAAAGTTTTCTTTTACTCTATTTGCTGTGTCAATTACTTCTTGATGATTTAGTGGGCTATCAGAAATACCAGCGGCATAGTTTGTTATACAACTTATTCCCAATACTTTCATTCCAGACCATCTGGCGACGATTGCTTCTGGTACAGTGGACATACCAACAGCATCTGCGCCAAGCATTCTAAACATTTTTATTTCTGATGGTGATTCGTAACTTGGACCAGTTGTTGAAAGGTATACACCTTTTTGATATTCAACATTTAGTTCTTCGGCAGTTTCTTCTGCTATTTCAATTAAATCTTTTGAATAAACTTCACTCATATCTGGAAATCTTGTTCCAAGAGAATCATCATTCATTCCGATTAATGGATTTGTTCCCATAAAGTTAATATGGTCTGTTATAAACATCAATTCTCCAGGGATGAAACTACCATCAACAGCACCTGCAGCATTAGTTACAATAAGAGTTTCTACCCCTAATTTACGCATAACCTTAACTGGGAATGTAACCGTTTTCATTGAATGTCCTTCATAAAAATGGTATCTTCCTTGCATCATAACAAGTCGTTTGCCATTAACTTCAGCGAAAACTAATTGTCCTTTGTGTCCTTTAACATTAGAGTTTTCAAATCCAGGAATGTCATTGTAAGGAATTATAATGGATTCAAAATCATCAGCGAAATCGCCGAGACCGCTTCCCAAAATAACGCCTATTTGGGGTTTGAATTCTTTTATCTTTTCTTGAATATAATTTACCGTTTGTTCCATATTTAAAATTTGCCCGCAAACATATCAAAAAACACGAAAGTACCTATACCTATTATTATGCAGTAATAACCAAAAAATGCAAGTGAATACTTACCAACAAATTTTAAAAAGTATTTTATACAAATGTATCCAACAATTGCAGAGACAATGGTTCCCCATATAATTGATGACCAGTTAAATTGTGTAAATTCCGTCATATCTATTTTTATAAATGGATATAGCATTGATGCACCAAGAATAATAGGAATGCTCAATAAAAAGGAATATTCTGCCGCTGCTGTTCTAGTTCTTTTGCTTAAAAGTCCTGTTGCAATTGTAAGTCCGGAACGAGAAAAGCCAGGAAGTGCTGCAAGCCCTTGTGCTATTGCCATTAGTATAGATGTTTTTAAATTAATATCAGTACATTTTTCAGTAAGTTTTTTTGAATACGCTTCACTAAAGAAGAGTATTCCTCCTGTTATGATGAGTAAAATCCCAACAATTGCTGGTGAAAATACTAAATTTTCTGCAACAGAATGTAACGGGAATGCTATAAATACTGTTGTAATTGTACCAAATAATATATATAGCGCTAGTTTTGCATATTTTGAAGAAAAATCCTTTGTTTTTAATGCAATAAAAAATGCCTTTAATATTTTTAAAATATCTTTTCTGAAATAAATTAAAACTGCAATCAATGTCCCTAAATGAAGCATTATATCTAGGAAAATTTCTTGAGACGATTCTTGTGCTAGTTCAATACCCGTTAAAACCTTATATATGTTTGAAACAATTACAAGATGTGCAGAACTAGAAATAGGTAAAAATTCGCTCAATCCTTGAACTATCCCCATTATAATTGCCTGTAGAATGGACATTTTTACTCCTCAAAATAACTTGCGCAAGCCTTTTCTGTTTCCCATACGGACACTTTGTAAGTTTGAGGGATTTTCTCTTTCATTTTTTTGTAAATGTATTTTGAAAGAGTTTCGCTACTTGGGCTTATTCCATTGAAATCATCAAGAGTGTTGATATCCTTGTGATCAAGTAAATCCAATATAGAATTAAGTTCTCTTTTGAGCACTTTGAAGTCAACTAGTAAATTTGCTTCATTAAGTTCAGTGCCTCTTATGTATAATTCAACTTTCCAGTTGTGTCCATGTTGATTTTCGCACTCGCCATCATAATTTAGCAGATGATGAGCAGCAGAAAATGAACTTTCTATTTTTAATTCGTGCATACTACATTATACTTTCAAGTTTTCTGATAATTTCTTGGTTTTCAGAAGCAAATTGATTTCCTCTTGCTTCGATTGCAAGTTTTAATATTAAAGGTAGATTTAGTGCTTTACCTTCTTTTAGATTGTTGTTGTAAACTTCTTCATAGTTATTAGGTATTCTTAACGACCAGTTTTGATCACCAGAAGTTCCTGGACGATTGTATACGTCATATAGCCCTAGCAAGTCAGTAAAGAATATTTGAATATTTTCTGCTTTGCAAGCAAATAACTCTACAAATTTAGTTTGAGTTAAGAATGGAGCATCTTTTGATATTCTTACAGCAACTTGTTCTTTTTCTTCAGCACTTGCATCTGGATATAAGTCTTCAGCAAGGTTTTTGCCGTTTAAATAACCTGCTTCAGTATTAACAGTAGCATTAGCCCACATCGCAATTGGTTCATTGTCGTGAGTTCCAACCATTGCCCAGCTTCTTTCGTTGATGTTTTTGCATCTATATGGGTGCATTGGTTTTTCTGGTACTACGAATTGGATTAATTTCATACCTTGTAAGTCATATTCTTTCATAACGCTTACAACAGGCATTGTTAATGTTCCTAAGTCCTCACATACGATAGAGTCTTTGTCAAGGCCAACTTCTTGAGCGGCTCCGATAACGATTTTTTCAACTAATCTGCCATACAATCTAATTTGTTCGTCAGTTAATTTTAAAATCCTTTCTTCTTTATCTGCTTCAACTTCGTGGTTTAAATCGTCTAAAGTTGCTACAGCATATTTAGATAAAACAGGATGCTCTGGAGAAGAATATAATCTTCCTGCACCTTCTTCAACTTTTGGTTTTCTTCCAGAAACGTAAACCCAAGGGTCAATCAATCCAACCATATGGTCAATTCTTACCCCGCCAGGGTTTTCTGTAAACATTTTCTTATAAAGTTCTTTCATCAAGATACCACCTTCACCCAAAGAACCATCTTGATTGAATAATTTTTCGGGATCCATTACAGGGAAGCCCCACATTTGACCATCTTCAGAGAAATAGTCGGGAGGACAACCAAGACACCAACCTGGCAAAAAGTATGATTGATAAGCCCAGTTGTCGCGGTCGGAGAATGCAACTTGACGATCTGCAATCATCTTTAACCCTTTTGATTGAGCATATTCTCTTGATTCTGTATTTTGGACTGATATTACGAATTGGCAGAATGAATAGAAATCAATTGCTTCAGCATATTTTTCTTGTAATTCTTTTATTCTTGCCCCAAATTGTGCTTTTTCTTCATTGTTTTGTGGGTTGTATAAACGTTTATCAATTTCATTATTCCACATTGGCCAATAGTCATTGTTATGTTCTATTGATAAAGCTTCGTATAATGAGTCTTTTTCTAACCAGAATTTATTGGCTTCTTTGTATTTTTCGAATTGTGCTTTTAATTCTTCGTAATTAGCATTTTTAAAATTATTAAATGCTTCCTTTAATGCTTCTTCTTGAACATTAAAAATATAAGAATAAGCTGTTCTATTTGTATCTTTTTTTGGATTATTTTGTGTAATTCTATTGTAAGTTTCTAAAGAAAGGATATTAAACCATTTTTCAGTTGTTAATTGTTCCAAATCAATAAACAAAGGATTGTTTGAAAAAATAGTACCAGTATATGGGGATGCGTCAATAGATTTTGTTTTACCTGCTGGTCCAAGTTGAACATCAGTGAATATACCAGATAAAAAGTCCATCAATTTTTTTGCTGCATTTGAGTTTATGCTGCCAAATCCTGTATTTTTACCTTCTTCGGCAGGAAAACTATTTGCGTGTGCAATAAATGCCAAATGTTTCTTTCCTAATGTTTTTAGTGCTTCTGAAATTATATTTTTTGATTCTACATTTGAAAATGGGCTTTGTTTTTGTTCATTACAATAAGTCATAATCTATCAATATCCTTACCTTAGTTTTATACGCTCTTTATTTTATATTCTTTAAAAATAATTTACAAGTTCTATTTCATATTATCCATAATGTTAAAGCCATTAAAAATCGCTTTAATGTTTGCCATAAAGGTATTTTCATCACAACCTCTAGATACAATTGTTTGTCCAGATGGTACTTTAAAGTACATAATTGTCATACCAATGGCATCTGAACCCATATTTAAAGCTTTTTGTTCGTAATTTAAAAATTCAATATTAAACCCTGAACTTTGAAGTGCTTTTATACAAGAGTCAATTGGTCCATTACCATGGGCTTCTACATTAAACTCTTTATCTTTATACATAAAATTAATTTTTATGCCGTCATTAGCCAATTTTTCCATATTAATGAACTTGAAACCACCTTTAACGGTAAGAACATTGTTGTAGTATATGTCAATTATGTTTCTGGTTGAAAGTTCGCCGATTTTTTCAGCTGCTTCTTTAGCAAATGGTGCAATTCTTTGTGCTTCTGCAAGAGTAATAGGATAGCCTGCACCTGTGATAATTTCGTATATTGCGGTTTTTCCTGATTGAGAAGTAAATCCAAGTTTTTCATCATCTTTTCTTCCAATAAGTGCCGGATGAATAGGTCTATAAGCACCTTTTTCCATATCTTTAGTTTTTACGGCACCATCTTGGTGGATACCACTTCTGTGAGCTAATGCGTCAGGTCCAATTAATGCTGCTTTTTCATATATTTTTACACCTGACATATCTGCAATAGTAAGTGCTGTCTCATATATTTTGTTAAGGTTTAATGGAACATTGACTCCAGAATTGTGAAGAGCAATGGCAACTTCGTATAGATTTGTGTTCCCTGCACGTTCGCCTAAGCCGTTTAATGCGCATTCTAATTGAATGGCACCAGCGAAATAACTTTCGACAGTTGCTGCAGTTGCCATACCTAAATCGTTATGGTTATGAACAGCAATTGTAATGTCTTTTGGCAATGCCAAGTATACTTTTTCTACAAGTTCAACAAATTTTTTAGGGCGTGTTCTTTCTACTGTATTTGGCAAGTTTATGATTGTAGCCCCTGCTTTAACAACTTCTTTAAGTGAATCAATAACGAAATCAATATTTTCGTGGCAGTCACCAAAGTGCTCTATAGAAAATTGAACTTCACCGCGTTTACCTATTGTTTTTTTTGCAAACTCAACTGCTTCTATAGCAATTTTGCGAACTTGTTCAGGCGTTTTGTTTAATACATATTGCATATTAAATGGACTCATTGCAATAAATGTGTGTATTCTTGGTTTGTTAGCCGGTTCAATTGCTTGCGCAACTTTTATTATGTCGCTTTCAACTGCTCTTGCTAAACCTGAAATAACAATATTGTCTGGTGCTATTTTAGCAAGTCGATTGCAAGCTTCAAAATCCATATCAGATGCAGCAGAAAAACCAACTTCAACACCTTGAACTCCGAGTTCAACAAGTAAGTTAAAAATGATTTCTTTTTCACTTGTATTCCAAGGTTTTTTTAATGACTGATTTCCATCACGAAGTGTAATATCATAAAAAAATGGCTGTCTACTTGATGTTGTGCTCATTTTAACTCCTTGCTCTACTTTTTTTATTATTGTAAAATAAACTTTGTAAAAAAGGAAGTTATATGATTGAAAGATATTCTAGGGAAGAGATGAAAAAAATTTGGGAACTTGATTCAAAGTTTCAATATTATCTTGATGTTGAGCTTGCAGTTTGCAAGGCATACAATAAAAAAGGTCAAATCCCAAATGAGGCTATTAATGATATTCTTTCAAAGGCCAAATTTTCAGTTGATAGAATTGATGAAATAGAACAAGAAGTTCGTCATGATTTAATTGCTTTTTTAACCAATGTTAATGAAAATGTTGGTGATAACTCTCGTTACATACACATGGGGATGACAAGTTCTGATGTTATAGATACTGCTTTGGCTCTTCAAATGAAAGATGCTGGAAAGATAATAATTAATGATATTAACAATATCATCGCTACAATTCGTGAGAAAGCAAAAAAACATAAAGATACAATCTGTATTGGACGCTCACATGGTATACACGCCGAACCAATGACTTTTGGTGTAAAACTTTGTGGATGGTTGGATTTGTTTGAGCGTAATAGGCGTAATTTTGAAAAAGTACTTGAAGAAGTGAGTGTTGGACAAATTTCAGGACCTGTTGGCACCTATAGCAATATTGACCCTGAAATTGAAAAATTGGCTTGTGAGTGCTTAAAGCTGCGACCAGCTAAATTTTCAACTCAAGTTATTGCTCGTGATGTTCACGCTCAATATATTCAAGCTCTTGCTTTAATTGCAAGCGTTGTTGAGCAAATTGCTGTAGAACTTCGTCATCTTCAAAGAACAGAAGTTCTTGAGGTAGAAGAGGGTTTTTCATCTTCTCAAAAAGGTTCTTCTGCTATGCCTCATAAGAAAAATCCAATTTCAGGTGAAAATCTTTCTGGACTTGCAAGGGTTGTTCGTGCAAATTCTCTTGCTGCAATGGAAAATATTCCACTTTGGCATGAAAGAGATATATCTCATAGTAGTGTAGAAAGAATTATTTTCCCTGATTCTACAATTCTTGTTGACTATATGCTCGTAAGGCTAGATAACGTAATAAAAAATCTAGTTGTACACAAAGAAAATATGCTAAAAAATACCGATTTGTTTGGCGGTATAGTCTTTTCTCAAAGAGTTTTATTAAAGCTTTGTTCAAAGGGTTTGTTGAGAGAAGAATCGTATAAATTGACGCAAAAAAATGCTCTTGAGGCATTTAATAACAATGGAAACTTTAGAGATAATTTGTTAAATGATAAAGAAGTTTTGAAATATCTCTCAATAGAAGAAATTGACGATTGTTTCAATGTTGAAGATTATCTTAAAAATATAGACGCCATTTATAGAAGATTTGATGTTTGATTTATAATTCCAGTTTTTCAATGATTTTGGGAGTTAATAAATCCCAAACAGCTTCTGTTGGATGAAGGGTTTGTGGTGAAAAGTATTTCTCTGTGAACAAGTCTTCGTTTGTTAATTCTTGCATTTTTATTACTTTAAAATTATTTTTTTCGAGTTTTTCTTTTAACATATCTTGATGGCTTTGCCATGTGTTATAAAAGATAACAACAAAATCTATTTTTCTGTTCCACATTTTTTCAAGATTTTTTCTTGTTTCTATGAAATATAATAATGCTTCATCAGTCAATTTTTCGGCATTTTGGGGGTCATTGATGTATAAGTCTACCCATTTATTTTTTAGATGTTTGAATGTATATGTTGAATTTACAAAATATTTTATTGGATTACTGAAATCTTCTTTTACTAATTTATCCCCTACTTTTTTGTAGGTGGTTTTCATCGCATTATCGGTTACATTTAGGTAATTTAATTTCATTCTTCGATAATGGTCCTCAATCATTATATATATTACCAAATCAGATGCTGGAACTTCTCTATAAAATGACTCATTCTCACTTTGATAATACATTTTTGAAAAGCCTTTTGCGGGTACACTTCTATTGTACACAGGACGTTTTAGGCTGTGTGCTAATTTATAACTAAATGTTTGGTTGTAGTTTAAATATTGTCCGTGTGCATACGAACATCCAAAAATAGTAATTGGTGTGGAATTGTATTCAAGTCCATCTGGCTTTCTTCCGAAAGTAGTATTGTTTTCGCCATTAAAGTAGTTGTTCATATTAGGCCAATAAGTTTCTTTGAAAGAATAAGAAAATTTATTTGGCGGTCTGTCATTTATTACTTTGCGAAACTCTTCAATCGATGCAGTGTATACAAGGTATTCTATTGCCAATAGGACGAGAAGAATGCCAATTATATTTGCTACGATTAAAAAAAATTTTTTCATATTTTTTCCTATGTGTTCCAATTAAAATATTATTTAGTTAATCTATGTGTGTCAAATTGAATTAGAATAAAAAATCAAAATACAATTGTTTTAATAAAAATAGAAAACTTTAATATGTAAATAAAAATTTACAATTTGGCTGAAAAATAATAAAAATGGCTTTTTCGAATAATCAAGAAATAATTGATAGTTTCGTAAGTTTAAAAAAACAATCTAAATGAAATGTAGATAAAAAGCCAAAAAATTATGTAATAACTGAAAAAAGGGTACTTGATTTCAAATTTTGAACATGTACGATAGAGATAATCAGCCGTAAGACGAGGAAGGTATGTCTAAAGACGTAATTGAATTTGAAGGAACGATAATAGAATCACTACCGAACGCAATGTTCAGAGTAGGATTGGAAAATGGGCACGAAATACTTGCTCATATATCGGGAAAAATCAGAAAGAATTTTATTAAAATATTGCCTGGCGACAAGGTAAAGGTGGAAATGACACCGTATGATTTAACAAGAGGTCGCATTACATACAGATTGAAATAACACGAAAATAAAGGAAAACGGAAATGAAAGTTAGAGCTTCAGTAAAACCGCTTTGTGATAAATGCAAAGTAATTAAAAGAAAAGGCAGAGTAGCAGTTATTTGTGAAAATCCTAAACATAAACAAAGACAAGGTTAATGATATTCCAGAGAAATGGAATTTTAAAACAATTTTCCGTAGGGTAGAATTAAGTAAAGCAAGCGAACCCAAAGAAAATTAAGAACAAAACACAACAAAAATCTAAAAGAAAGATAAAGTAAAAGGAGACACTATGGCAAGACTTGCCGGGGTAGATTTACCTCGTAATAAAAGAATGGTAATTGCACTGACTTATATTTTTGGTATAGGCCCTGCACGTAGTAAGAAAATCTTAGCTGCTTGCGGTATATCCGAAGATTTAAGAACAGACGATTTAACTGATGACAACATCAAAAGTTTAAGAGAAGAACTCTCTCACTACACCATCGAAGGTGACTTAAGACGTGAAGAGACAATGAACATCAAGAGATTGAGCGAAATTAACTCTTACAGAGGAATGCGCCACAGAAGAAAACTTCCTGCAAGAGGTCAAAGAACAAAGACTAATGCAAGAACAAGACGCGGTAAAAAAACAGGCCCAATCGCTAAGAAGAAATAATTGAAGGAGTAATATAAACAATGGCTAGACCAGTAAAAACAAAAAAGAAAGAAAAGAAGAATGTATTACAAGGTGTTGTACATATTCAGTCAACATTCAACAATACAATCGTAACTTCAACAGATACTCAGGGTAATGCTATTGCTTGGGCTTCTGCCGGCGGCTGCGGTTTTAAAGGTGCAAGAAAAGGCACTCCATTTGCAGCTCAATCAGCAGCAGAGAAAGTTGCAAAACTTTCTATTGACCAAGGTATGAAAAAAGTTGAAGTTTATATTAAAGGTCCTGGTTCAGGCAGAGAAACTGCTATCAGAGCAATTCAAGCTGCAGGACTTGAAATCACTTTAATCAAGGACGTTACACCAATCCCTCATAATGGTTGCCGTCCTCCTAAAAGACGTAGAGTATAACATAATAACGTAAGGAGTCAAACATTGGCTAAGTATACAGGCCCGTTAAATAAATTATATCGTAACTATGGTGTTACTGATTTATCAAATAGAAAGTTGGTTTCTTCACTAAGACAAAATGCTTCAGGGCAGCATGGCGCAGCAAGAAAGAAACTTTCAGACTATGCTATTCACTTAAATGAAAAGCAAAAAATTCGTTTAACATATCTAGTTAACGAAAAACAATTCGTTAGATATTACAACGAAGCAAGCAGAAGAAAAGGTGTTACAGGTACCATTCTTTTGCAATTATTAGAATCAAGATTGGATAACATTGTTTTCAGAACAGGATTTGCTGTTACAAGAAAACAAGCAAGACAAATCGTTAACCACGGTCACATTCTTGTAAATGGTAAGAGAGTTGATATTCCATCTTACCTAGTAAAAGCAGGTGATGTTATCACTTTCAAAGCAGGCAGCAGTGATTTTATTAAAACTGTTTTAAGTTCAATTGATATGGCAATTGCGCCAGCTTGGATGACTGTTGATAAAGAGGCTTTAAAAGTTACTTTTGACAGAATCCCAGAAAGAGAAGAATTAGACCCAGAACTTAAAGAGCACCTCGTAATCGAGTTTTATTCTAAATAATTGTAGGAGATTAATAATGGAACTTAAAATTAAATGTATTAATACAACAACAGGTTCAGACGGTTCTCAATACGGTAAATACGTTATTGAACCAATGGAAAAAGGTTTTGGTACAACAGTTGGTAACGCTTTAAGAAGAGTTTTATTATCTTCTCTTGAAGGTGCTGCTGCAACATCTATCAGAATTGAAGGCATTACTCACGAATACACTTCAATTCCTGGCATCGTTGAAGATGCAATTGACATTATGCTTAATTTAAAAGGCTTAACTGTTAAAACTGAAGACAAAGACCCACAACATCTAAGATTAGAAGTTGATAAACCAGGTCCTGTTCTTGCAAATGATTTACAATTACCAGCAGGTGTTAAAGTAGTTAATCCTGATTGGCACATTTGTACAATCTCTGAAGGTGGAAGCATCTCTGCTGATATCGTTGTTGAAACAGGTAAAGGCTACAGAGCAGTTGATGTTCTTAAAGAAAATAAAGGCAACATTCCTATCGACTTACTTCCTATCGATGCATCATTTATGCCTATTAAAAGGGTAAGCTACAATGTTGAAAATACACGTGTAGGTGATGTTGTTGACTATGATAAATTAACTCTTGAAATTTGGTCTAACGGAAGCATTGATGTATCAAGCGCTTTAAGCCAAGCAGCTAATTTATTAATAGAACACTTTATGCAAATCGCTTCAATAACAGGTCAACCTGCTGTTTTAGCAAGCCCACATATTATTGAAGAGGTTGAAGAAGAAGAACAAGCTCCAAGTATTTCTATTGAAGATTTAGAATTATCTGTAAGAGCATACAATTGCTTAAAGAGAGCAAGTATCAATTCTTTAGCAGAATTATTAAAGAAATCAGAACATGATTTATTGAACATTAAAAACTTCGGTAAAAAATCTTCTGATGAAGTAATAGAAAAATTACACCAAGTTGGGTTGGAACTACAACCAAATCCAGAAGGTGTAGAATTGGAAGAAGTATAATTACAAAGGGACAAATACAATGAGACACCAAGCAAACAGAAACAGATTGTCCAGACCTCAAGATCAAAGAAAAGCATTATTGCGCTCTTTGGCTACTGAGTTGTTCTTACATGGTGAAATCAAAACAACACTTTCAAAAGCAAAAGCATTAAAACCTTATGCTGAAGAAATCATCACTCTTGCAAAAAGAGGCGATTTACATGCAAGAAGACAAGCTGCTAAATTTATATTTGATGTAGAAACATCAAAATTTGTTGATCGTGAAACAGGTGAAGTTTTTGAAGCAATGCAAGAAGGTAAAAAATTAATACCTCAAACAGTGTTAAGAAAATTATTCTCTGAAATCGGTAAACAATACGAATCAAGAAATGGTGGATATACAAGAATATACCACTTGCCACCAAGACGTGGTGATGCTGCAGAAATGGCTTTAATTCAATTAGTATAATGCAAAGATACTTACTTGTTTTAGAGTACATTGGAACAGATTATCAAGGGAGCCAAAAGCAACCCAAAGAAATGCCTAACTCGGCAAAACTTATTACAACAGTACAAGGTGAAGTCGAGAAAGCAATCAGTACATTGACAAAAACAAAAATCAAAACAATATTCTCCGGTCGAACCGATGCCGGTGTTCACGCTCAAGGGCAGACTGCCCACTTTGATACAGAGCTTGAACTTAGTCCGAGTAAGTTCATTAATTCTATGAACGGGATTCTTCCAAAAACAATAAGCGTTAAAGAATTAAAAAAAGTCGAGAGAACATTCCATGCACAAAAGAGCGCAAAGGCAAGGCATTATAGATATACCATTGCAAACAGAAAGCAGCGAAGTGCATGGGATGCACATTGTTTGTTGGTTCGGTTTCCGTTAAACATTGAAAGAATGAATGAGGCGTTATCTTATTTAATAGGAGAACATGACTTTTCTTCTTTCAGAAAAGTAAGAACGACGAATCCGGCTAGAATTTGCAATATGTATAAAGCAGAAGCATCACAAGATGGTGATTTTATTTATATTGATTTTATTGCAGACAGATTTTTGTACAATATGATCAGATTGATCGTCGGAACTCTCCTTGAAATCGAAGGAAAGTCTTTAGCCCCAAAGACACTAAAAGACATCTTAGATTGTCGGGATATAACAAAAGCAGGTTCGACCATAAGTCCAGAAGGGCTGACATTAGTAGAAGTAATTTACAATAATATAGACGGAGAAAGCAAATGAAAACATATTCAGCTAAACCTCTTGAAGTTGAAAGGAAATGGTATCTGATTGATGCTGAAGGTCAAACTTTAGGTAGACTAGCAGTATTAGCAGCTAACATTTTAAGAGGAAAAAATAAACCAGAATTTACTCCTAACGTTGATACAGGCGATTTTGTTATCGTAATAAACGCTGAAAAAATCAAAGTTACAGGTAAAAAAGAAACAGACAAAATGTATTATCACCACACAGGTTTTCCTGGCGGTTTAAAATCAGCATCATTTAGAGAATTAATGGAAAAAAATCCTGCATTAGCTATTGAAAAAGCAGTTAAGGGTATGCTTCCACACAATACTTTAGGTCATGAACAATTTTTGAAATTAAAAGTATACGCAGGTGCTGAACATCCACATGCAGCACAAAAACCAGTTGTATACACAGAAGGGAAGGCTGAATAATGGCAGATAAAGAAATAATGGCAACCGGAAGAAGAAAAACTGCCATTGCAGTTGTTAAACTTGTAAAAGGTAAAGGCAGAGTTTTTGTTAACGGTAAAACATTTGGTGATTACTTTGGTAACAGAGCAGCTTTAGAAATGATGGTTTATCGTCCTTTAGCATTAACTGATAATCAAGAAAAATTTGATGTAAGAGTTAAAGCAGTTGGCGGCGGTGTTTCTGCTCAAGCAGGAGCAATTAAACATGGTATCGCTAGAGCATTGTTAAAAGTAAATGAAGAATACAAATCAGTTCTTAAATCAGAAGGTTTATTAACCCGTGATGCTCGTGTTAAAGAACGTAAAAAATATGGACGTAAAAGAGCAAGAAAAAGATTCCAATTCTCAAAACGTTAATATTTCAATACAAATCAAAAAACTCCCGAAAGGGAGTTTTTTTAATTCTTTTATATATGTAAAAAAGAGCACTCAAGAGAGGGCTCTTTTACAAGAAGATTTTATTAAATTGAGTTATTATTTATCTTCTTATTTTTTTACAGGGTCAGATTCAACATCTGTTTTTGAGGATACTTTTTGATTGATATCTATCGGCAACCTCTTTTTGTCTATTCCATTCCGTTTTCTTTAACCTAGCTTTCGTCCTTTTATAGTTTTTCTATATATATTTTTTCATTTTCGATTTTTTTTACTTTTATTGGAATTAGGGGATTGATTTTTTCTTCAGATAAATTCACCGCTTCTAGAATAGAGAGTTGATTGTCGTAAACAATTTCTATTTTCCCTTGTCCGTTCGGTTGAAAATCCGTATACGTCCGTCCTTGTTTGTTTACAAGATTTATTATATTCTTATTCTTTTTTTCTTTATACTTAAATAAAGTCAAGCCTAGAATAAAAATTAATCCTGTAATTAAAAAGTATTTCATATTCCAAATTCCAACGAATACATTCTATAATATTTTTCAATTTTGTGTATCGTATGTTTAAATTATTTTATTTGTTTTGTTGGATTACATAAAATTTATACTAATTCCGTTTCATCAACTTCAAGAGGAAGAATAACTTTAAAGGTAGAACCTTCATTTTCTTTGCTTTCTACTGTAATCTTTCCGTGATGATATTCTTCAATTGTCATTTTAACAAGATGAAGTCCAAGCCCAGTTCCCTTTATTGTGTGGGTTGCATTTTCAATGCGATAAAATCTATCAAAAATTTTCTCTTGATGTTCTTTTGCTATACCGATACCATTATCTATTACGCTAAATTCAATATTTTTGTAGTCAGGGGTTTGGCTTATATTAATAGTAATATCTTTCCCTTCTAAAGAATACTTTATAGCATTTGAAAGAAGATTTCTTATAACTCTATCCATACTTTCAACGTTAATTGGTACTGTTGGAATATTTTCTGCTGTATTGAAAATAATTTTTATATTTTTTTCATCAGCTAAAATTTTTATAGAGTTAATATTTTGTTCTATTAGATTAATTATATTAGAGTATTCTTTCTTCAATATTGCTTTTCCTGATTCCATTCTAGAAAAATCAAGAATATCATTTACCATTGTGTGAAGTCGTTTTGCTTCAGTATCAATTGTATTCATAAATTCTTTTTTTGTTTCTTCATCAAAATCATCACCATTATTACAAAGAGTATCTATATAAGTTCTTAAAACAGTAACTGGAGTTCTTAGTTCGTGAGAAACATTTGAAATAAATGTATTTTTAAGTTTACTTACTTCTGTTTCTCTTGTTATGTCAATTAAAACAATGATATAGCCAACATAATCTTGCATTTGAGAGAACATAGGTGAAATCATTGATTTTATAGTTTTTTTGCCAACTTCTATATTAAATTCTATGGGTTTATTTTCTATAATATTAAGAGGGGTATCTTTAAATTCTTCAATTTTTTCTTCAAAACATTTTTGTCCATGCGAATCAATGTAGTTTTGTATTTTTTTGTTAATAATATTATGTTCTTCAACATCAAGCATTTTTAATGCTGCAGAGTTTGTCATAACAACATTGTCAAAATTATCACAAACAATAACTCCATTTATAATACTCATAAGAACAGCTTCCAGTTTATTTCTCTCCAACGTGAGTTGTTCAATATTTTGTTCTTCGTATTTGGAAAGGATATTTGACATATCATTAAAAGCATCAGTTATTTCTGCTATATTTTCAGATTCTAATTTATATCCAAATTGACCTGTTGATATTTGCTTCACGCCTTTATAGATTTTTTTTAGTTCTCTAGACATTAGTAAATAATTTGTAGAAATTAATAGAACAAAAATAATCCAAATTAATGCGAATGTGAGAAATAGAGATTTTTGAAGTATTGAAGTTGTTGAGTTAATACTTTTTCCACTCATTCCAACAGAAATATAACCAGATAAAGCGTTATTAAAAAGCACTGGTGCGCTAATATTTATAACTGTTTCATTGTCATCAACAGGGAAATCTTGTTTAGAAGAATATATTACTTTATTATTGACGTCTTTATATTCTATGAATGAAATATCTTGGTTTTCTTTTATAAGTTGAGAAAATTTTTCAGAAAACAAGATAGATTTTTTTTCAGGTGTAGTTCCACTCCAATCAGTTGCTTCCGTAGCTATTGTTTTGGTTAGAAGCTGTGCGAAATTTGCATAGGTTTTATCCATTTTATTTTGGACGTTGCTAATTGCAAAATGAGAAATACTGCCAATTATAATACTACTCAATATTAAAATGGCAAAAATATATTTACTTCTTTTGTCATAATTAAAAAATTTCTTATCCATACTCAAATATTATTATAACATGTAAAAAATTGTAAACAAATTATGCATTTAGGTTAAAAAAGGTCAAAATAAGTTTTCAGGGGTTTTAACATAAGAGCGACCAGTGTTTATTATTGTGAAAAAAGGAGTATATAATGATAAATAAGATTGATTCAGTAAATCTAAACGCAAAAGCATCAATGCCTGCTAAAGTTAAAAAACAAGCAAATAAAGCGGCTCAAAATGTAGAAGCACAACAACTTTCTGGAGCTAAATTTGCTCAAGCATACCAAGCAATGAATGGTGTAAGTTTTGGTGCAAAGAAAACTGCTCTTACAGCATATGAACAAACATTTATTGGTAAAAAAGAAATTAGAATTCCAAATCTTTTAGATATAAAAGAAAATTTGGATATTCCTTATACATTAATGCCAGCAGACGCAAAACATCTTAATTCGGCAGGTTTGAATGTTGAAAAAGTACAAGATGGAACAAAAGAATTGTTTAAAATTTCTAACGACAAAGGCGATCGTATTTTTGAAGGCGTTGTTGATAAAGCAAAAGCAAAAGATTTACCTGTATTAACATATAAGCAAGGTAAATTTATGCCTGAAATTACTGTTAAAGATACTTCAGTTATGCCTAACAAATCAATCAAAATGTTAGCAGGAAGTACATTAGAAGGTGAAGGTTTCAAATTCCATATGATTGGTGATTACACACCAACTCCAGATGCAAAAACAAAAAGCGTAGGCGTATCTTTTAAAGGCAGAACAGTAATCACTACATTGAATAAAGAAGAAAGAACTCTTAATGCTGTAGATTCTTATAAAGATTCAGGTCTTCAATCACAAGCAGTAAAAGGTGATTATTACGATATGATGAAAGCAGATGACCCTACAATCGTAATTCCAGCAGGTGGTTTCGGTGAAAGATTCTTTAACATTACAAGAGAACATGAAAATAAACCATCAGCAAAATTACCTACAGACGAAAGATTCCGTATTATTGGTACTACATTAAACTTGGCTGCTTCAGCAGGTATTATGAATGGTGATGATAGTGACTCAATAATTTATTTAAGCCAAGCACACGAAATTGAAGAAGGCGAAAATATTAAACATACATCTAAATATAAAACAGATGGTGGTGCTATAGCAGAAGGTCTAAGACGTGATCTTATCCAAAATGATAAACCAGCAGTAATCTTAAATGCTGACATTTTCACAAACGCAGATATTACTCGTACATATAAAGCATTAAAGACTCTTCCAAAATGCTGCACTTGTAATTCCTTATTATCCAGTAAATGCTCAAAGAGCGAAAGCGTTCGGTCTTTTAGGTATTGAAAAAGATGATAATGGTAACTTACAAATTAAAGAATTCTTAGAAAAACCAAAATATACATCAGATGCTCCAAAAAATTCAGAATTTGCTGAGCAAGGTGAATATGATAAAGCAATGGAAAGCTTCATGAAGGTTCAAACAGCAGTTAATCCTAACGACGAAAGCACATTCCTTGCAAACCCTGGTTTCTATTTCTTAAGCCCACAAGCACAGAAAGTTCTTATGGCAAAAGGTATCTTAGAACCAAATGCAACTGGTCTTGGCGCACACGTTATGCCTGCAATTGTTGATCTTGCTAATAAAGGTGAATTATTAGATGCTGAAGGTAATCAAATGAAAGTATATACAGTTCCATTAGAAACAAAAGGTGGAAAAACCGCAGTTTGGGATGATATCGGAACAGCAGAAGCATACTTAAAACTTATAAAAGATGTTGGTGCAGAATATAGAACACATGGTAATACTTCTGAAAACAAATACTATGGTATTCCAGAGTTCGTAATGGCTGACTTTGCCGAAAATGCTGACCCTGAGACTGGTATTGTATACGATTCAAAAGAAGCAAAAACAGGTTTTGACGCATTCTGCGAAAAACATAATGTAAAAGTTGCTGAAGGTAATATCTTCGTAGCAGGTCAATAACCGAAAAAATAAGGAAAAATTAAAGCACCGGACACTCCGGTGCTTTTTTGTTTTTGTTTTAAGGGGGTTGACACTCTATTTCAATAAATATGGGAATTTTGCCCCCATTGATTTTTGTTTGTATCTTTTTGTAAATATTTTTTTAACAATTACATATCAAAAAAAGTTTTTTGCTTGACGGAGGTATTTTAGCAAGTATCATTTAATAATGGCTAGGATTGTCTTTAGCTAAAATTAAGAAACATTAAAGATAAAAAAATTATATAGTTTGTAGTACACCACATAACGAGAGGTGATTGAATGTTAAAGAAAACATATTCTGAGAGAGTAACTCCGATGGGCATGCCCAAGACAAGATTGGATGATCTACCGGATTTAATCGAAGTTCAGAAAAAATCATTTGAGTGGTTTTTAAAAGAAGGGTTAAAAGAAGAGTTTCTTTCATACTCTCCTATTAAAGACTATACGGGAAGGTTAGAATTACATTTTCTTCCAAATTATACTTTTGATAATCCAAAGTATTCACTTGAAGAAGCAAGAATCCATGATGCTACTTATGCAAAACAGTTAAGAGTTATGGCGCGTCTTGTTAATCGTGACACTGGGGAAATTAAAGAACAAGAAGTATACATCGGTGATATTCCGACAATGACAAACAAAGGTACTTTTATTGTAAATGGTGCTGAACGTGTTATTGTATCTCAAATCGTACGTTCTCCTGGTATTTACTTTAAGAGAGAAATTTCTCCTACAGGTAAACGTTTATTCAACGCAACTTTGATTCCAAATAGAGGTGCGTGGATGAAGATTGAAACAGATGCTAATGATATCATCTATGTAAAAATTGATAAAAATAGAAAAATCTTGGCAACAACATTGTTGAAAGCTCTTGGTATAACAGTTTCTGAAATGGAAACATTGTTTACGCATTTTGAGTTTTTAAAGAAAACACTTGAAAAAGACCCAACAGAAACAACAGATGATGCATTAATTGAAGTTTACAAAAAATTGAGACCTGGAGATCCTGCATCTGCTGCTGGTGGTCGTTCAATTATTGAGTCAAGATTCTTTGATGATAAAAAATACGATATCGGAAGAGTTGGTCGATATAAGTTAAACAAAAAATTAAACTTAAACGTTGCAGAAACACAAAGGACTTTAACAATTCAAGATTTAGTTGCTGCTGTTGAATATTTAATCAACTTGACTTATGACGAAGGAAGTTGTGATGATATCGACCACTTAGGAAACAGAAGAATTCGTTCAGTAGGCGAATTATTACAAAACCAATTCAGAGTAGGTTTATCAAGAATTGAAAGAATAGTTAAAGAAAGAATGACTCTTCAAAATTCTGAAACACTTACTCCATTAAATTTGTTAAATACAAAACCATTAATAGCGTCATTAAAAGAGTTTTTTGGTTCATCGCAATTATCACAATTTATGGACCAAACAAACCCACTTGCTGAATTAACTCATAAAAGACGTATTTCAGCATTAGGACCAGGTGGTTTGGTGAGAGAAAGAGCAGGATTTGCTGTTCGTGATATTCACCCTTCTCACTATGGTAGAATATGTCCAATTGAAACACCTGAAGGACCTAACGCTGGTTTGATAGGTTCGTTGGCTACACACGCTAGAGTTAATGATTATGGTTTTATTGAAACACCTTATTTTGCAGTTAAAGATGGTGTTGTTACAGATGAAGTACATTATATGAGTGCTGACGAAGAAGAAAACTTCCGTGTAGCACCTTCTGACTTAACATTGAATGAAGATAGAAGTATCAAAGCGCAATACGTACCAGTTCGTTATAAATCTGAATTTACAATGGGTGAATCAAAACGTGTTGACTATATGGGTGTATCTCCAATTCAGGTTATTTCAGTTGCTACTTCAGTAATTCCATTTATTGAACACGACGACGCAAACCGTGCATTGATGGGTTCAAACATGCAACGTCAAGCAGTACCTCTTCTTATAACAGATAGACCAGTTGTTGCAACAGGTCTTGAAAAGAGAGCTGCGAAAGACTCTTGTATGGTTGTTGTTTCAGATGTTGATGGTACAGTTGAAAAAGTTGTCGGTGAAGAAATCTGGATTAAAGACAAATCAAACAAATTACATAAATATCAATTAATGAAATATGTAAGAAGTAACCAAGATACTTGTATCAACCAAAAACCTATTGTAAAAGAAGGTGATAAGGTTAAAGCGGGTGATGTTATTGCCGATGGTGCATCAACTCACTTTGGTGAACTTTCATTAGGTAAAAATGTTCTTGTAGCATATATGCCTTGGGAAGGATACAATTTCGAAGATGCTATCTTACTTTCTGAAAGATGCGTACATGATGATATCTTTACATCATTACACATTGAAAAACTTGAAATCGAAGCACGTCAAACAAAATTAGGACCTGAAGAAATTACAAGAGAAGTTCCTAATGTTTCAGAAGAAGCTTTAAGACACCTTGATGAAAGAGGTATCGTAAGAATTGGGGCAAGAGTATATGCAGATGATATTCTTGTTGGTAAAGTTACACCAAAAGGTGAATCTGAACATCCACCAGAAGAAAAACTTTTAAGAGCAATCTTTGCTGAAAAAGCAAGAGATGTAAAAGACAACTCATTAAGAGTTCCACACGGTGAAGGTGGTCGTGTTGTTGACGTTAAAGTATTTGACCGCGAAAAAGGTGATGAATTATTACCAGGTGCAAATACATTGATTAAAGTTTACATTGCACAAAAACGTAAAGTATCTGTAGGTGATAAACTTGCTGGACGTCATGGTAACAAAGGTATTGTATCAAGAATTCTTCCTAAAGAAGATATGCCATTCTTACCAGATGGAACTCCTGTAGATATCGTACTTAACCCACTTGGCGTACCTTCTCGTATGAACGTTGGTCAAACATATGAATGCTTATTAGGTTTGGCAGCATATCTAACAGGCGATTACTATGAGGCACCTTCTTTCGACGAAATGTATGGCGAAAATAAATCTGAAATATCTACTAAGTATGAACTTATGAGAGGTATCAAAGAATCTGGTTGTGATTGGGTTGGTGAAGATGGTAAAGTTAGACTTTACGATGGTAGAACAGGTGAACCATTCGATAGACCAGTTTCAGTTGGTATTACATACTTCTTGAAATTAGTTCACTTAGTTGACGATAAAATCCACGCAAGATCTACAGGTCCATACTCATTAGTTACACAACAACCTTTAGGCGGTAAGGCTCAATTCGGCGGACAAAGATTCGGAGAAATGGAAGTTTGGGCTTTAGAAGCATATGGTGCTGCTTATACTCTTCAAGAAATGTTAACAATCAAATCAGACGATGTTAACGGACGTTCAAGAGCATATGAAGCAATCGTTAAAGGTGACAATATACCAAGACCAGGTATTCCTGAATCATTCAAAGTACTTGTAAGAGAATTACAAAGTATCGGTCTAGATATATCAGTATCTAAGAAGAGTGGTGAGGAAGTAGACTTGATGTCTGATACAGATGATTTAAGAAAGTCAGCTCCTAAGAGAATTCTTTCTGATTTAGATTCTGAATTATTAAACATCAATTTTATGGAAACACCAAGCGCATTTAAAGAGTAGGCGCAGGACAAAGATAAGAAATTAAAGGAGATATAAAATTGTCTACAAGTATAGATTATTTTGATTATATACGAATAAGCATCGCTTCTCCAGAACGTGTGCTTAAATGGTCGTATGGTGAGGTAACAAAACCAGAAACTATTAACTATCGTACGTTAAAACCAGAAAGAGATGGTCTGTTCTGTGAAAGAATTTTTGGACCAACAAAGGACTGGGAATGTTACTGTGGTAAATATAAAAGAGTAAGACATAAAGGTATTATATGCGAACGCTGTGGTGTTGAAGTTACTGATTCAAAAGTAAGACGTCACAGAATGGGACATATTAAACTTGCAGCACCTGTCAGCCATATTTGGTTCTTAAAAGGTATTCCATCTTACTTAGGTCTTTTATTAGACATGACACTAAAAGATTTAGAGCAAGTAATTTACTTTAATAACTATGTTGTTATTGACCCTGCTGATAGTGACTTTAAAAAATACCAATTACTTTCTGAAGAAGAATATGAAGACTTCATGTTAGAAAATGAAGAATCTCAATTAAAAGTTGGTATTGGTGCTGAAGCAATTAAGGAATTGCTTGGAGAAATTTCTCTTCAAGAAATGGCAGAATCAATCAGAAGTGAATTATCAGGACTTTCAGGTAGTGTTCAAAGAAGAGCAAAATTAATTAAGAGATTAAGATTAGTTGAATCTTTGCTTGAAAGTAATACTGAACCAACATGGATGATTATGGATGTACTTCCTGTTACACCTCCTGACTTAAGACCAATGGTACAGTTAGATGGTGGTCGTTTTGCTACATCTGATTTAAATGACTTATATAGACGTGTTATAAACAGAAATAATCGTTTATTAAGACTTCTTGAAATGGGCGCACCAGAAATCATTGTAAGAAATGAAAAACGTATGCTTCAAGAAGCAGTTGACTCATTAATTGATAATGGTAGAAGAGGAAGAACAGTTGTTGGTCCAAGTAACAGACCATTAAAATCATTGAGCAACATTATTGAAGGTAAACAAGGTCGTTTCAGACAAAACCTATTAGGTAAACGTGTTGACTATTCAGGTCGTTCAGTTATCGTTGTAGGGCCTAAATTAAGTCTTAACCAATGTGGTTTGCCAAAAGAAATGGCTATTGAATTGTTCAAGCCATTCGTTGTAAACAAATTAATTGAAAGAGGGTTTGTACAAAATATAAAATCAGCTAAGAAGAAAATAGAACGTTCTGAAGCTGTAGTATGGGATATACTTGAAGAGGTAATTGAAGGACACCCAGTGTTATTGAACCGTGCTCCTACTCTTCACAGACTTGGTATTCAGGCATTTGAACCAGTATTGGTAGAAGGACGTGCTATCCAACTTCACCCACTTGTTTGTACAGCGTTCAATGCTGACTTCGATGGTGACCAAATGGCTGTTCACGTACCACTATCAATAGAAGCACAAGCAGAAGCAAGAATGTTGATGTTAGCAACAAACAATATTTTGGCTCCAGCAACAGGTAAACCAATTATCGCGGCTTCTCAAGATATGGTTCTTGGTATGTACTATTTAACATTGATGGCTGAAGACGATGAAGAAAAACAATTAAAATATTTCTACAGTTTTGAAGATGCAATTGCTGCACATGAAACAGGTGTGATTAGCCTTCACGAAAGAATTGTAGTTCGTGATGAACAAGGTGAAAGATTTGAAACTACAGTAGGAAGAATAATCTTCAACGAAACAGTAAGAAATGCAATTTTTGCAAAATAACTTACTCTTCGGCAATAGATTTTATAAGTAAAAGGTGAAAATAACATGGAAACAATGGTTCGTAAAAATTCAAAAAAATCGTTTGATTTCATCAATGAACAGGTGAATAAAAAATCGATTAATAAATTGTTAGCCCAAGTATACCTTGAATTCGGCGGAGCAAAAACAGCAACACTTGCTGATAATCTTAAGAATTTGGGTTATCGTTACGCTACAAAATCAGGTACTACAATCTCTATCGCAGATTTGTCAGTTCCTGCTGATAAAAAAGAACTTTTAAAAGATGCTGAGCAAGAAATTGAAAAATCAACTCACAGATATTTAAAAGGTGATATTACAGAAGTTGAAAGATATACAAAAGTTATCGACACTTGGTCTGAAACAACATCAAAATTAACTGAAAAAGTAGTTGAAAATTTCGACAGACTAAATCCAGTTTATATGATGGCATTCTCTGGCGCTAGAGGTAACTTATCACAGGTATCACAACTTGTTGGTATGAGAGGTTTGATGGCAGATGCTCAAGGTCAAATCATCGACTTACCTATTAAATCAAACTTTAAAGAAGGTCTTTCAGTTACTGAGTACATCATTTCGTCATATGGTGCACGTAAAGGTCTTGTAGATACAGCGTTAAAAACAGCAGACTCTGGTTACTTAACTAGACGTTTGGTTGACGTTGCTCAAGATGTTATTATTCGTGATCATGATTGTGGTACACATAGTGGTATTTTAATGACAGATATTTCTGATGGTGAAAAAATCGTTGCACCTTTGTCTGAAAGATTATTAGGTAGAACGATTGCAGAAGATATTAAAGATGCTGAAGGCAATGTAGTAGTTGCTGTAGGTACAACTATTGATAGAGATGATATTAAGAAAATAAAACCTCTTAACCTTCATCAATTACTAGTTCGTTCTCCATTAACTTGCGAACTAGAATATGGTATTTGCCAAAAATGTTATGGTTGGGCAATGACAACTCAAAAATTAGTTGATATCGGTGAAGCAATTGGTATTATCGCTGCTCAATCAATTGGTGAGCCTGGTACACAGCTTACCATGAGAACATTCCACACTGGTGGTGTATTCAAAGGTGCTGGCGCTATGAAAGAAATCATCGCTGATGTTGATGGTAAAGTTGTGACAAAAGTATTCACAAGAGATTTAAGAACAAGACATGGTGATAACGTTGCTATTACAGTTCAAGAATCAGATTTGGAAATCAAAGCAGGTTCAAAAACTAAAAAATATCACGTTCCATCAGGTGCTATCCTTTTTGTTAACGAAGGACAAGAAGTTAAAAAAGGTGATAAAATCGCATCTTATGAACCCGTTTCAGGTGGAGATGGTAGCCGTTTAACAGAAAAAGCCACAAAAGATATTACTTCTGATCTATCAGGCGAAATTATATTTGAAGATTTCGTTGCTGATGAAAAGAAAGATAGACAAGGAAACGTTTCTAGAACAGCAAGTAAAAACGGAATCGTTTGGGTTTTAGGTGGCGACGTTTATAACCTTCCAGGTGGTTCTACTGTTCTTGTTAAAGATGGTAAGGCGGTTAAGGCTGGTGAAAAATTGGCTGAAATACATATCATCTCTGAACATGGTGGTGAAGTTAGACTTGGCGATAATTTAGTTGTTGAAGATGTTAAATTTGATGGCGAAAAAATTAAAAAAATAGTTCAAGGTAAAGAACTTACAATTGTAATCGCTTCAATTTCTGCTTCAAATGCTGAATTTGAACAAACTAAAAAAGAACAATTATGGACAGTTAACAAAACAGGCGAAAAATATATCGTTAAAGCTCCAATTGGTACAGTTGTTGAAAGCGGTATGATTATTGCTGAACTTGTTGACGAAGAATACACAGTGCCTTCAAGTGGTGAAATCAGATACAATGGTATCGAAGTTGATGAAAATCAAATCATTACAAAAGCAGGTGAATTAATATTTGTTCCTGATGAAATTCATCAAGTTAATAAAGATTCTGCTTTGAAAATGGTTGAATCTGGTACATTTGTAACTGCTGGTACTGAAGTTGTAAAAGACTTATATGCTCACATTGATGGTATTGTTGAAATAAAAGAATTCAATGATATGATTCATGAAGTTGTAATTCGCCCTGGTGAAATATACAACCTTTCTGGTATCAGTGAGTTAAAAATTGAAGAAGGCGAAGTTGTTAAAAAAGGAACTGAAATTGCTCCTAAAATTAAAGCAAAAGCTGATTCTATCGTTACAATTTTAGATAATGAAAAGGATAATCTAGAAATAGATGACTTAGAAGAAGATTTAGGCGTTGCTGCATTAGATGAGAAATCAATATCTAACCAACCAATACAAATTCTTGTAAGACCTGTTCAAAGATTTAAAATTGAAACAAAAGATGTTTCTATCAAATTTAATTCTACAGATGAAGCAATTGATTTAGTTCCTGTAACTCAACTTCAATATAAAGATGGCGCAAGAGTAAGAAACTTAGATGGTGGTGTACTTACAAGAACAAGTTTAGTTCTTCAAATGCAAAACTATTTAAGCCACTTAAAAGGTCAAGTAGAACTTGATAGCAACAATAACTTAAAAATCGTTGTCCTTGAAAACTTGATTGTAAGAAGAGAAGTAGAAGGTTCATCAAAAATGGCTGCTTCTATGCAAACAGAACTTTTAGTTTCTGATGGTCAAGTAATTGAGCCAAAAACACCAGTTGCTAAAACGCAAGTTCTTGCTATAAGTGATGCTGTTGCAAGTATAAAAGATAACAATCAAGATGTAAGAAGAATTCTTCTTGTATCACCTGATAATGAGACACAAATTAAACTTAAATCAAAAGCAATTGTTAAAAAAGGTGATTTAGTTAAGATGGATGCTGTTATCTCTGAAAGCGGAGAAACATCAGAAATTTCGGGTCTTGTAGTTGCTGTTGATAAAAACTCAGTAACATTAAGGGTAGGTCGTCCATACTTAATCAGCCCTGGTACAATGCTTCAAGTTTCTAATGGATCACTTGTTTTAAGAGGTGATATGATTGCTACATTGGTATTTGAAAGACAAAAGACCGGTGACATCGTTCAAGGTTTGCCTCGTGTAGAAGAACTTTTAGAAGCAAGAAATCCAAAAGATTCTGCAATTGTTGCTGAATATTCTGGAAAAGCAGAAATTGAATTTGAAGATGATGTTCCTCGTTTATTCTTAAATGGCGAAAATGGAAGACAAGAGATTAAGTTCTCTATCGATTCAAATATCATTGTGGCTAACGGTCAGGATGTTAAAGTTGGGCAAGCATTAACTGGCGGTCCTTTAAATCCACACGACGTTATAAGATTGAATGGTGTTGAAGCAGCACAACAATACTTAGTTGATGAAGTTCAACGTGTATACCGTTCACAAGGTGTAGAAATTGCTGATAAACACGTTGAAGTTATTGTTAGACAAATGACTAAGAAAGTTAAAGTTATTGAATCTGGCGATACAAAGCTTCTTCCTGGCGAATTTTTAGAACTAAAAGAAGTTCTTCAAGAAAACAAATTTGTTCAAGAAGCAGGTGGACAAGAAGCAACTTATGAAGCAGTTCTTTTGGGTATTACAAAAGCAAGTTTGAATACTGAAAGCTTCATCTCTGCAGCATCATTCCAAGAAACAACAAGAATTCTTACTGAAGCAGCAGTTGACGGAAAACGTGACTTGTTAAGAGGTTTGAAAGAAAACGTTATCATCGGTAGATTAATACCTGCTGGTACTGGATTCTATCACTTAACAAATGCTTCTGAAGAAAAAGACAGAGAAGCACAAAAAAGAGCAGCAGAAAAGAACAATGCCAGAAAACCTTCTGCTATTTTGGAAGAAATTGAAGGCATGTTTGGTGCTCCTGAATTAACTGACTATACAATTGAATAATTTGTTGATTCAATAAAAAATAACAACAGTCTGTGCAAACAGGCTGTTGTTTTTATTGGAGAAATTATGAAAAATTTTTTAGCAGTTTTATTTTTTTTGTTATTTGGCAATATTTCTTTTGCAAATGATACTGAAGATTTAATGCAATTTTTTAATGAATATGTAAATGCCGCAAACAGTTATAGTTGTAATTATTTTGATTTTTATACAAATAATGCAAAAATAATTAGAGTTGTTGAAAAACCAGATGGAACACAAGAGTCTGTATTTATTCCATTAGAAAAATACAAAAGTGAAGCAAAAAAGTCTACTAAACTGGCAAAGCTTAGGAACTATAAAAATAAATATTTAAACATTAAAATAACAAAACAAGGTGAAGATTATAAAATAGCAGCAATGAGAATGCCATCTACTAGTGATTATAAAATTCCGGCTCATTTTATAGTAGGGAAAGATTCGGATGGGAATTGGAAGATAAAAGAAGAATCAATGAACACAAAAGTCCAGAGATTTTTAAATTGCAGTTAGACTATTCTTTTGCTTTAATGTATTTTAGTAAATGTTGTTATTATCATCAATTTGAACAATTGTTGGTTTAAATGCTTTTGCTTCTTCTGGAGTCATTTGTGCATATGAACAGATAATTATTTTATCACCAATTTGTGCTTTTCTTGCAGCGGCTCCATTTAGGCAAAAATCTTTATTACCACGTTTACCGGCTAAAATATAAGTTTGAAATCTTTCACCATTATTAATATTAAGTATATCTACTTTTTGTCCTTCTGAAAGATTTGCTTTTTCTAAAATATTTTCATCAACAGTAATAGAACCGACATAGTTAAGATTTGCATCAGTTACTGTTGCTCTATGTATTTTTGAGTATAAAAATTCTAATAGCATATCGTTATTCTAACAAAAACATATTATTTTGAATTATTTTTGTTTAATTTTTTTAAATAATTTTTAATTTCCTGAATTTGTTTTGGTTTCAAATATTTAAATTGACCTTTTTTAAGTCCAGATAAATCTACTGGTCCAAAACTTACACGTTTAAGTGAAATAACTGGATGGCCTAGTATATCAAGCATTTTTCTAATTTGTCTATTTAGTCCTTGATAAAGCATTATTTCAAGAACTGAATTTTTTCCTTCGAAATCAACAATCCTTGCAAGTGCATATGCGATTTTATCTTTTTCAATTTCAATCCCTTTTTCCATTAAAACTAAATCGTTTAATGTTAATTTCCCTGTTGCACATACTCTATATACTTTTGGTACTTTAACTGATGGATGTGCTAATTCATTTATAAAATCGCCATCATTTGTCATTATCAATAAACCAGTAGAGTCTTTATCTAGTCTTCCAACAGGCTTTAAATTTTGCACTTCTTCTGGAAGAATGTCATATATGGTTTTTCTACCTTTTTCGTCAGACATTGTAGTTATATATCCAGCCGGCTTATAATATTTGATATATGTTAAATTTTTAGGTTTTATTATTTCCCCATTTATGGTTACTTTGTCTTTTGATTTTATAATAAAACCAAGTTCTGTTACTTTTGTCCCATTGACAGATACTTTGCCTGCTTCAATATATTCATCCGCTTTTCTTCTTGAGCAAAATCCTGTTGAAGCAATATATTTATTAAGTCTTAATTTCTCATTTTTCATAGTTTTATAATAACAAATATATATAATATTTTAAATAGTTTGTGTAAGAGGCGTTTTAAATAATGAATTTTAACTTTATTCCGACACTAGATTAAAATTTTGTGCTATTATTGTCTTATAATGAGATTATCTAAGGAGTTAAGATGGCTATCGTTTCAAAAAAATACAAAGTCGGAGTTGATGTAGGTGGAACAAATGTAAAGGTTGCTTTGGTTGATAAAACAGGGCGCATTGTATATTCGGATACAGTTCCTACTCGTGCAGAAATGGGATATGAGTATACAATTTCAAATATTATTACGGCAATTAAAAATTTGATGAAAGAGTCAAAAACAAATAAAGATATGATTGAGGGAATTGGTTTTGGTTTCCCAGGTCAAATAGATTGTGATAATGGTATTGTTAGATTAGCGCCAAACATTCCAGGATGGGTTAATATTCCTATTGCTGATATTGTATCAAAAGAATTTGATATTCCTGTTAAAGTTGATAACGATGTAAGATGTGCTGCGTTGGCAGAACTTAATTATGGTGCTGGCAAAGGGGCTAAAAATCTTATTTGTATTACTGTAGGAACAGGTATTGGTTCTGGTTTAATTGTTAATGGAAAACTTGTTCGTGGTGCAAGTAATGCTGCAGGTGAATTGGGACATATAAAACTCCAAATGGATAATGGTCCTATTTGTGGTTGTGGTGACAGAGGCTGTTTGGAAGCTTTTGCTTCGGGTCCTGCTGTTGTTGCTATGGCTCAAGAATACATATTAGGTGGCAAATCTACAAAATATAGAGAATTGGCTAATCCAGAAATTACACCTTATATCGTTGCAGAAGCAGCAAAACAAGGTGATGTAGTTGCAAAAAAGATTTTTGAAACAATTGGAAACTATATTGGTATTGGTTTGGCTAGTGTTGTTAACCTTTTAAATCCAGAAAAAATTGTTATTGGTGGCGGTGTTGCTGATGCTGGAGATTTATTATTTGTTCCAATTAAAGAAACACTGAAAAAACGTACAATGCCAATTCAAGGTGCTGCGGTTGAGGTTGTGCACGCTGAACTTGGTAATACCGCTGGAGTTATCGGAGCAAGTTTATTAATTGAAAATTAGAAAATGGCTGTATATTTATTTTTCGGACAAGAAGAATTTTTGATGAATAAAGAAATCAAGAAGCTTAAAGATGAGCTTCTTGATGTTTCTTTTTTATCAATGGCTTATAAAGTATTTGATAATCCATCATTTGATAAACTTTTAGAGTGCTTGCAAGCGGCTCCTTTAATGTTTGGGAAAACGTTAAGTATTGTCCATGTAGATAAATATTTAATTGGGAACAAGTTATCACTTGATGATAAGCAAATAGCAAGTCTTGATGAGGCGTTAACTGTTGTTAATGAAAATGTTAACATAATATTTGTTTGTAAAGTCCCTAGAGATGAAAATAAAAAGCCAGATTCAAGAAAAAAATTATATAAAACACTTTCAAAGTATTCTCAAGTTAAAGAATTTGTTCAGTATAAAAGTTATGATAAAACTTTGCCGGCTGTAATAATAAAAATGGCAAAAGAAAAGGACCTTACAATTGCATCAGATGGAGTTTCTTTTTTGATTGAGCAACTAGGAACTAATCTTACTTTGATTGATTCAGAACTTGAGAAACTTAAAGTTGCCTTATTCCCAGAAAAAACTGTTAATAAACAGGCTATAAAAAAATATTGTACATCTTCTGAAGATGTTTTTATTCTTGCTGATTTAATTATTGACGGAAATAAAAATGAAATATTAAAACAATATAATCTTTTAACAGAAAAACGTCATCCACTAGAAATTTTTTCTGTTTTGCAAAGCAATTTTCAAAGATTTATTTTCATAAAAAACTATGAAAAAAGAATGAGCGCAAAGGATATGTCACTTAAGTTGAAGTTGCATGAATTTATTGTTATTAAAACACAAGAAAAACTAAAAAGAATATCTTTTGAAAGGCTTATTCAGATAAGAGAAAATCTTATAAATGCTGAGTATAAGTTAAAAACAGGGCAGACTGCCGCAAGTGATATAGTGCTTGAATTGGCACTTTTGGGTTAAATTATGAGTGAAGTATTAAATAAAAAATATCCATATTTGAGTAATTTTTTTAAAACGGCGATAAACGAAAATCGTTTGTTTCATTCACTTATTCTATATGGCAGTAATAATTTGATTCAGTATGGATTGGCACTAGAAATTGCAAGGCAACTAAATTGTTTGGGTGATAAAAGTGAAAATTGCCAGTGTCAAAACTGCAGATGGATTAGAAGTAATAAACATCCTGCTGTTATGACTATATCAAAAATTGATAATAAAACTGATTCAAGCAAAACAGTAATTTCTGAAGAACAGATTAATATGGTACTAGATACTTTAATTAATTCTTCTGATTATCATAGGGTATTTATCTTTTGTGATGCAGAAATGAAAAATCTTTCTGAAAGTGAAAAAAGTGAGTATTTTGAGTTTAATCAGACAGGCTTTGTATCTCCTCAAGAAAATACCGATGAAAAATATTGGTATCCAACAGGAATAAATACTGGTTGTTTTTCCTCTGTAGCAGCAAATGCGATGCTAAAATCGATTGAGGAACCACCATCTAATGTTACTTTTATCTTTTTGACTAATGACAAAAATAATTTATTACAGACAATAGTATCTCGTTCGCAGGCTTTTTATGCTGCTGATACAAAAATAACAGAATATAAGACGGATTTTTTGGCGCCATATTTTAAAAATTATCCAATATTTAGCAAGCAAAGTGTTTTAGATTTTTCAAATTATCTTTTGACATATCAAAACGAGAATGATTTAGAGCCTAAATATGTTATTGATTGTATTCAGTATTATCTAATGAGGCTTGCGAAAGCTAATAATAACAACAGAGAACTTTTAAGTGTTATTTATAGAGATATGGAAAAGACTCAAAATTCAAAGAAAATGGCGGATTCATATATTAAAGAACAGACGATTTATGAAGATTTAGCATTTTATTTTGCTAAAAGGGTTTAATTTTATTTTCGTCAATATGATAATATTGATTGCTAAAAATCAGAACAAAATTATGTTTTTTGTCTTAATATTTATAAAAAAAGACCCTTGTGGGGTCTTTTAAATTTGCCGAAGGCCGGACTCGAACCGGCACGCAGGGTGAGCTGCGTCAGATTTTGAGTCTGATGCGTCTACCAATTTCGCCACTCCGGCTTATTGCATCCGCTGAAATAATACTATATTAAATATAATTTTTTTTCAATTATTTCTATAATATTATTTGGAACTTTTGCTAAATTTTTTGCACCTTTTTCAATTAAAAAGGTTTCTTCTTTGTATCCCCAAGTTACGCTTATGCACTCTATTCCTACATTTTGCGCTGTTTCTATATCTACATTTGAGTCGCCAACAAATATTGAGTTTTCTATAGTTGAATTAAGTTCTTTTATTACTTTTAATGTTCCGCTAGGATCCGGTTTCTTTTTTATTCCATATCCTTCACCAATCGCAATGTCTACTAATTCTTTAAAATAATGATTACATAGGTTCTTAACTGCAATATCATATTTATTTGATACAACAGCAATTTTAAATTTTTTAGATTTTAACTTATATAACATTTCTAAAATGCCACTGTATGGTTTTGTTTTTTCGTACATATGATTAGCATAATACTCTTTGAATATTTCATTAATCTTTTCAAGTTTTTCTTTTTCAACAACTTCATTTATTGCTCGTTCAATAGCCTTTTTCGTGCCATTGCCCACAAAAGACCTTATTTCTTCTTTTGTTCTTGTAGGATAACCAAATGATTTTATTGCATAATTAAATGCAATGTATAAATCCTCAAGAGTGTTTAAAAGTGTTCCGTCTAAGTCAAAAATTACTGTATTTTTTTTCATATTTATATTTTCTCAAGTAAATATTTATCAACTACAAATTTTGTTCTTTCCCAAAAAATCATATTGATATTATTTTCTTTGCATAATTGTTCAAAATGCAAATACAAATCTTTATAATGCTTAGGAAGCGGAGTTTCATCCAAATTTGTAAATAATAAATACTTATTATCAATCATAAATTCAACGGCGCTAATTCCTATTCTTTTCATAAGATTTATAAAATTCGTTATTTCATCTTTATTATCATTAAGATTTTCTATAAGAATGTATTTGACATGAACTTTGCCACCATTTTTGCTTTTAGCGTACTTCTTTAAGTTGTCCACAGACTGATTAAATTTATCAACACGTTTTAATTTTTTATAAAGTTCACGATTTGCACAATCAAGTGCGGTTACGTAATGAACAATATCTTTATCTAATAATTTTTTTATAATTGGCTGATATTTTATATTATTTGAAAGGATATAAAATTCTTTGACTCCTTGTTTTAAAAACTCTTTAACCATTGGTTCAAACTCTTTTAAAACAGAAATGTCACCACCTTGAATAAAAGCTGTAAGGTTTTCTTTATCTAAAAGATCTTCTTTATACAACTCTTTTAGAAGAGGTAAAAAATCGTAGTATTGGCTTTTTTCTAATTTGTGTGATATTTCCCCTTTTGAGTCAAGCATTCTCGCACAGTATATGCAACCACAGTTACATTGCGTCCAATGACTTACATTTATTAGTTTGAATTTAGGCGAAATAATGTCTGATTCTTTTCTTTCTCTTAAGAAGAAACAATTTTTACAAGGTGATTTATCAATATCTCTTTCATTTAATAATTCAAATGCTTTATATTTTATTTGTCTAAATTTATCCCAATTTATTTTTTCTCCACGATAACCTTCGTAATAAACCGGACCGATTTGTCCTGAACAACAGGACATAATTCTGTCGTGAAAACAAGATAAGACGTTATTTAATTCATCACAAAAATAGTACTTCATAATTATCACAAAAAGCGGGCGATGGGGCTCGAACCCACGACATTTTGCTTGGGAAGCAAACATTCTACCACTGAATTACGCCCGCATAACTCAATTATAATAATTAACAAAAAAAAATACAAACTATTGTTATTTTTTTTTCATCTGGGGAATTATAAAGTATAATGTGAACTGGAGGGTGAGTTATGAAAGAAATAGCAGTTAAATATTTTTTAGAAGGTTATTCTTGTTCTGAAGCAGTTGTACAAGCTGCAATTGATAAAGGTTATTCTCCAATTGAACTTTTAGCGGCAGCAACACCTTTTTCTGGTGGTATGGGAGTTAAATGTTTATGTGGTGCTGTTGCAGGTGCAATGCTTGTAATTGGTTCTATGTTTGGGAAAGATGCTCAACATGACGGAAAAAAAGCACGATTGATTGCTAAACAATTTAATGAAAGATTTTCGCAAAAATATAAAGTTAATTGTTGTAAGGTTTTAAGTTCTGGTTTTGATGATTTTCATTCTCAAGAACGTAAACATCATTGTTGCTCTATGGTTAGTGATAGCAGTGAAATAGTGGAAGCGCTTCTTAAGGAAAATTTTGTGCAGTCATAAATTGACTTTGAAAAAAATATAATTATAGATAAAGTATGCTATTTGATTTTTTTAAAGTAAAACGTGAATGTTCTCATAGAAATGTTCCAATAGATGTTGAAGAAGCTTATTGTCCTGATTGTGGTAAATTAGTGCGTAATAAATGGTATCTTGTTCGCTGTTCTTGCTGTAATATCAAACGCAAATCACATATTAAATACAACGATATAATACCAAATACAAATTATTGTCCAAATTGTGGAAGTACTGATTTTTATGTTGAAGAGTTAAGCAACATAAATTTTATGGATCTGAATTATGCTGTTTATAAAAAAATAGTTGTTCAACAAGATCACTTTGTAACCAGACAAATCTGGGTAGAAGAGAGCGAGGAGCAAAAATTTTTAAGTATGATAAATCCTAAAGAATTTGCATATTAAGTAGGATTAGGGGTAAGTATGAAAAAAGACCACTTGTGGTCTTTTTTATTATCTTTATCTTTCTTCTTCTTTTGTTTTTAGTTCTGAAATTAATATTTCTATAATTTCATCTGCTTTATCATTATCAACTTGCATTGTTCCGGCATGAGAATGACCACCGCCTTGGAATTTTTCATATAATAATTTACCAATATCAATATGACAAGGTTTATTTATAATTGATTTTCCTATTGCAATTACAGTATTTTGTTTGTTTAAACCAGAGAACACTGTTATTGATACATTACATTCTGGGAACAAAGAATATAACATGAATCTGTTACCAACGTGCATAACAAGTTCATCTCTTAAATCTAGTATCGCAATATTGTTTTCTATTCTTGTACATCTTTTAAGTTGAAGTCTAAAATCTTTTTGTTCCTCAAAATAAATATTAACTCTTTCTTTCACATCAGGGTCATTAAGTATTTTTTCAATTGTTTGTGGACCTAATAAACCTACCAATTTATGCATTAAAGCAAGGTTAGATATTTTAAAGATTTTATGGTATCCAAATCCTGTTCTTGGATCCATAATGTAGTTTAGTAAAACCCATTTTTCAGGTTCTAAAATATCTTTTTCGTTATATGTTGTACAGTCTGCTATATCAACAGCATCAAGAACATCTTCCCAATCAGAATCAAATTTATTCTCTCCGCCAAAATATTCATATATTATTCTTGCGCAAGAAGGTGCAGATGGTTCAAAAATAAAATTCTCTTTTTCTTCAGCAATTCTGACACTTTCACTTGAGTGGTGGTCGAATGCCATATATACACCATCTCTATATGCAAGACAAGCAGTAATTGAATTTTCTTTTATTTCTATTTTTCCGTCTTGAAAATCTTTAGGATGTACAAATTTGACTTCATCAATAAGCCCTATTTCTTTTAATAATGCCGCACAAACAAGACCGTCAAAGTTGCTTCTTGTATATAGTGTATATATTTCGTTCATTTAATAATTATCCTAAATGGTAAGTTTTCTATATGAATATAATACTATATTTTTATCAAATATCAATAAAAGTCAGTAATAAAGTAAAAAATAGTGGTTTTTGGTTTAAGAAAGGGAGCGATTTTTGTGCTCCCTTTTGTTTATACTTTTAGCGAATTTATTAAGTTGTTAATTGTATTTTCTTGAACTGTTAATTCTTCAATTCTACTTTTTGTTTGTTCAATTAATTCTGGTTTTGCATTTGCCATAAATTTTTCATTATTTGTTCTTGCAAGTAGGCTATTTTTTTCTGCTAAAAGTTTTTCTAGCTTTTTGTTTTGACGTTTAATTTCTTCATTTAAATCAATTAAACCAGCAAGTGGAACAATGATTTTTGAATTACTTACAACAGCAGAAGCAGATTGTTTAAGTGTTTTATGGTTTTCATCAACATACTTAATGTCTTCAACTCTAGCTAAACGATGAAGATATGCTTCTACTTTTTTAAAGATTGCTTCTTCTTGATTATTGGCAATAACTTCAATATTAACTTTTGTTGAAACAGGAATGTTGAAGCTTTGTCTTACATTTCTTAGTGATTTAATTGTTTCAAATACAAATTCCATTTGCGTATTTTCATCCATAAATGTAAGTTTTTCTTCATATACAGGATAATCAGAAAGCATAATTGCTTTAACATCTTTATTATTTGGCATTAATTGCCAAATAGATTCTGTGATATGTGGCATTACTGGATGTAATAGTCTTAGTGTCATATCAAGAACATATCTTAAAACTCTTTGTGTGTTTAATTTTAAAGCATCATCTTGAAGTTGAATTTTTGCAATTTCAACATACCAATCACAATATGAATTCCAGAAGAAATCGTATAGTGTGTGTGCCATTTCACCAATTCTATAATTTTTGATATTTTCATTTGTTTCTTTTGCAGTTTCATTTAATTTGTTCAAAATCCATTTATCTGCAATAGTTAATGTATCAAAATCGATAGCATTATTATCAACACCGTCAAGGTTCATAAGTACAAATCTTGAAGCGTTCCAAATTTTGTTTGCAAAATTTCTACCATATTCAAATTTTTCATCACTAATTTTGATATCTTGACCACCATAAGTACAAAGTGATGTTAAAGTAAATCTTAAAGCGTCACAGCCATACTTATCAATAATGCCAACAGGATCAATTGTATTTCCCTTTGATTTAGACATTTTTTGACCGTGTTCATCACGAATTAAACCGTGGATATAAACAGTTGAGAATGGTGCTTTTTGGGTAAATTCTTCGCCCATTGTAATCATTCTAGCAACCCAGAAGAAAATAATATCAAAACCTGTTACAAGTGTTGATGTAGGATAGAATTTTTTGAAATCTTCACTTTCAGTATTTGGCCAACCCATTGTAGAAAATGGCCATAATCCTGATGAAAACCAAGTATCAAGAACATCAGAGTCTTGAGTGTATTTTGTTGGATCTGGATTTTCTTTAGCTACAACCATTTCTCCTGTTTCATTATGGTAATAAGCAGGTATTTGATGTCCCCACCATAATTGACGTGAAATACACCAGTCACGAATATTTGTCATCCATCCAAGATAATTTTTTGTCCAACGTTCTGGTACAAATTTGATATCTCCACTTTCAACTGCTTTTATTGCTGCTTTTGCAAGTGGTTCCATTCTTACAAACCATTGTTCTGATAATAATGGTTCAATTGTAGTATTGCATCTTTGGCATTTGCCTACATTGTGTTCAATAGGTTTTATTCTTATCAAACTATTGTTGTATTTTAACAAATCAACTGTTTTTTGACGTGCTTCTTCTCTTGTAAGCCCTTGAATATCTGGATGAACTTCAGGACAATTTTTCATTTTGCCTTCTTCATCAATAACCCAAATAGGCTTCAATCCATGACGTTTACCTACTTCATAGTCGTTTGGATCATGTGCGGGCGTGATTTTTAGGGCACCAGTTCCAAAGTGTCTATCTACATAATCATCTGCAATAATAGGAATTTCTCTTCCTGTTAAAGGAATTAGAACTTTCTTTCCTATTAAATCTTTGTATTTATAGTCTTCTGGATGAACAGCAATTGCTGCATCGCCAAAAATAGTTTCTGGTCTTGTTGTTGCAACAACAATTGCACCTTGTTCGTCTTTTAGAGAATAACTTATTTCCCAAAGATTGCTTTGTTCTGTTTCATAATCAGTTTCTATGTCAGAAATTGCGCTTTGGCAACGTGGGCACCAGTTTACTATATATGCGCCTTTGTATATTAAATCTTTTTCGTATAATTTAACAAAAACTTCTTTAACTGCTTCTGAGCAACCTTCATCTAAAGTGAAGCGTGCTCTTGACATGTCAAATGAAGCACCAAGTCTTTTGCATTGGTGTAATATGGCATTTTTATGTTCATTTGCCCATTCCCAAGTAAGGTCAATAAATTTTTCTCTACCTAAATCAAATCTTGTTTTGCCTTCTTGTCTTAATTTTTTTTCAACAACATTTTGTGTTGCAATACCGGCGTGGTCTGTCCCTGGCATCCATAATGTTTCATATCCAGCCATTCTGTGGTATCGAACAAGGATATCTTGCAATGTTTCATCAAGTGCGTGTCCCATATGAAGTACGCCAGTTACGTTTGGTGGAGGTATGACTATTGAATATGGTTCTTTTTCTGATTTCGCATTTGCTTTAAAACAGTCATTTTTTTCCCAAAATTTGTAAATGCTTTCTTCTGTTTCTTTTGCGTTATAAACCGTTGGTAAATCTTCAATTTTAGTCAAACTCATCTTTTTTTCCTCTAATATTTATTTATAAGTATATGATACTATAAATATTAAATTATATATATTTTAAAAACAAAAAGCCCCTTTTTAGAGGGCTTTTTATATGTTATTTAATTATTTACTGCTTGTAACAAGTTCCTTGATTAAAGAATTTCCATCCATTTCTTCTGGTTTTTCAATTCCCATTAATTGAAGAACGGTTGGAGCAATATCGCACAATGCACCAGTTTCTTTTAATTCAATATTGCCTGCATTCATGACAAACAATGGTACACGATTTGTTGTGTGTGCAGTGTATGGGGCGTGAGTTTCTTTGTCTTCCATACATTCAGCGTTTCCATGATCCGCTGTTAAAATAACAGCGATATCATTTTCTTTTGCTTTTTCAACAATTTTTCCAACACAAGTATCAACTGCTTCACATGCTTTAATTGCTGCTTCCATTACTCCTGTATGCCCAACCATGTCAGGATTTGCAAAGTTTACCAAGATAAAGCCGTAATCTTTGTTATCTATTGCTTTTAATACTTCATTACAAACTTCATATGCACTCATTTCTGGTTGTAAGTCATAAGTTGCAACTTTGGGAGAATTGATTAAAACACGAGTTTCTAATTTATTAGGCTCATCAATTCCACCATTGAAGAAGAATGTTACATGTGCATATTTCTCAGTTTCAGCAGTTCTGAATTGTTTTACATTATTTTTGTCTAAAACTTCACCAAGTAAATTAACTAATGGTTGTGGTTCAAATGCAACTGGGAATGGGAAAGTCGCATCATATTGTTTGAATGTTACGTAGTAAAGATTTTTTCTTACTGCTTTTCTGTTGAAACCATCAAAATCTTCAAACATAATTGCTTTAGAAATTTCTCTTGCTCTATCTGGTCTAAAGTTGAAGAAAATCACTGCATCATTATCTTCAATTCTAGAATTTGGAACATTGATAATGGTAGGTTCAACAAATTCATCATTTACACCATTGGCGTATGATGCCTGAACTGCTTCAACAGCGGAATTTGCTTTGTTTCCTTCTCCTAGAACAAGCATATTATATGCTCTTTCAACTCTGTCCCATCGATTATCTCTATCCATAGCATAATATCTGCCTGTTACAGATGCTATAGGGGGAAGACCTGCTTCTTTTAATTTTTCTTCAACTTGTTTTAAATATTCAATTGCGCTTTGAGGTGGAGTATCGCGACCATCTAAGAAAGCATGAAAATATACTTTTTTAAGTTCTTGTTGTTTTGCAAAATCAATTAATGCCAAAATATGATCCAAAGAAGAATGAACACCTCCAATGGAAACAAGACCATACATATGAAGAGATGAGTTGTTTTTCTTAACGTGTTCAACAGCGTTTAAGAATTTTTCGTTCGTGAAAAATTCACCATCTTTTATTGATTTATTAATTCTAGTTAAATCCTGATAAACAACTCTGCCAGCACCTATATTTAAGTGTCCCACTTCAGAATTGCCCATTTGTCCATCTGGTAATCCAACATGCTCTCCATCAGCATATATTTGGATATTTGGTTCTTCTTTATAAAATCTATCCATGTTTGGTGTATTGGCAACAAGTGTAGCATTTTTAATGCTGTCATTATCTATGCCCCAGCCGTCCATAATACAAAGTAATACTCTCTTGGTCATAATGTTCCCCTTTTTATATCGTATATTTTTATTATCCGATATAAAAAAAAGATTTAAAGACCTATTTAGAGTGTCTGAATAAAATTTTACGATAAGTCAATGATGTATGAATGTAAATTTAACTTATAACTGATAAAGAAGTGCTAGAATTTACAATAACCATAGGTAATTTTTTATCTTCAGCAATAACTAGTGCAGTTGATGGTGATTTTATCATTTGCGGAACCATTACAAAACCTGTTTGCATAATAACCTCTTATATAAACTCTACTCTTATATAAAAACAATTCCCATATGTAGAGTTGATATAACAATGGACTTTGTTAAAAACAATTAAGATGTTTCAACAAAATCTTATTTGCCAAAGAATTTCATTATTTTGTCAATAAAACCTTCTTCACTGTTTGCTTCTGCGTATGTGGTTGAACTATCTAGTTTTGATAATTTTTCTTTTATTTTTTCAGTATCTGGTGATAAAGGTGCTTTCGCAAGATACTTTTCATACGATTCTTTTGCTTGTGTATTATTTTTAATTTTTTCATAGCAGAAGCCTAATTGTCTATATGCCTCATAATTATTTGGCTCTGTTTTTGCGAGTTTTTCGTAGTATTCTATTGCGTTTTTAAATTCGTACATATTTGCATAAATATCGCCTAAACCTTTTAGCGCAATAGGATTATCTGGTTCTTGTCTATATAATTTTTCATAAAATTCCATTAAGCTTGTATTGTCACCTAAAGTTTCATTGATTTTGATAATCTCTTTTATTGCTTCAGTTCCATTTTGGTCGAAACGATGTGCGTTTAGATATTCGGCTAATGCCATTTCATAATTTTGTCTATATGAATAACATCTTCCCATATAGTAATGATAACCATAGTCATCATTATTTTCTTCGTGAACTAAAGCAAGCATTTGATATACTAATGGATTTTCTGGTGATAATTCTCTAAAATCGCTGATATATTTGCGACAATTATCCCAATCTTTTAAGTTGAAATAATATTCAGCCATTAAAGCAGGATAATTTGCGTTTTTCTTATCTTCAATACTATTTAATACCTTTATTGCAGATTCGTTATCGCCTTTCATCAAGTATATTTTTGCTTTTGAAAAATCGTGTACCGCATGTTCAAGAGCCTTGTCAAACTGACCGTCACGCATTAAAAGATTTGCAAAAAATTCGTTTAATTCAACATTATTTGGAAATACTTTTGTACCTTTGTCTAAGATATTTATTGCAGAAAAATTATCATTCATTTGAACATACATATCAGCTAATTTGTAATATATAGCCATATCATCTTTGTATTCAAGAATTCTATAATAATCATCAATTGCGCTTTGAGTTTTTCCTAAATGCTCGTATGATTTTGCTCTTAAAAATCTTGCATTTATAATTTCTTCTTCCACATCCGTAGAGTCTATTGCTTTTTTATAATCATCAATTGACTGGGAAACTTTTTCGTTCAGGATTTTATATTTTGCTCTTGTGACGTAGTACTTGTATTTATTTTTTTCGTTATAAATATCAAGTAATTCAGAATATGCAACAATAGAATTGGGATTAAGTGCGATTAGTTCTTCCCAATATTTTGCTGCATCTTCTGTTTTTTCTAAAGTTTTTGCTGTAAGTGCTATTTTTTCGATATATTCTTCATTATTTTTTAGTTTGTCGTAGGATCCTTCTAAAAGTTCATACGCATTTTCATATTGTTCTTGGTCTATAAGCATTTGTGCTTGATCTAAAATAGCATTACTCATTGTTTTTCCTTTATCCCCTTGCTTAATCTATTATACAACCAAAAGAGAAATAGACAATTAGAAAAGTGGAAATAAAGATTTTTGCTCTATTTGACAATGGATTAGAAGATTTTGTTAAACGTACATACTACTTTTATACGAAAAAATTCTTTTAAGAACTAATTTATTCATAATTACGTATGATTTAAAAACTAATTTGCACTGCTAGAATTAACCTATATTCCTTGGAAAAAACGATGATACACATATCCCTAATCTACAGCTATGACAACATCATAGCTTTTTTCTTTTTTATTATTTTTTTTTGTAAATTGAGAATATTTCATTATATTCAGTTAAGTTAATAATATTAGGGTCTGATTGAAAAATTTTGTCGTAGTCTTGTCCTATTGTATAATTCGCAACTGTGATGTAGTATTGACTATCGGATTTTGGCATTTTTTGCGCTTTTTTATCTGTATCAAAAGAATAATATGTTATGTAGTATTCTTTATTTATCATATACAGTTTTTTATCTGGCAAATACGCTGATATTGATGAGAAACAAAATGGATAACCCCAAACATTGAATTCTTTTTCATTATTATGGTTTTTTCTTATATAGTCTGCTAATTGTTTACTGCCAGAGTATTGGTAATCTTTTTCAAGCATTATATTAAAGGGTGCTGAAATAAAACTTAGAATAAAAAATATCATTGTAAGACTGGTTAATAATTTTGATTTTTTGTCATTCCCTTCTGTGTAAATCCAATAACAAAATAGGATAACGAGCATTAGTAAAAATGATTTTTGATAAACAATACCTATGTACCATATTTTGTAGTAAATGAACCATTGAAAACCAAGTGCACATAGTAAAATTAAAAATATTTTTTTATCATTTTTGAAATAAAAACCGAGTGTTAGAAATGTTAGTATATAAAATAAAGGTACGCTAAACCAATCAGGAAGCATACTTAGTGGGAATAAGAAAAATATTTGAGCAAAAAATACAATTGCTGTTGTAATATCTTTTGGACTTTGCGCGTACATTGTTGTTGCATAATTTACATTTTGCATATTGTAAAAACATAAGAATAAAAAAGTGAAATTGGCTAATAGTAGAAAAATTGCAACAATTTTTGTCTTATCAAGTTTTTCTTTTGTTAAATCGATAGCAAAAATAAGAGATAAAATTAAACAAAATCCAAGAGTTAAGATATGAGTATTCGTAAGAAAAACTATGATAATCGAATATAAAATTGGATTTTCTTTTCTTTTTTGGAATAAACTTGCTGCTAGAAATATAAATATTGGTATTAAGCAGTAATTTCTTGAAATAATTGGCATGTAATATAATAGCCCCGAACTGAAAACAACAAAGGTTTTAAGAAAATTATTGCAAGGTGCTTTAAAAACAAAGATTATAATTGCAACAAAAACAAGTAATAAACTTATTATTTGCATTGTTAATACATCTGCACCTAGTTTTGCAAATGGTGTTAAAATTAAATACCAAAGGAATGGATGCCCCTCAACCCTTGCTGTTTGAAAAATTTGAGTAAAATCCATGTCTCTTACAATGCACCATACTTGCGCTTCATCTCTCCAAAGTTCGTGATGAAACATAGTGAAAATTGCAACAATAAAATATAGTGCAATGATTGTGAAGTTAAATTTATTATTTTTTAAAAAGTCAATTACTTTATTCATAACAAGGTTATATCATAAAGCGATATAAAAGGTTTTTTTGTAACACTTTGTAAGCCAGATGGCTTATTTTATTGTGCTGGAAGTTTGTTTTTATTATCCTAAGATACGCAGGCCGAAAACCTAAAATTTGAGAGGAAGAGGAAGATGAGATTAAATAAATTAGTAATGTGTATTTTTAGTTTATTCTTAGGCTTGGTTGGTTTACCTCAAAAAGTATTTGCACTTGGAATTGATGCAACAGTAGAAAAATATTTTTCTCCTTTTTCTGATAAATTTTCAGAAGTTATATTTTTTCCAATAAATATTTTTGGTGCTGAAGTTCCAATCTTGATATTTATAATGATAGGAACAGGCATATTCTGTACTTTTTATTTAAGAGGTATTTCGATTTGGGGCTTTAAACACTCTTTGTTCCAAATTTTTCATAAAAAAACAGATGATAATCACAAAGGAGAAGTATCTTCATTAGGTGCTTTGGCTACAGCGCTTTCTGGTACCGTTGGAATTGGTAATATGGCGGGTGTTGCCATTGCTATTTCTATTGGTGGACCAGGGGCAATGTTTTGGATGTGCGTTGGTGCATTTTTTGGTATGGTTCTTAAATTTTGTGAGGTTACGCTTTCTTTAAAATATAGAACATTTAATGAAGATGGTTCTGTATCTGGTGGTCCAATGTATTACATTGAAAGAGGACTTGCACAAAAAGGATTTCATAAAATTGGTAAAACATTTGCTTACATATTTGCACTTGCTTGTATTCCTGGAACATTTGGCGGTGGATGTATGCTTCAAACAAATCAAGCCGCACAACAGTTCGCTCTTATAACTGGAGGGCAAGGTAGTTTCTTTGATACTAATAGTTGGGCTTTTGGGCTTATTGTTGCTGTTGTTGTTGGGCTTGTTATTGTCGGTGGTATCAAAAGTATCGCAAGGGTTACATCTAAAGTCGTTCCTGTGATGTGTATAATATATGTTCTTGCAAGTTTAGTGGTTATACTTGCGCATTTTATGGATATTCCTCAAGCAATTTGGACGATTATACATGAAGCGTTCTTTCCTAAAGCAGTTGCTGGCGGTATTATTGGTTCTATAATCATCGGTTTAAGACGCTCAGTTCAATCAAATGAAGCAGGTATTGGTTCTTCTCCAATTGCTTATGCTGCAGTAAAAACAAATGAACCTATTTCTCAAGGTTTTGTTTCAATGATAGAACCATTTTTGGATACAGTTATTGTTTGTTCAATGACAGCATTTGTTATTGTTTTAACAGGTGCATATAAAAATTATACGGAAGGCATATCTGGCATCGAGTTGACTTCTGCTGCTTTTGAAAGTGTATTACCTTTCTTTCCATACATTTTGGCAATTGTTATAATTTTATTTGCGCTTTCAACAATTTTATCTTGGGCATATTATGGACAAAAAGCTTGGACATTCCTTGTCGGTGAAGGGAAGAAAAGAATTATTTTTTATCAACTTATTTTCTGTTTGTTCATAATAATAGGTTCATCTATGAACATCAAAAGTGTTATAGATTTTACTGATGCAACATACCTTGTTATGGCAGCACCAAACCTTGTTGCAATTATTGTTCTTGCAAAAGATATAAAAAGAGATTTGAAAGAATACTGTAAAAAACATGGTTTGATTTTTAGAATGAACAAAACTTGGTTTAATAATGAGCAATGATTTAAAAAGAACACTTAATTTAAAAGATTCCGTATCAGTAGTTGTTGGTTCAATGGTTGGATGCGGGATTTTTATCGTGTCTGCTGATATTGCAAGACAAGTTCAATCTGCAACTTTCTTGCTTTTGGTTTGGCTTATTGCTGGTCTTTTTTCTTTTGCAGGTGCAGTCGCTTATTCGGAACCAGTACTCAACATAAAAGAAGATGGAGGTCAGTATATTTTTCTAAAAAAAATGTATAATGACCTAGTTGCATTTATATATGGTTGGACATTTTTAATTGTTATACAAACGGCGACAATTGCAGCCGTTTGTATAGCAGTTGGAAAATTTTTGGGAATATTATTCCCTTTTGTAAGTTCTCAGAACTATATTATAAATTCTCCGTTTTTTCAAGTTTCAACACAGCAATTGGTTGCTCTTTTGATATGTATTATTCTTACATATATTAATTCAAGAGGCATTAAATATGGAGTTATTACCCAAAACATTTTTACTATTACTAAAATTTTATCAATAGTTGGTATTATAATTTTGGGTCTATTTTTGGGTTGTAATTATGATGTAATATCAAGTAATTTTCAACATATATTTTCTATTAGTGATTTGACATTTGGCAATTTGGAAGTTATTGCTACAGCATCTGTTGGGGCAATATTTGCTATGGTTACTTGGAATAATATAACTTTTATTTCTGCGGAAGTGAAAGACCCATATAAAAATATACCGCTAGCACTTGTTTGGGGTGTTATTATTGTAACCGTTTTATATTTACTAATTAATTTGCTATATGTTTTTTCAATTCCACTTGAACAAATACAAAATGCGCCAGAAGATATAGTCGCAGTTGTGTTAATGCAAAAAATAACAGGAGCAGTTGGTAAATTAATAATTGCGCTTATTATCATGATATCTGCTTGTGGAAGTGCAAATGGGCTCATTATGACTGGGGCAAGAGTCTATTATCAAATGGCAAAAGATAAATTATTGTTTAGACGTCTCGCTGTTATTAATAAAAAAACAAAGGTTCCCGTTAATTCGCTTTTGCTTCAATGTTTTTGGGTAAGTGCTTTTATTTTGTTTTGTGGAAATTATAGTCAGTTACTTGATTATGTTATATATGCAGCTTTAATTTTCTACGTCTTAACGGTTATTGGTATTTTTGTGTATAGATTTAAATATAAAAAAGAGGATTTACATAAAGTTAATAGCATTTTTGGAATATTCTTTATTATAGTAGGTTTATTTATAATATATTCATTATCGATGTATAAAACGCTCCATTCAATGCATACATTCTTGCTGATTTCTACAGGAGTCCCTGTTTATTATGTTTGGAGGAAAATAAAAAGTATAAATACTTGTACAAAATAGAATAAAAAGGTATCATATTTTTATTAAGTATGAAAAAAGGGGTCATATATGGTAATAGATGATTTACTAAAAGAGGTAATGGAATATGGTGCGAGTGACTTACACGTTTCCGCAGGTATGCCTCCTATAATAAGAGTTGATGGTGGTTTATTAAGAACGAAACATGAAGCTTTCAATGCTAAAACTATAGAAGAATTATTATTCCCAATGTTGAACAATGAACAAAGAAGAACATTAGAGCAAAATTGGGAATTAGATATGTCGTATGGTTTATCTGGCGTTGGTCGTTTCAGGGTAAATTTATATAAAAATCGTGGTACATATGCAGGTGCATTCAGAACGATTAATACAGTTGTTCCTAGTTTTGAATCATTAGGACTATCAGATGTTGTTAGAAGTATTACAATGCGTCCAAGAGGTCTTGTTCTTGTAACTGGACCTACTGGTTCTGGTAAATCAACAACATTGGCTGCTATGATTGACTATATTAATGAAACAAGAAATGAGCATATTTTGACAATTGAGGACCCTATCGAGTTTGTGCACAAATCTAAAAAATGTGTAATACACCAAAGAGAACTTGGTCAAGATACGCGTTCATTCGCAAATGCATTGAAATCTGCATTAAGAGAAGACCCTGATATTATCCTCGTCGGCGAAATGCGTGACCTTGAAACAATAGGTCTTGCTTTAACAGCCGCAGAAACAGGTCACCTTGTGTTCGGTACACTTCACACCTCTTCTGCCAGCCAAACAATTGACCGTATTATTGACGTATTTCCAGAAGGTCAACAACAACAAATAAGAGTTCAACTTGGTAATACACTTGAAGCGGTATTCTCTCAAACATTGCTTCCTAAATTACAGTCAAATGGTGTTAAAAAAGGTCGTGTAATGGCACAAGAAATTATGATTAAAAATAACGCTATTTCTAACCTTATCAGAGAGGGTAAATCAGCACAAATTTATTCTGCTATTCAAACAGGTGCTGGACAAGGTATGCAAACCCTTGAAACTGCTTTAAGTGATTTGTATAAACAAGGTCTGATTACTAAAGAAGATGCTATTACAAAATCACAAAGACCAGATGAGTTCAGAAGACTTGCTGGTATCCAAAATTAAAACGGATTAACATAGAATAATAAAGTAATAATCAAGTCAGCCATCAAGAGGAAAACAGTCGCTTTGATGGCTGCTTTTGTTGTTGATATACCAACACCTTTTGCGCCACCTTTTGTTTCGTATCCTTGTGTTGCACAAACAAGGGGGATAATAATACCGAATATAAATCCTTTTAATATGCTTATATAAATATCTCTTGTGTTTAACCATTGCCATACAGATGTCATATATCTGTTTGGATGTAGACCTATAGTTGCATACGAAATCAGCATACCGCCTAAAACACCAAATAATTCTGCTAATATTACTATCATTGGTACTGTTAATGCTCCAGCAAGTATTCTTGGTGCAAAAAAGTAGCCAACAGGGTCAACTTTCAGTGTTTTTATTGCATCAACTTGTGAAGTAACTTGCATGTTCGCGATTTCTGCGCTTATTGCTGTTCCTGCTCTTGCACTAATTGCTAATGCCGCAAATCCAGGTGCGAGTTCCCTTACCAATGCTACGGCTAAAAATCCGCCTACATAACTTTCTGCTCCAGATAATAAAAATTGTTTTGATACTTGAAGCGCAATTACAACTGCCGCTATGAATACTATGCTTAGTGCAATTGGAAGTGAATCATAACTTATCATTGCTGCTTTTGATATGATTGAACTGATTTTTGTATTCCCATCCAAAACATACTTAATTGTTTGTATTAAATTTTTTACGCATAGACCTAAAAAACTAATCATTTGTTAATTTTCTCCAAATTTCTTGCAAAGAATGAAGCTATTTCTTTGTGAGAAATGTAGTGTGAAATAGTTCTGCCATGAGGGCAAGTATATGGATTTTTTGTTGTTCTTAATTGTTTTACTATTTCTTCCATTTGCCACAGTGTCAATTTTTCTCCTGCTTTTACTGATGCTTTACAAGCTGTTGTTATTAATATCTTTTCTTCAATTGTGCCTAGATTATTATCTGGTGCATCTTTTAGGTTGTGTAAAAGTTCTGATAATATATCTTGAGGTTTTATTTTTGAAAGAAGTTGTGGTATTTTCCTAAAAATTATTTGTTTTTCTGATATTTTTTCTATTTTATATCCGAATTTTGCTAAGTTTTCTTTTGCATTATCAAGAATATCTATTTCCTCTGGCATTATGTCTAGAACATCAGAAATGATTAAAAGTTGCGAAGTTACTTCTCTTTGTTTTTTTAATTTTTCGTAAATATAGCGCTCTTGTGCAATGTGTTGATCTATAATTTCTAGATTGTCTTCGTTTTCAACTAAAATATATGTGTTTTTAAACTGACCAATAACATTAATGTGTTTTGATTCTGTATGTTGCTCAAAATTAATTTCTATTTTTGTTTGTTTTATTTCTTCTTTTTCTTCTTCGATAATTAAAGGTTTACTAGAAAATCTATTAATAAAACTATTTGTTGGAATGTAGGTATCATCAATTTCTTCTTTTTTGTCAAATTGGAAATCTATAGATTTATTTTGATTAAAATCTATAATTCTGTTATCTTCCGTAGTATATGATGTTTCATTTTGTACTGTAGCATTTAATGCATAACTTATAGCACTTTGTATGAAATTGAAAATTTGATTCGGATTTTTATATCTTATTTCTCTTTTTGTTGGATGTGCATTTACATCAATTTCCAGTGGATTTATTTCTAAATTTAACACAACGAAAGGATATCTTCCGTTTGGCATCATATTTTTGTATGCAATATCAATGGCTTTCATTATTATTGGACATTTGATAGTTCTTGAATTTACGAACATATACATTGTTTTTTTGCTGGAGCGTGTATATGATGGAACAGAAATATATCCAGTTAGATTTATACCAGAAAGATTGTCTGTCTTTTGAACTTCTTTTAATTCATTTACTATATTTTCTGGGAAAAGTTCTGTTATTCTCGTTAATAACTCTGCATTTTGAGTTGTTGAAATTACTGTTTGATTATTGTTTTTCAATATAAAAGCAATTGTAGGATTTGAAAGCGCTAATGAAAAAACCAATTCTTGAATGTATGCAAATTCTGTTTTCGCACTTTTTAAAAATTTTAGTCGTGCAGGTTGGTTGAAGAAAATATCATTTACTTCCATAATTGTACCTTGCGCACATCCAACTTGAGTTGTTTTTATTATAGAATTTTGGGATTCTACTTTTGTTCCGTAGTCAAAATCTTTTGTTCTTGTTGTACAAGTAACTTTTGCGATAGAAATTATACTTGCAAGGGCTTCTCCCCTGAAACCTAAGGTTTTTATATTGAAAAGACTTTCTTCATCTGTTAATTTACTTGTTGCATGTTTTGTGAATGCCAATTCTATATCGTCAGGGTGTATACCAGAACCATTATCTGCAATTCTTATGTTTCTACATTCATTTGAAATACTTATCTCTACTTTTGTTGCTCCGGCATCAATAGAATTTTCAACAAGTTCTTTTACTATGCTGCATGGGCGTTCAATAACTTCTCCTGCCGCAATTTGATTTATTAAGTTAATGCTCAGTTGTTTTATTCTTTTCATAATTATATTTTAATACAACTTATGAATTTTAAAAATTTGTTCATTATTTTATTGTTTAAATGTAACAAATTCATAATAAAGCCTAGTGATAACTTGAAAAACCACTACAAAAATGTTACAATTGTAGTATAAGGAACATTAATATGTATGCATTGGCTCAACAAAGTAATTTTTGTTTTGAGAAAATGGTCTACAAGCTTGGGATAGTTATATCGGCGATAGCGGTTTTCTCAGGTACAGGTATGAGATTAAATGCGACAGAAAGTGTTTTAGGTTATTATGTACAAGATAAAATTATGTTAAAAGAGCAATCAATTGCTCTTTTTTTATTGAATGAAAAATGGAAAAAGGAAATAGAAGAAAAATATTCTCAACATAAAATTAGAGAAATTGCTGATGGAATAGTATATGTTCGAATGACAAAAAAGATAAATTCAAGAAAAGTTAAAATTAATGTTGCAGAGATTAATAGAAACGTAAATCCGCAAATAGATATTACTCCAAAACTTGCATCAACGAAACTTCATTCAAGAAAAAAGATTAATACAATTGCACCAAAGGCAAAAATAGCAGTAAATGGAACTTATTTTAAGCAGGATACAGGCACTCCTTTGGGGACTTTGGTTATTGATAATAAAATTATAACTGGCCCAATATATGAAAGAGTTGCATTTGGTATTAGTGAAAATGGATTTAAAACATCAAGAACTGCTTTTGATGGTTATATAAAAACAAATAATGGTGTTATAAAAATTGATAATATAAATCAGCCAAGAATGTTGTTTTCTCAAGTTCTTCTTTATACACCGGTTTGGGGTGAAAAATCTCCAGTAACAAAGGTTAAGAGTTTACATATATCGGTTTCTGCTGGGAAAATAAAGCAAATTTCAAACTCTCCTGTTGTAATCCCTAAAGATGGTTATGTTATTTCTGCCAGTGTCGATAAATTAAAAAATTTGAGAAAGGGTGATAAGATAACTGCTGAGTATAAAATAGCACCGGCATGGAAAAATGTTAATCATATAATAAGTGGTGGTCCATATCTTTTAAAAAATGGAAATATATTTATTGATGTTACAAGCCAAAAATTAAATGGTATAACAGGTAGAAATCCTAGAACCGCTATAGGTTATACAAAAGATAATGTGATGATAATTGTAACTGTTGATGGGCGTAAAGAAAATGTCTCAGGTGTAACTCTACAAGAACTTGCAGTTATTTTAAAAGATTTAGGCTGTTATGAGGCAATAAATTTAGATGGTGGAAGTTCGACAGTTATGTACGTTGATGGAAGCGTAGTAAGTGGAAGCAACATAACATCTGCTTCTATTAGTAATGCATTAACAGTTAATATTAAAGGATAATTATTCGTATCTTAAAGCGTCGATAGGATTTAAAAGAGAAGCTTTATATGCTGGATAATATCCAAAGCCTATTCCTACAAGTCCTGAAAAACCAAGTGATAAAATAATAGAGAATAAAGAAATAGAAACGCTCATTCCATCAGAGAATAATTCAACGGATTTTGCGCCTAATATTCCTGTTAAAACACCAATTAATCCACCAATAATAGATAACAAGAAGGATTCTATTAAAAATTGCCAACGAATGTCAGATGCTCTTGCGCCAATTGCCATTCTTATTCCAATTTCTTTTGTTCTTTCGGTTACAGAAACGAGCATAATATTCATAATGCCGATACCGCCAACCAAAAGGGAAACAGAAGCAATCGAGGCAAGTAGTATTGCAAAGGTTTGCACAGTAGACTTCATTCGTTCTTGAAATTCTGCAGAATTTCTTATTTCAAAGTCATTTGTTTGATTTTTTCCGATGCTATGACGTATTTTTAAAAGTTCTTCAGTATCTTTTTCAACATCTGAAAGGGTATCAGGGTCAGTTCCTTTTACCACTATCATTTTTACTGTACCAGGGAATACCACTCCAAATAATTTTTTTTGAGCAGTCGTAATTGGAATAAAAATTAAGTCATCATTGTCCATTGGACCCGAAGAGCCTTTTGTCTTTAATGTCCCAAGTACTTTAAATGGAACATTCCCAACCCTAATTATTTTATTTATAGGTGAAACATCCCCAAAAAGTTCTGTTGCAACGGTTGAACCTAATATAGCAACTTTTGCGCTATTTTTAACATCTTCAAAGTTAAATCCTCTACCAGATTCGATTTCATAGTTTTTTATATATAAATATTGGGGAGTTGTTCCATATACAGTGGTTTGCCAGTTTTGATTTCCGTACATCAATTGTTTGCTTTCATTTGATACAGGAGCAACGGCATCAACGTTTGCAATAGTTTTTTGTATGGCATCAGCATCTTTTAACGTTAAAGATGGTCTCGTTCCTGCTCCCATATTTACTCCACCTGTTTTTATAGATGATGAACGGATTGTTAATAAATTAGAACCCATTGATTCCATATTTTGCTGAACTTTTTGACTTGCACCTGTTCCTATCGCAAGCATTATAATTACAGCACTTACCCCTATAATTATTCCTAAGCTAGTTAAGGCAGAACGAAGTTTGTTCACTTTTAGTGAATTTATAGCCATTTTCATAGTTGATTTGAAATCTATCATATTATGTCTGCCTTGTTCTTGATTTGAGCCATTCTTCTTTTGATTGGTCTGATATTATTTTGCCATCTTTAAAGCGAATTATTCTTTTGCAATATTCTGCAATATCTGGTTCGTGAGTAACTAAAACAATTGTTTTTCCTGTTTTATTATTTAATTCAACAAAGAAATTCATAATCTCAATACTTGTTTTTGTATCTAAATTACCTGTAGGTTCATCGGCAAGAATTATTGGCGCATCATTTACGATTGCTCGCGCAATGGCAACTCTTTGTTGTTGACCGCCAGACATTTGATTTGGCATATGGTCTTCACGATTTTCTAGCCCTACTATTTTTAATGCTTTTCTTGCTCTTTCGTGGCGTTCTTCTTCTGGAATTCCTTTGTATATCATAGGAAGTTCAACGTTATCAAGTGCAGAAGTTCTTGAAATTAAATTGAATCCTTGAAAAACAAATCCGAGTTTTACATTTCTAATATCAGAAAGTTCGTCAGGAGAAAGAGAAAAAACATCAACCCCATCTAGAAAATAACTTCCAGAGTTTGGTTTATCTAGTGTCCCAAGCATATTCATACAGGTTGATTTGCCACTTCCTGATGTTCCCATAATCGCAACAAATTCACCTTTTTCTATGCTCAAAGAAATATCATCTAGTGCATTAAAATGATCATCACCAGTTTTATATGTTTTTATTGCATGTTTTACATCAATTAAGCTCATTTTATACCTTATAATCTTGGTATCATTTGTTTCTTTTTATTTCCTTTTGCTAGATTGCTCCCTATATAAACCATATCTCCTTCTTTTATTTCGTTGGATATAATTTCTGTGTAAGAATCATTACTAGCGCCAGTTTCTATATTAATTCTTGTTGGTTTCCCTTTTTTATCAATCCAAATACCTTTTTGTTCATATTTTTGTTTATTGTCTGTGGTTGTGAATTTTAATGCAACATTTGGAACAGTTAAAACATTTTCGCTTTTATCTGTAATGATGGAAACATTTGCCGTCATTCCAGGTAGAAGTTTACCTTCATTATTTTCAACTTCTATTATGACAGTGTATGTAACAACATTTGATTCTGTTGTCGGAGATAGTCTAACCTGTGTTACCTTTCCTTTCAAAATACTATCTGGATAACCATCAAGGGTGTATTCAACGTCTTGCCCTTCGTCAACTTTTCCGATATCTGCTTCAGATACACTTGTTTCTATTTTCATTTTTGTTAAATCTTCGGCAACTGTGAATAAAGTAGGTGTTTGAAAACTAGCGGCAACAGTTTGTCCTACTTCAACTTCTTTTGATATTACAATTCCTTTTACCGGAGAAATGATTTTTGTGTAACGCATATTTGCTGATGCTGTTTCAAAATTTGCTTGTGCTTGCATTATTGATGCTTCAGCAGAACGAATTTGTGCTAAATCAGATTTGTAAGCAGATTCTGCTGAGTCTAAATCATTTTTAGAAATCAAGTTTCTTGAGTATAAGTTTTTATATCTTTTATATGTTTTTTCATCATATTCAAGAATTGCTTTTGTTTTTGCTAAATTTGCTTTTGCATTATTTATATTTGCAATGGATTGATTAAGTTGTGCTTTGAATAATGAAGTGTCAATTTGTGCTAACTGCTGTCCTTTTTCAACTTCAGAATTAAAATCAACGTATATTTCATTAATTAATCCTGAAACCTGAGAACCAATAGAAACTGTGTTTATTGGTTCAATTGTTCCAGTTGCTTCAACAATTTGAGTTATTGTTCTTTTTTCAATTGGTACTTTAAAATATTGAATGTTTCCACCTTTTTTGAAAAATAAAAATGGAATAGTAATAACAATTATTATTAAAATTGGTATTATAATTTTTTTCATTATATTTCTCCCATTGCGGTTCGAAGATTTGTCAAAGCAACATTATATTTGTATATAGTTTGAACATAATCTCTTTGTGCATTGTTATAATTTTCTTTTGCATCTTGAAGTTCTATAAAGTTTCCTAGTCCTACTTCATATCTTGCATCGGCTAATTCATAGTTTTCTAGTGTTTGACGTACTTTTATTTTCATTAATGGAATATTTTTTTCAAGTTGTATCATATTTACATAAGCATTTTGCACATCAAAATATACATTTTGTTTTACAAGTTCTACATTGTTTTTGGCAATTTCAAGTTGTGCTTTGCTTTCTTTAATTTTGAGATTTATGTCCATTATATTCAAATTATTTGTTGATAAGTAAGCGCCTAGACTTACTCCATTTGTTGAATAATAATTGTTATTATTCCAGTTATATCCTACAGAACCAGTTAAATCTGGCAAATAGGATTTTTTTGAATATTTTAAAGCTTCATTAACGGCATCTTTTGTTGCTTGCATAGAAAGAAGATCCGGTCTATTTTTATATGCTTTTTCTATTGATTCTTCGAGTGTATATGGGTATTTTTCAAATTTATAATTTTCAAGAATTTCATTTTTTTCAACTTGTGTTGTTAGAACTGCTTCTTTAGGTTCAACAGAACCGTCTTCTTTTGTCATAATATTGGCAACATTTAATAAATTTATTTGTGCAAAATTTTCTTTAAAATTAAAAGTTTCCGTATTTTCGATGTTGTATTTAGGTGCGTTAGGCATATACATTGCATTATTTAGTGCAATAATTGAGTTTTGATATAATGTTTCGGCATTTATAAGCCCTATTTGAGCATCGCTTAGATATACTTCTTCATTAACAAGGTCGATTTTAGAAACAAGACCTTCATCAAAAAATGCTTTAGTTCTACTATATTGACGTTCATTTACAAGTACATTTGCTTTTTGAATATCAACATTTGCTTTTGCTGCTAAAACGGCATAATAAGCAGATTTAACATTATTTGAGGTGTCTAAAATTGCTGTTTTCAGGTCGTATTCTGCGGCAATTTTATAAAATTTTTGCATTTTAACTTTAGAAAATACTTTCCCAAAGCTGTAAATTAATTGATTTAGAGCGACTCTTGCTGATGTATTATTACTATGACTTGAATGAATTTTGGAATCTGAATTTGCGAAATCATACCCTACACTTGCTCCAATAGAAGGGAAATAACTTGCTTTGCTTTGTCCTACAAGAGAGTCTTGTCTTTCAATATATTGTTTATAAATTTGTATTTGTGGGCTATTTTTTATTGCTAAATCAATACAATCTTGAACAGAAAGCGTTGAGCCTTCTTCTATATTTTCTATTGCAAATACAGAAGAAGTACTGAAAATCAATATTAAAATTATTATATATAATTTTTTAAGCATTTATTTTTACTTGTTGTTTATATTATATATTTTTTAACGAGTTTAAGGCAATCAAAGTTCATTATTTAATAAAAGAGTGTCTTTTTTTATAAATAATTACATAAAAGGCAATGATTATAATTGTTGTAATTATAATTATAATTTCTAAATATTGTTTTATTGTTGCGCCAAAAAGCATCAAAACAATACTAACTATGAAAAATCTGATTCCTCTACCAAAAATACTTGCAAGTGAAAATTGCCAAAAATTCATGTTTAATATGCCACTTGCAATTGTGAAAACTTTGTAAGGTATTGGTGTAAATGCTGCTAAAAAAACGGCACAAGTCCCATATTTGTTATATAAGGTTTCAACGGCTTCAAATTTTTCTTTGCCACCTTTTCTAAATAGCCAATTAAAAACAGGTCTTCCGCCCCAGTATCCTATTGCATAACCAACCATTCCACCAAAAGCTGATGCAATTGTACATATAAATGCATAGAATATTGCTTTTTTTGGATTTGCTAAATCCATTATAATTAGCAAGATATCTGGTGGAGGAACTAAGAAAAAACTTTCAATAAATGAATTTAAAGCTAGTCCGATTACGCCCATTGACTTAAAGTATTCTGTCATTTGTATAAATATTTCGTGCATAAAATCCCCTCTTTGAAAATTCTAGCACGAAAAAATAATAAAATAAAAAAGCCCCATATTATGGGGCTTTTTATTGTTTTATACTTAGATTTTATTCTTTAGTATATTCTGCATCAATAACATCATCATCGTTATTTGAAGAAGATTGTTGTTCATTTGATGCGCTTTCTGAATTTGCACTTTGTGCTTCTTCTTGTTGAACTTGAGAGTATGCTGCTTGAGAAATTGCATACATTGTTTGTTGAAGATCTTCTGATAATTTTTTAATTTCATCAGCAGGTTTGTTTGTATTTAATGCTTCTTCAATCGCTTTTCTTTGTTCTTCAAGTTTTGTTTTATCTGCATCAGATATTTTCCCTTCAAAATCTTTTACGATTCTTTCAGCAGAACTAATTAAGCTGTTTGCATTGTTTCTAATTTCTGCTTCTTCTTTATGTTTTTTATCTTCTTCAGCATTTGCTTCTGCTTCTTTAACCATTCTATCAATATCTTCATCAGATAAATTAGAAGAATTTGTGATTGTAATTTTTTGTTCTTTATTAGTAGCTTTATCTTTTGCTGATACGTTAACGATACCATTTGAGTCGATATCGAATGTTACTTCAATTTGAGGGATGCCTCTCATTGCAGGAGCAATACCTTCTAGTCTAAACATACCTAAAGATTTGTTATCTTTAGCCATTGGTCTTTCGCCCTGAAGTACGTGGATATCAACAGCAGTTTGATTGTTTTCAGCGGTTGAGAATACTTGTGATTTTGAAACAGGAATGGTTGTGTTTCTTGGTACTAATGGAGTTAAAACGCCACCTAAAGTTTCAATACCTAATGTTAATGGGGTTACGTCTAGAAGAACGATATCTTTAACTTCTCCAGCCAATACACCTGCTTGAACTGCAGCACCAACAGCAACAACTTCGTCTGGGTTTACTGATTGGTTTGGTTCTTTACCTGTATATTCTTTAACTAATGCTTGAACTGCAGGAATACGAGTTGAACCACCAACTAATACCACTTCATTGATTTCACCTTTTGATAATCCTGCTTCTTTTAAAGCATCTGCAACTGGTTTTTTGCATCTTTCAAGTAAGTCACGGCTCAATTCTTCAAATTTAGATCTTGTTAAACTCATATCTAAGTGTTTTGGACCATTAGCATCTGCTGTAATGAATGGCAAGTTTATAGTTGTTTCAACTACTGAAGATAATTCGCATTTTGCTTTTTCTGCTGCTTCTTTTAAACGTTGCATTGCTTGTTTATCGTTTCTTAAATCAATGCCTTCTTGTTTTTTAAATTCATCAACTAACCAATCAATAACTTTTTGGTCAAAGTCGTCACCACCTAATTGAGTATCACCTGATGTTGAAAGAACTTCGTGAACACCATCACCGATTTCAAGAACTGATACGTCAAATGTACCACCACCTAAGTCGAAAACTAGAACTTTTTCGCTTTTTTCTTTTTCAAGCCCATAAGCTAAAGCAGCAGCAGTTGGTTCGTTCACGATACGAAGAACATCTAAACCAGCAATTTTACCAGCATCTTTTGTTGCTTGTCTTTGCGCATCGTTGAAATATGCAGGAACTGTAATTACTGCAGAAGTTACTTTTTCACCTAAATATGCACTAGCGTCATCTGCTAATTTTCTTAAAATCATTGCTGAAATTTCTTGTGGTGTATAGTCTTTTCCATCAATATTCTTTTTGAAATCTTCGCCCATATGACGTTTGATAGAAATAATAGTTTTATCTGGGTTTAATATTGCTTGACGTTTTGCTAATTGTCCAACTAATTTTTCACCTGTTTTTGAAAAACCTACAATTGATGGGGTTGTTCTTGAACCTTCAGCGTTTGCAATAACTGTTGGTTTACCACCTTCCATAACTGCTACAACAGAGTTCGTTGTACCTAAGTCAATACCTATTGTTTTTGCCATAATTTTATCTCCATTTCTTTTTATTTTTCCAGATATTATTTTTATAACATCATTTTTCAACTTTCCTGAAAAAATAAACAAAAAATTAATATTTCAAAAATTAGAAGACAAAATATAAAAATTCACTGCTTCTTGTTATTGATAAAACTGAAATTATAAAAGCAATTACAAGAAGTATTGTATAAAATTTGTTGTTAGATTGAACATATTTTTTTGCAAGTTCTGTTGAATTTTTTGAGAAAAATACAAGACAAAGAGCAATTATTAAAAGAACATAATTCATTGAGAAACTTATATTATATGGCAAAAATCTATAATCTGTAAAAATTAAATTTATACCATTTATTGAAAGATTGTTTAGTGAAAAATTAAAACTAAACATTGTTTGTAAAATGTAAAATGCTTGCGTTATGTTTTTAGAAAATAAAAATGGCATCGTTAAAACAAGAGAAAAGAATGTAATTGCAGTTGCAAAAACTTTTGGCATTTTGATATTGAGTTTTCTCCAAAATCTATTAATGCAAACAAAAAATCCATTGAGCAACCCATAGATAATGCAACCAGGTTGAAGTCCCATCCAAACGCCATATAAAAGGAAAAAGACAATAATATTGCGACAAGTTTTTACTTCACCTTTTTTATCAGCACCCATAGGGGAATAAACGTAGTCTTGGAAAAATCTAACAATAGTCATATTCCATCTTTTCCAAAAATCAATAATATTTTGCGCTTTGTATGGAGAATTAAAGTTCCAAGGGATTTGAATGTTGAATAAAATGGCGCTACCA
>JAFQOI010000058.1 GCA_017403285.1 bacterium
AAATATTAATGATTTTTGACGTTGAGATTGATTCAGATTAAGTCTTTATCCTAAATTTTTACAGTTTCTAATCATCACATAACAGTTGAACCTCTCCGGCTTGTAGAAGCCGGAGATTCTTAGGCCATGCCTATTTTTTCGTCAAAGCATTTCCATTCATAATAATATGTGGATTTTCCTTGACTATTAGGCATGAAATCTACTAAGCATAGCACCATTGAACCAGTGGCGCGTAGACCTTCGTCTAAAATGTTTTTTGCAGCATTTACATCTCTTTGATGTACTGCATGACAATGGGGACATTCCCATTCTCTTTCTTCACGACCTAAGTCGTGATTGATTTTTCCACAAACATGGCATTTTTTGCTCGATGGAAACCATCGATCGATTTGTACGAATTCACGACCATATAATTCTGTTTTGTATTTTATCATTTCTATGAGTTTTCCCCATCCGATTTCATGTATGCTTCTGCTTAAGTTACTTTTAAGCATTCCTCGAATGTTGAGTGTTTCCATGGCTATGAATTGGCAGTGTTTGACTATATTATAGGATATTTTATGGTAATAGTCGTTTTACTACGTTGTTTTTCTTTCTTATCCATTTGTGGAGTTTTTTTAGTGTTTTTTTCCAGTTGGATCCGCCTTCTTTTTTGCCGTCGAGTTTTTGTTGGTAATACTGTATTCTTCCGTTTATTTTCTTCAGGTCAGGTTTGGCTATCACTTTTCCGTTGGAAAAGGTTAAAAAGTCAGTTATTCCAACATCTATTCCGACATATAATCCTCCATAGGAAAATTCACCATGTTTATTTTCATCTAATTCGTATACTATACATACGTACCAGCGTCCGTTTTCGTATTTTAATGTAGCCTCTTTAATTTTGCCTTTGATGTGTCTTCTATGCTTAACGGTTATTTTTCCCAGTTTAGTTACTCGTAATTCATTTTCAGACAACCACCTAATGGCCCCTACCCTACATTCTTTGGTATCATAAAAATTGTTTCGCAGGGTAATTGAAGTTACTGGATTTTTTTTACGTTTTTTAAATCTTGGAGCGCCGGTTCTGTGGTCATAATATCCTTCATAGGCTTTTATTAATCTATCAGTGGATGCTTGAAGGCAGGTAGAATCAGCATCTTCTAGAAAAGGATAATGTTTTTTTAACGTTTTAACTATTTTTTGTGTGTATGTGCGGTTTACTTTAAATTTGTTGCCTATTGCGAATTCTTTAACTAGATTTTCACGGTAAATACTATACTCCAATGTTTTATTGTACACAAAAGCACTGGCATTAATATTAAACCATAATTCCTTTTCCATCTCTTCATCAGGAACAAATTCAACCTTATTCGTTAAAATAAAAGTTTTATCGCACATATTAAACATCTTTTTTTTCACATTTTATTAAAATGAGTGTTGGCAGAAATTATTTAATTTTGAACATTTTTCATTTTCTCCTCGAAATTTTTTAAATTAATCTTTTTAATATGAAGATATGTATCTTATTGCATTAATTACCGAAAATAAATCCATTTCATTTTCTTTAA
>JAFQOI010000059.1 GCA_017403285.1 bacterium
GTTTTGCTGTATAAGAGTCCAAAAATATTCGTAGCCAACATTGACAAACAATGGCTGATATTTTATGATGTACTTCATTTTAGTAAATCGAAGTCTATACTGTCCAAGTATTTTGCCAATTACTAAAAAATAACTGCTATCACACTTAAGACTTTCATATATTGCATCAATTACTTCTTCATATTTTTCATCATTCAAATAAAATTCTTCATCATACGCTATTGTAAATTGACGAGTGTCATCTTTGATGTTAATAACTTCCATAAAATAACACCATAGCAAACAAAATAAATTTTTTGTGTTATCAGTAAGATTTATTTTTTCTGTATGGTCAAATTTAGAATTCTTATAAATCCATTTGCTTGCTTTATTGAAGAAGCCATTTTCAAGAAGATTTATAACTTGAAGAATATAGAATAATACGACAAATTCAAGAATATCTATTGTTTCGGAATTATACTCTTTGAGGAAAGGAATTGCAAATTTGTCATAAAAAGAATCGGAATATGCCATCATAGGCATACGCAATTCGTGCAGCATTTTAATGTCCCTATAATTTTGTATACATACACAGCTGTTCTGAGAACATATCTTCTCATATAATTCATTGTACAGCTTTGATATTTGCGATTTGTATGAAAGAATTTCGTCTTTTGTATTGGCTTTTGCTAATTCATTGATAAGATTTTCTATCATATTTACCTCCATATATTCAAGTATTCAGGTTTTGGATATTTGTTTGCATAGGCTTCGTACTGCCTATCGGAAAGAGTATCAATGTAGCTATGATATATTTCCAAATATTCTTCACCATCGCCCATTCTCCACCCCAATGACATTGCCCAATAGTGTGGGAATACAGTCCAAGGAGGAAGTACTTCATACTTAAATTCATTTCCTTTTTTTACAAATTTGCCTTTTGGTGTGTAATAACGAACTATGTAGATTGCATCATAATATTCGTTTAATTTATTCAAAAGCTCGTGAATTTCATTTTTTTCTTCTTTCGACAAGTCCCAGTTATCATCTGAAAGATAATCGCCGTCCTTGTTCTTTAAAGGTAAATGATGAAATATAGCCGTTTCTCCCAGTGGCAAATCCATACTCTCATTAACATGATACGACTGTATTTTTTCGCTGTATTTGATTAGTTCTGAATAATCTACATTATCCAAATAATGCACAGCTTTGTCATAAAGCTTTTTGTATTTGAATCTCTTAAACATCACTTACCTCGCTTCTCACTTTTCTGATAATTCATATCTTTTTCCGTTAATAGTGATTTCAATAGTGATTTTAGAAATTGAAATATCCTCTTTTTTGTCCATATTAGGAAAATCTGTTCTTCCCAATAAATAATCAACTGAACAATTAAAATAATCAGCTACTTTACATAATGCATCACCGTTGGGAATAGTACCTTTTTTCCAGTTGTTTGCAGAACCCGATGATATTTTGAGTTCTTTTAACACAGCGTGAGGTTTCATTCCTTTTAATTCTGCTAAATACTGAAATTTTTCCCAAAACATATAATCACCTGTCATTTTTTATTTCATAA
>JAFQOI010000060.1 GCA_017403285.1 bacterium
GTTAGAGATTTGTTTGAACAAGCAAAAAAACATCAGCCTTGTATTGTCTTTATTGACGAAATTGATGCCGTTGGTAGACAAAGAGGAGCAGGTCTTGGTGGCGGACATGACGAAAGAGAACAAACATTAAATCAATTATTGGTTGAAATGGATGGGTTTGAAGCAAATACAAATATTATTATTCTTGCTGCAACAAATAGACCTGATATATTAGATAATGCACTTCTTCGTCCTGGTAGATTTGATAGACAAATAATGGTTAGCATGCCTGATGTAAAAGGAAGAGAAGAAATTTTAAAAGTTCATGCAAAAGGTAAACCTCTTGGTGAAGATGTTGATTTAAAGGTTTTAGCAAAACGCACACCTGGATTTACTGGTGCTGACCTTCAAAGTTTATTGAATGAGTCTGCTTTGTTGGCTGCAAGACGGAATAAAAATTTAATTAATATGCAAGAAGTTGATGAGTCGATAGATAGAGTTCTTGCTGGTATTGAAAAGAAAAGTAAGGTAATGACAGAAGAAGATAAAGAGGCAACTTCATATCACGAAGTTGGGCACGCTCTTCTTGCTAAATTGTTGCCGGATTGTACTAAGCTTCATAAAGTTACAATTATTCCTAGAGGATATGCGCTTGGTATTACTTGGACAACTCCAGAAGATAATAAAGTTCATGTTGTTAAAGCAGAATTATTAGATGGTATCACAATGTCATTAGGTGGTAGAGCAGCAGAAGAAATTATTTATGGTGCAGATAGAATTTCAACTGGGGCTACACAAGATATTCAAAATGCTACAAAAACAGCGAAAAAGATGGTATTCCAATGGGGTATGTCTGAAAAAATGGGAACCGTTGAGTATGGAAAATCTCAAGAACATGTATTTATGGGTAGAGATTTTGGTAATACTAGAGATTTTTCTGAAGAGTTTGCTGCAGAACTTGATAGAGAAGTTAAGAGAATTATTGATGAGAGATATGCTCTTGCAAAAAAATTACTCATCGAAAACAGAGATTTGTTAGAAGCAATAGCAAAAGAGTTGCTAGAAAAAGAAACATTGGATGATGATGAGGTTACTGCAATTATTGATAGAGTAAGAGCTCAAAATCCTGAAAATTAAATAATTTAGAAGAAGAAAAAGGAAGTATTTATGGCAGGTGTGATAAATGCGTTTAAAAACATAGCTAGTGATAGGTTTTGGATATTTAAAATTGCAATTTTCTCAATACCATTATATTTGTATTTTTCGTATAAAAAACTTGTTTTAACATTCTTTCTTCATGATTATTTATTCTACTTAGTGTTAGGTATTTTTTATCTGGGGATATCGTCAGTTATAATTAACAGAAATATAAACAATAAGAGCCCAATCTTGCCTTTTATTCCAGATGCTTTTGAGGTTTTAATTAAAACAATCGGTTCTTTGTTGGCAGCTATTCCAAGTTTGTTTGTTATTTGTTATTTATTCTTTTTTATTGATAACTTTTTAAGCGTTGATGATGCAAATGTGTTGTCAGTAATTAAAATTGCTACTGTTGTATTGCTCTTTCCATTTGCTTGTATGCCTATTGTTGTATATAGTGTTAGAGGTAATCTTTTAGATGTTTTTAAATCTGCAAAAATATATTTTGATTGTGGTAGTTTTGTAGAACAATTTATTTTCTTTATTGTTCAAAGTATTTTTACTATGGGGGTTCTTTTTGTGCTGGTTTATGCTTTTATAAAACAATACCTTGGTATGAGCCCTATATTTATCAATGTCTTTTATTCATTTTACATTACATTGTATGTTCTTATGGTTTTTTCTTGGGCGTCTGATTTATATGGAGAAGTAATTCCTGAATTGAAGGAAAATTAAAAAGGTAAATTTTTTAGTTTTCTTATTTGATTACGAATTTCTGCTGCTTTTTCAAAATCTAAAATGGAAGCCGCTTTTTTCATTGCCTTTTCAAGTTTGTCTAATAGTTTAGGCAAATCTTTTTGAGATATATTGTTTTCAACCATTTCTTCAGCAACGATATCTTCAATGTTTCTATAACTCGCAACAAGTTGAAGTAAGTTATTTTCAATAGGTTTTTTGATTGTTTGTGGCGTAATGTTATGGATTTTATTGTATTCGAGTTGAAGTTTTCTTCTTCTTTCAGTTTCTTTGATTGCTTTATCCATACTATCTGTTACTTTATCAGCATACATAATAACTTTTGAACAAACGTTTCTTGCAGCTCTTCCTATTGTCTGTATTAAACTTGTTTCAGAGCGCAAAAATCCTTCTTTATCTGCATCCATAATTGCGACAAGTGAAACTTCAGGAATGTCTAATCCTTCACGCAATAAGTTAACTCCAACAAGTACGTCAAATACGCCAAGCCTTAAATCTCTTAGGATTTCAACACGCTCAATTGATGAAATTTCACTATGTAAATATCTGACACGAATGCCTAATTGCATTAGATAATCAGATAAATCTTCTGCCATTTTTTTTGTAAGTGTTGTAACTAGTATTCTATTTTTTTGTTCTGTTGTCTTTTTAATTTCACTTATTAAATCATCAACTTGATTTAATGTGGGTCTAACAAATATTTCTGGGTCGACGAGTCCTGTTGGTCTAATAATTTGTTCTATAATTTGTGATGATGTTTCTTTTTCAAAATCACTTGGCGTTGCAGAAACGAATATTTTTTGACCCACTTTAGACCAAAACTCTTCAATTTTTAAGGGTCTATTGTCTTTTGCGCTAGGTAATCTAAAACCATAATCAACAAGGACGTTTTTCCTTGCTTGATCACCGTTGTACATTGCTTTTAATTGAGGAATAGTTACGTGAGATTCATCTATTACAAGTAAGAAATCATCATTAAAATAATCAAGTAGCGTTGCTGGCGGAGTACCTTGTTTTCGTCTTTCAATTATTCTTGAATAATTTTCTATTCCGCTACAATAGCCCATTTCTTTTATCATTTCAATATCATAGTTTGTTCTTTGTTCTATTCGTTGGGCTTCTATCAGCTTATTTTCAAACTCAAATTTCTTTACTTGTTCTTTTAATTCTTGTCTGATTAATCTTATTGTTTCTTCTTTATCTTCATCTCCTGAAATATAGTGAACAGCAGGAAATATAACAGTTGATTCTAAATCTTCTACTATTTCTCCTGAAACAGGGTTTATTCGTGTAATTCTTTCAACTTCATCACCAAAAAGATATATTCTTGTAATCATTTTTTCGTAGGCAGGCATAATTTCAATAACATCGCCTCTCGGTCTGAAAGTAGAGCGAGTTAGTTCTAAATCATTTCTCGTGTATTGAACATCAATTAGTGCCCTTAAAAATGCATTTCTGTCTATTTCGTCACCTTTGTGAAGTTCTAATGCCCCTTTGAAATATTCTTCTGGCAACCCCAAGCCATAAATGCAACTAACAGAAGCAACAACAATTACGTCATTTCTTTCATATAGACTCCTTGTTGTATTGTGGCGTAGTCTATCAATTTCTTCATTTATTGTTGCTGATTTTTCAATGTATGTATCGCTTCTTGGAATATATGCTTCAGGCTGATAGTAATCATAGTAAGAAATGAAATATTCAACAGCGTTGTTTGGAAATAATTCTTTAAATTCATTGTATAATTGTGCGGCAAGAGTTTTGTTGTGTGCTATTACAAGTGTTTGTCGTTGCATTTTTTCTATAACATTTGCAATGGTATATGTTTTTCCAGAACCAGTAATGCCTAAAAGCGTTTGAGCGTCATAGCCTGACTTGATTCCTGAGATAAGTGCTTCTATGGCTTTTGGTTGGTCGCCTGATGGTTTATATTTTGTGCTTATTTTGAATTGTCTGTTGTTCTCTGCCATATCCAATATTATGGAAAATTTTAATTTAAAAATCAACAGTAGTTACTTTACTAAATCGGTTATTGAAAATATAATTATTATAACTATGGAAAATTTAACAGAAAATTTAAAAAAAGCATTTGATTATAAAAATGATGGTCTGTATAAAGAAGCAATTGATTATTTTTATAAGGCTTTTACGATAGATAATGACAGTGTTGAGATTATGAGTGAACTTGCTCATCTGTATTCAAAACTCAACCAGATTGATAGAGCGATAGATTTTTGTGAGCAGATTTTATCGAAAGACCCTAAGGATTTTGAAATAAGGTTTTACTTGGTAAATCTATATAAGAAACTTTTTAATTATGAAAAAGCAGAACAAAATTTGTTTGTGCTATTTGAAGAAAATGCTCATAAGTTAAGAGCAGCAGAAGAATTATTTTCTGTATTAGAAAAAAATAATAAACCAGAAAAGATAATTGAATTATTTTTAGCAAATGAGAATGAATTAAAGTCAGGGGAAATATACTGTTTTGTTGCTAATTCATATCTTGCAAAAGGTGATAGAGAAAAGGCAGATGAATTCTTTAAATTTGCATTTGAATTAGATGAAACTAATGTTGAGGCAGGAAGTAGAGTTGCTGAAAAATTGTTTCAATATGGACATTATGAAGAAACAGAAAATCTATTGAACAATCTTTTAAAATATTCTGAAAATGACCGCATTTATTTTTTGCTCGCAGAAATTAGTTATTTGAAATCTCAATATGATAAAGCAATTAATTATTATACTCTTGCCTTAAAGTTAAATGATAAAAATACACAATATTATTATAAATTAGGTGGTTTGTACGTTCAAAAAGGCTTTTTCCTAGAGGCAGAAGAGTGTTATAATAAGGCGATTTATATAGAGCCTGATAATCTTTTGTATAATTATATCTTGGCTTATTTATATTTCGTAAATAATAAGTATGTGCTTTCTAAGCATATTTTAGAAGATATTTTGAAACGAGATAGCGAATATCAAGATGCATTGTCTTTGAAATTACAAATATTATTAAAAGAAAACGACTTAGCACATGCTCGCAGTATTGTTGAAACTTTGTCAAAATTAGAAGAAAAATCAGAAAGAGTTTATTATTCTTTTGCTCTTTATTATGCTGGCTTAAATATGTGGAATAAAGCAGTTGAGAATATTAAACAAGCGATTTTATTTAATGAAAATTCTTGCGAATATAACTATGAATTGGCTAGTTATTATTTTGAGTTAAAAGAATATGTGGCGGCTGAAAAGGTTTGCAATAAAATAATTTCTATTAATGCCAAATTTATTCAGGCACATATTCTTCTCGCTAAATTATATGTGTCTATGGACGATTATGAAAAGGCGAAATGTAGCATAGAAAAAGCCTTAATTTTAGATTTAAATACACCAGAAGTCCATTATTTAAAAGGTGTTGTTTTAGAGGAAAACAATGATAAAAGTAGGGCAATAGAAAGTTATAAAATAGCAGTTTCAATGGCTCCAAATAAGGTGGAGTATTATGAGGCAGTTGCTGATTGTTATTATTCTATAAAAAACTATGAAGATGCCTATAATTATTATAAAGAAGCATCAGATATGGATGTGCTAAACGGAAAATATCACTATCAAATGGCAAAATGTTGTGAAGAAAATGGAAATATTGATTCTGCTATATCAAGTTATTCAATGGCAAAAAGGCTTTCTCCTTTAAACGTTCAGTATGTTGAAGATTATGCAAAAGTGCTGTGGAATAATAATAAAAAGAAACAGGCCGTATCTTTATTGAAAGCTTCAAGTAAATTATTTTCTGCTGACGATAAAAAACGTATAAAATCAGAAATAACTAATTTTTAATATCATAAAAATTTTATTAAAAAAATATTTTAATAAAATAAAAAGTTGTTGATTTTTTTTTATGACGTGATACTATAATTTTGTGAAGAGGTTGAATTGACCGAAACACAAACCCAATATGGGGGATTAGCTCAGTTGGTAGAGCACCTGCTTTGCACGCAGGGGGTCAGGAGTTCGAGCCTCCTATCCTCCAAAATTTAAAAAGAGGCTTTATGCCTTTTTTTTTGTTTTTTCTTTCTACTAAAATATGCTGTTATGAAATGTTACAAAAGATAGAAAAATTTTTCGAGTTTATTATTTTTTTCAAAAAAATACTATAACTGATGTTATTGTGTTATTTTTATTAAGTAGAACAGACGATTGGTGAATAAAAATGTCTATTGATAACGTGAGAGAATATTTTAAAAAATTTGCAATGGAAGACAGGATTTTAGAGTTTGATGTTTCAAGTGCCACTGTTGAACTTGCTGCGCAAGCGCTTTCTTGTGAACCTGCAAGAATTGCTAAAACATTGTCTTTTCTTATCGATGATACTCCAATTCTTATTGTAACGGCTGGTGATGCCAAAATTGATAATTCCAAATACAAACTAACATTTCAGAAAAAAGCGAAAATGCTTACACTTGAACAAGCAGAAACTATGATTGGTCATGCCGTTGGTGGTGTTTGTCCTTTTGCCGTTAATGATGGAGTGAAGGTCTATTTAGATATTTCATTAAAGAGATTTTTAACGATATTCCCTGCTTGTGGTAGTAGCAATAGTGCAATTGAGTTAACTATTGAAGAATTAGAAAAATATTCTAACTATGTTAAGTGGGTTGATGTTTGTAAAAATTGGCAAGAATAGAAACTTAATAAAAATAGTTTAAAAATCGTAAAATAGGCAATTATTTTTTCTTTTGGTTTTATTAAATTCGTATGCGTGTTCTCTCAAGTAGTATGAATTTTAATAATTATTCCATGTCTTTTGGAAAAATGTCAAAAAGTAAATTCCAAGACATTGATTTATGCTGCGTCAATCAATTTAAAGCACCTATTGAAAAATTTAATACTCAAGATGATTTTAATAATTGGGTTCGTGAACAAATTAACATTTTGCTTAAAGATGAAAAACTTCAAACTCCTGATACTCCAATGAATCCCGTTGTTAAAGATAAACCGCAAAGAATAAAAGAGTGGGTTGATGCTTTATATGGTTCAAATAGTAAATATTTTGATAAACCTGCGTGTGCTCTTTTAATTTTGACTTCTGTTTTTAAAGATTTAAAATATGACCACGATACAATTCCTTCAACATATAATGAAGAAATTGTTGATATTACTGTTTCAGAAATGAAAAAACAGTTAGAATTAAATCCTAAAAGACAATTTGATTTTGATAAACTATATAAGCAAAATCTCGCAAAAAAATATATTACAGAAGAAAAAAGAAGGCAAGGATTGCCAAGTGATTATGCTAAACCATTTTGGATAAAAATTGACTCGAGAGGTGCCTCCCCTAGCGAATTTGAAGAAAATATTCAAAAATTAAAGGCAATGAGTAGTCCTTTATGGTGTACAAGTAAAGAACATAAGGCTAAATCGGTAATTGAAGAAGGTAACTTTTATATTTGTGCTAAAGGTGACGAAGCAAAAATTGGAATGAGAACGATTTATGATGGTGTATTTGACGTGCAAGGCAGGTTGAATGATTTTAATATACCTTTCAAATACTCTCAGATTGTTGATGATAAAATTCAAGAATTAAATATGCCAATATCAAAAGATAGTCCTTTCCCTCCACATAGAAGTCTTGCAAGACACGCTTCACAATTATGGCGTGATATTCCTGATGCAATAAAAGAAAAAGATTATTTAAAAATTATGGAATACCTTGGATTGGAACCAATTGTACTTGAGGATGGAACAATTTCTTTAAAAGAATTTAGCGGTTATCCAACTTCATTGGATTATTTCAAAAAATATGGCATAAACGAACGTGATTTTGTTGAAAAAATAAAAATTGTAAGAGGAAATGCACGCTTTCATTCTGATGGTTTAAAAGATACTGTGAATTTAGAAGAAGTTGGTGGAAATTTAGATTTTTATGGAAGTTCAATCGTTTCATTAAACAGAGTCAAAAGAGTTGGTGGGAATTTAAATCTGTATGATTCCAAAATTGAGCAATTGGGTGAACTAGAAGAAATTGGTGGCGGTCTTACTGTAGGAGATGCTCCTCTTAAAGATTTTGGCAACTTAAAAAGAGTAAAAGGGGTTGTTGCAATTGGCAATAATCTAATCCCATTTATTCCTCAACTCGAAGAAGCTGGAAATATGGATTTTCTTCAACAAAGATACGAAAGTTTAATGTAGTCGTTGTTTTAATAATTATTTAAATTATCTTCTAAATACTTTTTGTATTCTTGTTTTAATGATTTTGGTGCAACTATTTTGCAACCTGCGCCCCATCTAAAAACATGCCAAATAATTTCTTTATTCCCACTCGCTTTAAATTTCACAGTTAAAGAGCCGTCCGTTTCTTCTTTTATTTTTTGTGTTGGGTGGAAGTTGAAATTACTTGCTTCTTCCGCTAGTTCAGGGCAAAAAGATAATTCAACATCCAAAATATCACCATGATAAACCCCAAAAGATTGGTTTGTGTATTTTTGCAAATCAAAATCTTTTTTATCAAAAGGTGTTTCAGTCATTTTCATATCACTAAATTTATGCAGTAAGTAATTGTATATTTCATTTCCTTTTGCCTTCTCTCTTGCAACAAGATAAATTTTTTCACCATAAATTAATCCTAATGGTTCAATTAAACGTTCTTTGTTGTGATACTTGCAAGTTACCATTAAAGATTTTTGCATTGCTTCTCTAATGATATTTAATACGTCTAAACTTATTTTATATTGTGGCATTTGGCGAACAGCATAACCTTCTGTTTGCATGTAAAGTTCAATATTTTCTTCGAATGAATTTTTATTTTTGCGGTTAAGAGATTTTATTTTTTCAATTGTTTTTGAAAGTTCTTCTTTCATCTCTTTATTTGTTGTTCTTCTTTGTAACTGTTCTATGTTTGCGAGTTCTTTTGATGAAAATGATATTAAATTTGAAATTGAATAATTGATAAATCCCCAATGTTTTTGATTGTCATTTGTTTCAATTTCATCTATTTGAGAAAATATGCAAGTTAAACTATCTCTCATACGTTCAGCAGTTCTTCTTGAAACGTTGTAGCGTTCAGCAATTTGTGTAATTGTTACTCCTTGAATTTTTGAGGACATATAGATTGCCAAATCTAATATGTCAGAAATTCTTGAATATCGTGGTTTATCTTGCATAAATTCTCCTTTTTTGATATTTTAACAAAATTTGAATATTACGTCCATATTGGTCGTAAATATAGAAACTTCATCAAGAGAACTTATGCAATAAGTAGATGTTTTTTGCAGTGTTTCTTTATCTATTTGTCCTGTAGAAACAAGGATTGTTTTTTTTACAGATGCATTTTTTGCTCCTATGTAATCCATTGGTGTATCACCAATCATAATTGTATTATTCGGAGAACTATTTAATTCTTCAAGAGCGAGTTTAACAGGGACTCCGCTTTCTTTTGTTTCTTTTGTTGATTCTCTCCCAATTACGATATCAAATAAATTTTCCCAATTAAAATGTTTTAAGGTTAATAGAGTTGATTCTTTTGAATCAGACGTTACTATACCAGTTTTAATCCCTATAGAATGCACTTTTTTTATAAATTCAATTGCGCTATCTATTGGTTTTGTGTATTTTTCCATTTCTTGATAGAAGATGGAGTTTACGTTATCAAAAATATTTTCAATGTTTTTTTTACTGGTAATTATATCTATCTTTTTTAGTTCTTTAACGAAAATTTCAATTATTATTTTTCTTGAAAACATTGCAGTGATACCATCTGGTAGCATTTTTCCTGATGTTGGATTATAGCCTAAAATAAGGCAGAGTTTTTCAAAATAGTCAGGATTTATTTTGTATTTTTTGATAACTTCTTTTATTCGAAGTTCTGTCATTTTTCCCCAAAAATAATGTAGGTCAATAAATGTTCCGTCTTTATCAAACAAAATTGTATCAATATTATCTATTTGCCAATTATTTGTTTTTAAACTTATCATTATTTTCTCTTTAATACTGTATCAACAAGGGTTTTTGCTTTTACTACTGCTTCTTTCATTTTTTCTGGATTGGAATATAAATCATCACAAATGAGATATTCTTTTACTATTTTTCTTGCAAAAGAACCAACAGCTAGGCAGTGTGGTTCAACATTGCATAAAGAAGCAAGTTCTATTGATTTTTTATTTGTTCCTCCTGACATCATAATATAAGCGGGGAATTTTGCATTTTGGAACATTTGTGCAGTCGCAATGGCTTGCAGTGTTGTTCCATATTCATCATTGCTACCGCTCATTGCAACTCCATCTGCCTGAATAATAGTTGTATATGGTTTTCTTGTTTCTAACATTTTTGAGATACGTTCTCTTAGTTTTTTATCTCCAAGTTCCGAACGGTCTAGTGAAACACAGAGCATTCCATCAAAATACTTATTAAGTATTTCCCACTTTTCCATAACGTCATTTTCATCTGTTGAAATTGCGTGAAATTCAATACAATCAATTCCCTTTGCAATGATTTCTGGCAAAATTTCTTTATAGTCTTTAATTTGACTAATCATTTCAATTGCATTTTGAGGACACGCTTTTTCACATTGGCTACATCCAATACAACGCACATTGTTTATTTCGTACGTGTCTAGTATTGCTTCGTGCGGACAAATTTTTTTGCAACATTCGCAATTAATACATTTTTCTTTATCAATTTTTGCTTTAGTTATGTGTGGGTCGCCGTTAATTCCTACGCTTACACACAAGTATCTATCTTCTTTTATTCCTGCTATTTCAAGTCCTCTTTTTGCGGCATCAACAATTTCTGGCTTGGCACATAAATCAAAAAAATTACAACCTGCTTTAGAGTATATTGCAACGAGTTTTTCAACTTCTTGTATATCTTCGTTTCCAGCACCACAAACTAATTTAAAACATTTTTTACTTTCAAATAGGTCTTTTAACATTTTTCTTTTTCCACACATTACCTTGTGAAATATTTTACATCAAAAACTTTTGTAAAACTTAGTTAAATGCTTTTTTTTGTTCATGTTAAAATGAGTTAGCGCTATGAAAAGGATTCTTTTAATAACATTAATAACTTTAGTATCATTGTTTACTATATCCCAATCCACTTGGGCTATTTTGGATGAGAAAAAAATTGATATAAGAGAAGCAATTCAAAAAGCACTTGAAACAAACCCTCAAATGCAGATGCTTAATATGAATGTTGAAATTTCTAAAAATGATACTAAAATTGCTGGGAAATTGCAAAATCCAAATCTTGATGTTTTTTATAATATTGGGGCTGCTGCAAAGGGTGATAACCAACAACTTGGTGTTAATTATCTTATTGAAATTTTAAAGAGAGGAAAAAGAAAAGAGTTCGCAAAAAGTAAAGAGCAAGTGGCTGTAAATGATATGCTTTTTTCTCAGTATGGCTTGATTTTCGAGGTTAGAAAAGCATACATTGATTTGCTACATAAAAAATCAATTTTAGATATTATAAAACAACAAAGAATTTTAGCAAAAGATATTTATAATAGCATTAAAGAAGATGCTAAAAAAGGAAAAGTACCAGAAACAGAAGTTTTACAGGCAAAAATTTCTTTAAATCGTATTATCATGGCAGAGAATAATGCGAAATATAATGTTGTATTCTCTCAAAATAGATTTAATACAGTAATGAATACTTCTGATGTTAATTATGATACAAAAGAAGATAAACTAAATGGTGATTATAACGACTTGTTGACGATTGAACCATCTAATGACAAATTAGAATACGAAAAAATTAAGGAATTTGCTATTAATCAAAGATATGACTTACAGAAAGTAAGACAAGAGGTTTTGGCTGCTCAAAAGAAATTAGAAGTTGTTAAAAGCCAATTGGTTCCAGATTTGCAACTTAGTTCAGGTTATGCGTGGACTACAGCGCATAATGCAGAAACTACTTCTGGAAGATATGGTGCTTATGCATTGGGTAGTATTGTTAATATTCCGATTGTTTATCAGTACAAGCCTGAAATTAAAAATGCCCAGTTAGAAATTGAAAAAGCACAATTGAAGTATAAAGATACCGAAATTGATGCTATAAGAAATATCACTGACGCTTGGGAACGCTATGTAATAACTAGAGAAAATTTGAACTTCTACAATGATGAAATTCTGTCTAATTCAAAAGAACTTTTGCAGGCTGCTATAAAAAACTTTAAAGAAAGAAAAATTGATTTTACTTCATTTTTAGTATCGAAGAAAACATACTTTGATTTGATGTTAGATTATCAACAAGCACTAGCAGATTATTATGTTAGTTATGCTGAATTGGTTAAAGAAATGAACGTTATTGAAATAGAAACAGAAACTGATTTTATATAGGTTTTTTATATTAAAGTTCTGATTTTGGGTTGTTCTTTTTTATTATTTTTTCTTGATATTCTTCATCATATTGAAATTTATATCCATTAATGAAACTTTTAACAATAGCGTTAGCAAATGTTCTTCTTGCACTCCAATAAGCCGTATGAGCAAAAGGAAACATTCTTTTACTCCAAATGCTAGAATTATCGTAAATAACTCCGCTAGGATTTACTATATCCATTCCAATTCTATCTTCCATTTCTTTTATTGTTAGATTTCTGCTTGTTGGAAATCCTAAAGGATCTTCTTTAAAATTCGTGGTAATCCAGAAAATTCCATTTTCAAAAATGTACTTTGTCATATATTTGTTAAAGTAGTTGATTTCATATGATGTATCTGCAATGTCCGAATAAAAAAGAACAAGAGGACTTGCAAAATTCACTATTCCTCTAAATTTTTTATCTGGAGCGCAAGCACACTCTGTTATTTCATCAAGTTTTAAATAACTATTTTTTAGTTGTTCTTTGTCTTTATTTAGTATGATGTGTCCCGAGGCGGACATTGTACATATTTGTGAGTAATTGTAACCTAAAGCAGATAAACAAGTGTTTTTTCTGGGGTTTTTTGCTACAAATTTTAAAAATTCATCATCGCTGTTTAAAGATTTGAAAAAGTTTTCAACATTAATGTATCTTAGCTTGTTAAATAAATACTCGTATGCAATAAAAGTTCCTGCTGAATAACCAAATAAAATAACATCTCTACCTTGATTTGTTTCTTTTTTAATTTCTTCGTTTAACTCATCAAGTAATGGAATCATATTATGGTCTTTTTGAACCCATATAGCGTCATGTAAAAATTGTGCGATTAAATTTCTTACAATATAAGCACCTGTTGAGCTTATTGCTTTTGATATGTCAAGTTGTCCTCTTACAAAATCTAAATCCTCCTTACTTTTGTTTCCCCAAAAATAAATTACTGGTTCTTCTTTAATATCGAGTTCTCCAGTTTTTGAGTAATGTTGTTTGATAGTTTTATTTTGTAAGAATTTCTTTCTTAGCATTGGATGGAGTTTTCTTACACCATTTTCATACCAATTTTTCATTTTCTCATCATTATTATTTGAACCATTAATGTAAATAAAACTGACTTTGTCTTCAGCAAAGGCAGTATTTATGGAAAATAATAAAAATAAAATTATTAAAAGTTTTTTCATTTTGTTATTTTATCATCCAAAAAAATATTGTACAATTTCAAACAAAAAAGAACGATAACCAATTGGCTATCGTCTTTTTTGTTGTATTGTATGGGGTTATACTAGATAATCTAATACATCTTGTTTTGTAACGGCATCTGATTTTCTTGCAATGTTAATCATAGCGTCATTGATATTGCTTGCAGTGCGATCATGTAAACGGAAAGACTTACGTAAATCTTCTGCTAAGAAGAATGCTAATTTCCCATTTCTTGCTTTTTGTGCAGCAGTTAAGAATGAATCAATTTTTTCAGCATCATTTTTTTCAACGAAAACTCCGTCACTAGTAATATCCATCTCTGCAGTATTTGCATAAAGTGCTTTTTCTACTAATTTTTTGTCTTGTTCACCTTTTGCATATTTTTTTTCAATACCTTGGATTTCTTTTAAACCTTTAAAAGATGCAGTGTTATAACCACTAATGTTTTGTACTTTCATTTTTTCCTCCTAATAAACACGTACTTTTGTATAAAAATCCTAAAAAAAAATTTTGCTAGTGCTTATTTTTTTGTTTCAAAAATTAACATAATTTATAGTAAGAATAAGGTTTTATTAGAAAAGTTGCTAAAAAGTAAA
>JAFQOI010000061.1 GCA_017403285.1 bacterium
AAAATACAATCTTTTAGAAGAAACTTTTAACAAAACACTCTATCTTGTTTTTCAAAAAAAACCCTAGAAATGTTTTAGGGAAATAAAGTCTGATTGAAGGTTTTCTTTCCACTAAAATTATCATTTTCAATGAATATGAATTAATAACACAAATACCAAAGAATTTTTGTTTCCCGAAAAATGGCTTTTATTTGTTGGAAAATTTTCCCCAAAATCCGACAAAGGATGAACTACAAAATACTATTAAAACGATAACTAATAATAAAAAATAAATAGTAAAACAAATAATTAAAATTGTTTTAAAATTGAATCACAATCATATCTCGCTGATATCACTATATTGAAATAATTTATCAATAGGAGATTGAATTAATTAGAAATATTTGACTTCGTCAGACACTTCATTAAACCACATATTTAACATTATTCATTCCAAAAGAATTTTTAATCATTTTCTCATTTCAATATTTTCGTTAGAGATGTCTAAAATATTTGACAGTTTGATTTTATAAAATTTTTGACCAAATATTTGGTCAAATTTTATAAAACTCGATGGATTTTTGACAATATTTTACCAAATTTGACAATTTAAACTCACATTTGATAATCATTTGACACTTTATAAAAATTTGTGTTATTCAAAAATTATTATTTTCATCTATTAAATTACAAAAAAAAAAATAAACGAAAAGAAAAATGAAATGTAATCAACAAATTTTAAATCAATTCATTTACTCCATTATTATCAATAAATGATTTCAATATACACTCAGATTCCAACGTACTTCCCAACATTCTCGTTCTTCGCTTCTCAAAATATGTTCCTGCCATTGAGAAGAGACGTTCAGATGAACATGATGAAGCAAGATTTACTAAATATTTTCTTGCTAATTTATATAACATTTTTAATTCATTTTTATTGTTTTCCCAGAAACTCAAAATAAATGTTATATCCGCATTCTTTCCAACTTTCTCTTTCTTCAAATACATTTCTATTTCTTCGTCAATGGTTAAATCTACTTTTACTTCTTCCATATTTTCTACTCCATATTCCATTATATCCTCATCTTCAAATTGATTATTCGTTTGTGATTGTGTTTGTTGATTTTGTGTTATTTGAATTTCATCTAATAATTCGCATTTATTTTTTACTAATTCAATAACTGTAGTAATTTGTGTATCATCAAAATATTTATTCATATATTTTGGATTAATAAATGTGGATATTAAACAATCTTCATTTGTCATTATATTATTACTACCAATATAAAATTGTTCTTCTAACACAGATATAATATTATTCAAAAAGTTATATTTTATAGAATATATATTGTCTTCATATGATTGTTGTGATATTGAATATTGATTTCTTACTTGTTGTACTTCTTCAAAATCAATAAAACTGGTGTATGTAACATCATCCATTGTAAGTGTAACATTATTTGAAATAAGTGAAGTCTCCATTTGATCATCATTTATATTTTGTTGTTTATTCTTTAACCAAGAATGAAGTGATTTGATTGTTGGAATTAAATCACTCAATGTTGGGAAAGCGTCACTTGATAGAGATTCTGATTTCTTGTAAATTATTTCAAATATATCAATGAAGTATTTCATTAACACATATTCATTTTCAGTGAATGTAAACGATGACAATATAAACTGTTCAATTTCTCCACCATTTTCACTTGCAAATGCTTCAATAACTCCTTCCAACTCACTTCTAATTTCATAAAAGCGTTTTATCATGGTCAATTCCGTAAAGAATCTAGTATCTACAGCATTTAACACTTTCAATGAACTTCCAAATTCTTCCTCTTGCACAGAATCCAATATATTTGCAAGTGTTTGATTTTGTCGGAATTTTGTACATGTATTTCTCACTTTCTTCACCAATGATTTGTATACATTCATTCTTTCAATAGTTTTCTGTATCACTTTATCTAATCTATGTACAGAACATCCTAATGCTCTATTTTCAGATAATCTTATTCCTGATAACATATCTGGTGCATTATCACTCATGATAAATAATGATCCAAATTTTTCAAGATTCCATTCTTTTATTGATTTGATAATAAAATCTTTAATATTTTCATCAGTGTGATTTTCTTTAAAATGTTCTAATTTTAAAACAGCAGATTTCAATTTATTTTCATACAAATAATGCACTGTGAAACTGAAATATTTTTTAAATGTAAAATTGGATGACCAGCCGTCGATACTGATACATACACATTCATTTGTATCAATCTCTTTCTGAATAATTTCTTTTGCTTTTTGTAAATAAGTTGGAATCATGACATTTGACATTGTTTGTCTTGAAGGAAGTGTATAATTTTTGTCCAACAGTGAAATGAATTTGATAAAGTGTTCATTAGAAAGCACTCTAAATGGTGAAAATGACGTAATGATGAATGACATAAGTTCAGCGTGTTTTTCCAAAACAATTTTCTCTTTACAATTTTTAAACGTGCAATAATTATCTCTCTGTCTAATCTCTGTGTCTCCAATGATATTCGAGTGTTTTTCTCTTGCATGTTCTAAAATTTCTGGACATCCTTTTGACGATACAAAAAATTTTGATTCAAAACTACATAATAGACATTTCATTTTGAATTCACCTTCCTTAATTTCTTTGAATAATTTTGAATGCTGATATTTTTTGTTTTCTTTCTGCCGACCCAGTGAGAATATTTCTGGATGTGTCCATAATTTTTCAAAAGGTTCAGTTGTGCCTTTTATTTCATACAAATCAGCGATACTCCAAATTATAGAATTATATGGAAGATCTCTGAGTCTTTCCTTGACAACTTCCTCCATATTTATTTCAATTGTTTGAGGAACTATTTGGGAAATTTCAATATTTGTATTCATAATCTATTCTTTTGTTGTTTAATATAAAAGAAATATACAAATAAACAGTATGAATTATGTAGGGTTTTGATCATTCTTTGAATAAGTAGATGAATTTTGTGTTATTCAGAAAATTAGGGCAATTGGAAATGTAGTAAAATTATAGTTTCAATATAATAAAAAAATCTGATTATATAATCGTTGTTATATAAAACATTTTTGATGAAAAAAATATGTTTGTGTTATATTTGACAAATTTGTCAAATTCATTTTATCAAATTTCCTTTTATTTTATAAAATTTTGACCAAAAATCGTCGTTTTACCAAAATTTTTTGATAAAATTCATTTTATAAAATGTCAAATCATTTTGGACAACACAACCATATTTACATCTCTGTACATTTTAAAATCTCTTTTTGAATATTGTGATCTGGCATTTTTTTCATATAACAAAATTGATTATTTTCAATACAATTGATGACTTTTCAAACAT
>JAFQOI010000062.1 GCA_017403285.1 bacterium
TAACATTATTTGATCAAAATTTGACCAAATTTTTTGGTCAAAAAATGTTTTTGGCGACTTTTTTGGCGAAATTTGGCCACAAATTTGATGAAATTTGATGTGAAAAAACATTTTTTGGTCAAATCTCACCAAATTTTTTTGGCGACTAGGTGACTCGCCAATTGTGGCCACTCGCCAAATCAATTTGTGCCAAACCTATACAAAATGAGACATTTGGTCATTACCTTAAACCATTAGTTACTATAGAAACACGTTTCTTTTCTCAATATCTCATGTTGAAAAGAACATGTGAAAATAGAGTTTGTACAAATGCATGTGTTAAAGCTTTATGTGATAATTTTGAAGAAGATATGATGAATAAACTTTTCAAAGAATCATACAAGATAACAAAGATTGAATTAAATCTTATTGAATTCTTTGTTGAAATTGTTGCAATTATTTTTGATTATTCAGAACGTCTTTCATCAGAAAGTGAACCAACATTATCAGAAGTTATACCAGCAACAGTCAGTATATTGAGAAAATTGGAAGAAAAAAGAAACAAACTTATGGATGAAGAGAAATCAATCAATATTAATAAACATTTGATAACAATTGATGAAAATTCTTATGTTTCTCTTTATGATTGTGAAGAATTGATATCAAAAGGTAAACAAATAGATACTATTACTTTTGATTCCGAACCTGTTGATGTTAATGAAGCAAAAATTGAATTGATTGATGAACTCATTAATGAAATTAAAAATAAAATTATAAATGAAAGGTATATAATGACGAATCCATTATATTTTGTTCCCACTGTCTTAAATCCACGATTTAAACTTGATTTTCATGAAGGATCAGAAAGAACAATTGTTGTCAATTATTTTAATGAGTTATCCAAACAATCAAATCCATCAATTAGTGATATTTTTAGTAGTGGAAGAATTGCTTCACAACAAATGTCTCAATTCCAAGAATATATTAGTTCTCCACCAGAGTTAACAATTGTTACAATGAGTCAAATAATTAAATATTGGGAAGATAAAAAGAATAAATGGCCTGATTTGTATGAAATGGCAATTGAAAGTCTTTCTGGATTGGCAAGTTCCTGTGCGTCTGAGAGATTATTTAGTGATTCTTCTCAATATTTGGAAAAGAGAAGATCACGAATGTTATCCTCAACAGTGGAAAATCAATGTATATTGCATTCTTTTATAAATAATAATGGAATTGAATGCATTATCAATGATATTGATAATAATTGATAGTTGACTTATTTATCTTTCATTTTAATGTTTTTTCTTTTTTGATAATTTCAATTAAAAAATGTTTTATAAAACATTTTGCTATAAATAGCCTTTTTCTATAGAAAATTTTTTCTATAGAAACACTCTATAGAGACTTTCTATAGAAACGTTTTCTATAGAATTCTATAGAGCGTAGAAAAATCTTTGGAAACACTACAAATCTCACCAAATTTTTTTGGCGACTTGGTGACTCGCCAATTGTGGCCACTCGCCAAA
>JAFQOI010000063.1 GCA_017403285.1 bacterium
ATATCCCCTATTTTTTTATATTTCATAGCCCACCTAAACATTGCTAGAAACTTAAACTATTCTTGTTGATATTTTTTTATATGTTTCCCATGATACATAACATTGTTATATATTGGTTTGATTGGCTTTGCTAAGTAATAAATGAAAGTATTTTTATACTTTCGCATCCAAAATGTACTATTATGAGTAGATTTTTTTAGTTAATCTATTCTGTTATTTTAATTTAATATTTGGGGGGCAAATATTAAACTATAATTTTTAATGGGTTGGTTTTGGGTTTCCAGGATGATCGTTAGTTGAATCTTCTGCAGTTCTTGCAGGTTTATAATCCTCCCATTCATCACCCCATTTAAATTGTAATATAAAATCATCTATGATTTTAAGCATTCTTTGCATTTGTAATGTGTTTATATTCTTTTGATGGTAAAGGCACTTTGCCTGGTGGATTAGAAAATCCATTACTTGATTTACCGTTTCAGAATCGAATGAAAGAATGTCTTCCATGTAGATGTAGATTATTCCGACTATGGATGCGAAATTGGCTTTGCGTATGAATTCCATGTCGGGATTTCTTTTTTTAACTTTCATTTGCTTTTCTCCATCCCATTGTATTGCTGTTGCAAGATTGTAGATGAAAATACTTGCGTAGAAATCTTGTTCGATTATTATTCTTCGGTGTCCGCTGAATCTTTCAATCATGACTTGTGATTTTAGTTTTTTAAATCCTGTTTCGATACTCCATCTTTGTCCGTATAATTCTTTTAATTCTTCAATGTTGAATTCTTCAGGACTCAAATTTGTTGCTAATATCTCTTTAGTACCATTTTCTAATGTTATTTCAACTATTCTAAATTTGTATCTTCCCATTTTCTTTGCTATTTCTTTTGCTTCTTCATTATCAAATTCTTTGATTATTGAATTGGTTAAATTGATTTCGATGATTTTATCATTGCTTTTTATTTGCCTTCTTTTCTTTTTGAATGCATTTTTTGTCAATCGAATGATGAATTTTGAGTTTAATTTTTCAGTGAATAACATCAATTCAATTGATGTATAACCTCGATCATAAATTGTGATGAATTTGGTTATGTCTAATCGTTTTTTCAAGTCATTTAAGTGTTGTATTGCTAATGTAGTTTCTTTCACGCTTTTTTCAACAATTTTTGTTGTTAAAATGAACTTGGAATTAACATCCAAAATACCAGAAACTCTTGCTCGTATTCTATGTTTTCCAAATGCATCATGGTCTTTAATATTAAAGTCTATGCGAGTTAATGTTACATTAGGCAAATCAAATATACTGGAATCGCATGCTGCGATAATATAGCCTTTGATTTCTGATAAATGTTTATGTTCTTTGTAGATTTGGTCAATGAACTTTTTGTAGATGTTTATGAACAGTTCTGGTTTGATATATATTCTTTGTTTTCCAATTGCTTGGTGTGATATTGTCTCGTATTTCTTTCCTTTGAATACTTTAAAGAACTCTGTTAATTCTATATCGTTATTTCTACCTTTATTCCAAAATATAAATTTCACACAATCTTTGTATGACATTTTACGGTTACGAATGAAATGTTTATGTTTATCAATAATGTAGCTTCCAAAAAAGAAACATGACATTGTTGCCAAAAAAGTTTTCACAGTTTTTTCAAGTAAAATCATTTTTAAAACTCCTATTGTTTTAATTTTTAAAGCAAGATAATCGCTTAGATTACCTTA
>JAFQOI010000064.1 GCA_017403285.1 bacterium
CGTTATATTTTAAAAACACTCCTGCTCATGGCAGATTTTCATCTAGAAAATCCGTTGTCAGTTACTAGCTGACAAAGAAACGAATATCCTTTTCGTTTCACCCTATTTAATAAAACCATTGTTATTTTAGCATATGTTTATTCAATTGTCAAATTACGAAAAACGCGATTATTTGCGTTTATTAAATGTTATAGGGCGTTATAGGACGAAAAAGTGCCGCTTTTGCAATTTGTAAACATTTTGTGAACATTTAATTTTAAAACATTTTAGTACTTAGGTATTATTTATAAATAATATTTCCTTGGCATTCAACATTACCTTCTATTGTCTTGCACTCTACACTACCGCCACAATTAACATCCCCTTTAATGTTATCACCGCAAGCAACATTATCTCCACAGTTTACAGCACCATTTATTTCACCTGCACAGGAAATATTATTACCACAATGAACACCGCCGCCGATTGAACCGCCGCAAGAAATATTATTACCGGCATTTACATTACCGTTTATGTTACCTTGACAGGAAATGTTATTTTTGCATTCTTTTATATCACCGTTAATCTGGTTACATTCAATTTCGCCGTGACTTACAACATCTCCGTTAATACTTGCATCACAGCAAATATTACCAAAGACTTCAACTTTAAAATATTGCCTTGTGGTTTCGTTACAGTTTTTTGGAAAAGTTATATCTATAGTTTTATCTATGTCGTCGACCAACATAACTCTTTTACCTCTAGCGACTACAACACGGAAAGTATCATCGTCACGCAGAGGAAACTGCGCACAAATATCATTAACTAATGGTTCTCTACCAAACAATTCATCAATACTAACATCAAATATATCGGCAAGCTTTGGTATTAAACTAATGTCCGGACAACACTGTGCCGACTCCCATTTAGATACCGACTGGTTGGTTACACCTAATTTTACGGCAAGTTCCTCTTGTGTTAAGTCTTGCTTTTTTCTATAAAAACAAATAGTATCATTCAACTTTAAATTATCCATAGGTACACTTCCTTATATTTCTTGTAGATACATTTATATTTTAAAGGTTAAAATGTTACAAATCAATAACGCGTTTATTGGATTTTTCCAACTGTAAGTTGTAAGGATTTATAAAGCGGATTTTTATTATTCACAAATCATAGCTGTAGTAAAAGGCCTGTTTTCAAAAAACGCACAAAAAATAGAGCACAATCAAACATCTGATTAATTAACAAAATTATATATGGCATCTATAATTTTAGTAATGTTGTCAAATTCCTTCTTGTAATTAACCGAATATACATCTATGTTTTTAAAGTTGATAAGAATATTTTTTATGGCTTCATGTCGTTTGTTTTTTGGATAGAACTGTACATAATGTAAATTTTCGATAAGTAAATTAATTGAGTCTATTTTGGAAATAGGTGTCAGCAATACATCTTTGTAGTCATTTGATGGATTAAGATAAAAAATGTACTTTAAATTGTGATTAATATGTGAATGTTGTTCCGATGGAATTGATAGCCAGTATTTGTTTTCTAATGGTGTTACTATATTTGAAATATCTAAAGGAATATTAAAAAGTGAAGCTAATTTGGTATCGGTTTTAATTTTTAGGTTCTTAGAAGAAAAACAGGTTGATTTATTGTTTAGTAATTTTACAGGTAAAACATCATCCGTGATGCTTTTGCAGCCGTTGTTAAGAAAAAAATGCTCTAATGTTGATTTTCCAGTTTTTGACGGCGCTATAAAAACTAATGGTTTTTTATTGTATTCTACAGCCATCGCATGAAGTGGGGAATATCCATGAAGAGCCATACAAATTGAGAGGGCTCCACCCATTGCGACATTAACGGACATTTTAGAATCTTTAGAGTCTAAATCTACAATAATTTCTTTCCCCGTTAAAGAGACAGCAACAAAATAAAGATCTAAGAACTTTAAAACTATATGTTTTTCTGTACCGTATGGAATTAACGGAAAATAATTCCAAGTTAATATATCCCAAGTCTTGGCACTAAAAATTTCATCCTTTTTTTCTTTATTTAGTTTCCTTATTTTAATTACCGTTAAATTGGACAATTTTGGAATATCTGCATATTCTTCAAATATTGAAATTTCAAAATCACTTTCTATAATGAAATCATATATGTAATAGCAATACATTTTGCGACCACCTTACTTTGATGATTGTTTTCTGTTTTTGTTGATTTATTGAGTCAAAAAAGAAATCAATATATTTTCAAAAAAATGAAACTCTGATTGATAGTTAAGGGAATGTTTAAAATTTCCTTTTATGAACCAAAAATCCGAATTCATATTCTTTTTATTATGTTCTAATATTTCAACAATCTTTTCGCTTTCTGATATAGGAATTACAGAGTCATTTGTTCCATGAACAATAAGAATTTTGCAGTCGATATTTTTAAAGTGATTAAAATCACAATCGTTAATTTTAGAATTTAATTGAGGTTTGATTAAGTTTTTGTTTGCAAAGTCCGGATTATTATACATAGATAATGGGGTAAGAAATGGAGAAAGCATACAGCATTTTTTCCAAAGTTTAGGATTCCTCAATATTGAATGCAAGCATAAAAAGGCACCATAACTCTCGCCTAAAAGTATATTATTACTAGAAGAATATTTTTTAGTAATTTCAATAACATCTTCTATTTCTTTAATTCCCCAATTTCCATCAATTTGTTTTTGAAAATCTTTACCATAACCAGTGCTACCTCTATAATTTAAACAAATTATATCATATCCGGCAGAACTTAAAAAATCGCACACTTGATTATATTCATTTTTAAAGTGCGTTGACGGTCCACCATGCAAATAGAAAATGGTTCCTTTACTTTTACCAGTGTTGTAAAAATGCATAATTTCAAGCGTTCTCTCGCTTAAATTTATATTTTCAACACGCATGATAGAATTAATATGATGTTTATTCTCCCAAATAAGTGTTTTATCCCCTGTGCACAAATTGTAACTACAATATGATAATGAATTATATGTGCATTGAAAATAGAACATCATATTATTCTTGTAGGATACGCACCGAATATTTGTGCCTATATTAGATATTAAATGACTGCTATTATCTTTAAGATTGACAATATAAAACTCGTCGTTACATCCTTTGTTTGATATTATACATAGATAATCATTATAAAGTTTAGCGTATGATATTTGATTATTTGTGATGAATGAAAGATTAAAAAAATTTAATGAATCATTATGTATAATAAAATTGATCGTTTCATCAAATAGTTCACCGCTACATACTAGATATTTATCATTTGCATCCAAAATTTTCAAACTCAGCTTATTATAATCATCAATTAATTCGTATATGTTTTTTTGATTATCTAATACAAGAATTTTTTTCAAACCGTGTGAATTTATTAAGTTTAAGTATATTTTTTTTGATGTGGCAAATATTTGTTCAATAATTCCTGGTAGCTCGGTAATTTTTTTGCATTCGATTTTTTCAGGTTTAAATAGGTATACACGCGAAATATATTCTCTTGTACATGCATCTTTTTCAAATGAGGTAATAGCATAGTAATCTGTGCAATAAAACAAATTGCAGTTAGGCATATCTGTTTTAAATATTCTTTGTGTTAATAGTTTATTGTTTTTAAGTGAAATGGAATCCAAATAGTACATACTGTTTTTTGTGTAAAATACTATTAATGTATCTTTGACGAAAAAATACTTTATAATGGATGATGGCGTAATATTATAATATTTTTTGTGAAAAAAGATTTGTTTTTTGCAATCAATAATTTTGATTAATATGTATCTCTTATACTCGTGTATAATTGAAATTAAATTGCCGGTTTGGCTAATTCTAGCATGTTTAAATTGAGATAACTTCATAATCATATCCTTTCCATGCTTCTGTTTTACGATTTTAACAGGTCAAGAATCTTCCGAATTTTGTATCATATAAAAATCGTAATACTTCCCTTTTTTCTTCATTAATTCCTCGTGTGTTCCAGATTCGATGAAGCACCCATCCTGCATGAAAAATATTTTATCTGCTAGCGATGCCGATCTCATTTTATGTGATACAAAAACAACTGTTTTATTTTCAGGAGCATTAAACATTTTTTTATAGAATTCAGATTCTGCTATGGGATCCAAATTGCTTGATGGTTCATCAAATATCCATAGGTCTTTTCCTGAAGCATATACCCTTGCAAGTGCGAGTTTTTGAATTTCCCCACCTGAAAATTGAACCCCATTTTGTTCAAATTCAGTTGATAAAGGTGTATTTATTCCTTCAGGAAGTAAACTTACTTTTTCGGCAAGCCCGGCATACTCTAAAGCATTGTTGACCATTGTAATATCGCTAGTTGAATGGATTGGATGCAATAAAACATTTTCGGCAATGGAAAAAGCATAAACTTTACTATTTTGGAGTATTGCTCCTGCGTTTTCAATAAATATTGGCAAATCTGTTTGAGTGTATATATGTGAATCTATCACAATATTCCCAGATTCAGGTTTATATAACCCCATCAATAAATTGATTAACGTACTTTTTCCTGCACCATTTTTTCCAACGATAGCAATTTTTTGACCAGCTTTAATATTTAAAGAAATATTGTTTAAAACAGCATTTGTAGTTCCTGGATATGTAAATCTTACGTTATTAAATTTTAATTCATTTGAGAGTTTTGCTGTTTGTTTTGCCAAAACATTATTTTGGGGATTTATATAATAGAATAAATTATTTAAATATCTACATTGCTTGTCCATATTAGGGATTATAGAGGCTAAGTTGGTTAATAAAGATGATAATGATACGGTCGCTGCAATCATCGCCGAAAAATCACCCAAACTATTTTTTCCATTATATACAGACCATGCCAAATAGATATATATGCAGATTTTTAAAATCATATTAGTGGCCATGTTAAGAAAAGAAACTAGGCTTTTTTTAAGAAAAAAATCATTGAGAATTTTGATTTTTTCTTTATAACACTTATTTTGCCAATCGAAAATTAATTCTAAAAAGTTGAAAATTTTTAAATCTTTTATAAAATCCTGCAAGTAAAGTAGCCTTCCCACATATTGTTTTTTTCTTTCTTGGGGAACATTTTCTACATCAAAATCATAGTTGATTTTTCCTTGTTTCATATTGATAACAACAGTAAGTGATACTTGAATAATTACCAAAATTATTAAAATTGGATCAGTTATTAAAACAATGGTTCCAACAGTGAAAACTGAAAGTATCTGAGCGAGAAAATTATATAAAGATGAGATCATGCTGGAGATTCCATTGTCAATTTGATTTAATGCCAATTTATATTTATCATAAAATAAAGGATTATCAAAATTAGCGTAATCTATATTGTAGGTTTTTTTAAAAACATCTTTTCTGGTTTGGAATTGTACCTTAAGATTTAGTGTTGGTAAATACTTATTTCTATACCATTGGGCAAAAATATTTGTTAATAAAGCAAACAATAGTACACAAAGGAAAAAGGAAAAGCATTTAATAAAGGAAAAATCTTTTGATAGCATATCTAAGACTATTTTCAGTGGTAATATATTGTATAAAGGATCGATTGCGCATACTATTGCAAACATAAATCCAATCACAAAATATTTTTTGTCTATATCCCAAACATATTTAATAGAATTCGCTATTATTTTAAATTTTAGAGAAGGTTTCATATTGACTATTTCCTTTCTGCAATTAAACAAAAAAGTTACTAAATTGTATAAAAACCAAAATTAAAAAGTTTTACTAAATTTGGCAATGAAAAGGTAAATATGTTTTCTGGGTGCATTTGTTTTATATGTTTTACTTCTGCAAGCAAAAGTGTATTTGTACTTCTTGATATAATTTGAGAATAAAAATCGTATTTTGATTTTGAATCTATCCACAAGGAGTTAGTCATTTCATCGTAAAATAAACAAATACAACTAAGATGAAAATTAACACAATCACATGTCAAGTGATGTGTGTAACAATCGGGAGAATATTCATTTCCAACTAATCTAACAGGGTATGTATTAGAGGTTATTAGCTGTGCTACATTTAATGAATTGGTATAATAATCATTGTTACAAAATAGGAAATTTTTAGATAAAATATGCATGAGAGAGTGATCTAAAAAAACCTTTTTGTTAAATATGTTTTTGGTAATGAAAAAGTTTTTGAGTTCATAGATATATGTGGAATGATCAATTTGTTCAGAATCAAATGAAATTGCGCCACCATAAACACGCTTAAGTTTGTTATCACTTTCCAGTATAACGAGGTCTTTTTTTGCAGTTTCGTAGCCAACACAAAAGAGCATTTGAATATCGCTTACGCTGATCCTTCCATTTTTCTCAACAATTTCTAATATTTTTTTTCTTCTTTCAATTGGAAATAGACCTCTGTATTTTTCCATAAATAAACACTTTCCTTTCATCAAATTATTAATTTTAAACGAAACATTGTTTATTACCATTATATACCGTTTTGTGCCGTTTGTCAAGTGACTGCACATGGCACACTCCTAAAATCAATATAATTATTACATAATTGACTTGCAGTGTATATTATGGTAAAATATGCTTGATATCAAACTCATAATGTGCAGAGAGGAGAGTGAGCCTTAATGAGTAATAAAATAATAGCTAATTCACTTCTTCGTGAATTCGGTATAACTGAAGACGAGCTTCATAAATTACCTGAGGTAAACCAAGCAATTACTGAATTTTTTGATTCTATAGATCTTTGTAATGCAACATGTATGGCTTCGTGTGACTTCACATGCGATGTATCATGTGGATATACAGTTAGCGGCTCATAATATTAAAGTATAAACTAAAATTATAGCGTGGCTTATTAAGCATGTTATGGGTTTGATATTCTATAAATAAAGTATTTTTAACTATGGAATGGTGAAATGATGCAAGTCGATTATTATTATAATAAAATCAAAGAATTTTGTAACATAAAAGATCAAATTTTTAATACAATTCAAAATAATTTTGGCGATTTAGAAGGCTTCACGATTCATCGTACGATACAGTGGATTCATGTATATAATACTACTTCGTGTTTGCCTGTACAGGGATGGAAAATTCACATTTCAGCTACATATATTTCTGCTATTGATATACTGCGTGAAGTGATAAAGGTTGTTATAGAAGAAAAACTTGATTTTAAAGTTGCCGACTCGCTTAAGACATTAAAAGTAATGAATGATGCTCATTATCCACGTGGGTACTCAGGTAAATTTATAACGATTTATCCAACAACTATAGATCAATTTGTAAGAGTGATTGAAAAACTGCATATATGCACTCGTGGTTTTAATGGACCAACTATACTTTCCGATAAACAGTATAAAGACGGCATTGTTTTTTATAGGTATGGTGCATTTAAAGGAATAAAAATAAATGCTAAAGATAATAAATGTTTTATTTATGATGAAAATGATAAACTTATAGAAGATCAGCGAAATGCATGGTTTTCTCCGCCATCATGGGTTAGCGATCCTTTTGAGGACATTTATGCTAATAATAAACAAGGCGACATATATCCAAAGCAAAAAATAAATTTGTTATATGCTATTAGACATGCAAACAAGGGCGGAGTATATGCTGCCGAAAGAGAAGATGGTACAAAAATAGTATTAAAAGAAGCACGAAAATTTGTTTCAACAGACAATTTAGGATTTGATGTTTCGGATTATTTGAAGAATGAATATAATATTTTGATGCTTCTAAAAAAAGAGAAATATGTCCCTCAAGTGTTTGAGTTTTTACAAACCCCATACTCTTCTTTTATAATTGAAGAATTTATTGATGGTCAAATTTTATCGGGCTATATTAATTCTACACACAAATCATTCGACTCTAAAAATGACATTCACAACCTATTGCTTATTTCTGAAAATCTTGTAGAAGCCATTATAGACATACATAATCACGGAATTGTGATTAGAGATTTATCAAAGAATAACATAATTGTTACGGACGATTATAACATTAAATTGATTGATTTTGACATATCGTACAACAGTAATGATCGTATATATGCCCCTACTAGTGGGACAGAGGGTTATTATTTTAAGGAACGCAATAGTAAAATTGCAATAGTTGCAGACGATGTATATAGTATAGGATGTATTTTGTTTTTTATGTTTACAAATAGAGATCCGCTTTTTTTTAAAAACGATAATCAATCTGTATATTCTCAACAGTCAAATTATTTACGTATGGTTGGGCGGGCCAAGCAAATACCATGTTCAATTATCGAATTGATTTTGGGACTTATTAATCCTGATCTTTATAATAAAATTGAATTAAAAGATGTTAAAACTTCCATACAAGAAATAATTGATAGTCCGCTAGATTTACCGAAATTAGATGTTTTTTCTCAAAAATTTAACGGTATAGAACTCCTTGAAGATATTACAACTTATATAATTAACGAAATCAATTTTTCAGGAGGAAGGATTTTACCAGTAAGCAAAAATGGTGAGAAAATGTCACCATCATGTGTTCAGACTGGTTCATCGGGAGTAGGACAACTAATAATTAATCTTTCTCAAATGGGATTAATAGAAAATTCCTTGCTTTCTAAATTTGTTAAATGGTCGAAAGATAATCATTATTATAAATATAAAGATTCCGAAAGTCCGGTTAATGACTCATCATTGTATTTTGGTATAAGTGGTGTGTTGTGGTTTCTATTAGATGCAGCGAATTATTTGCAAGATGAAAACCTGTTAAACGAGGTGCAAGATTTATTTGTCAGACATATTGAACCGAGTAAAATATATAATGATATTGTTTTGGGAAATGCGGGATATGGCATGGCTGCTATCCATTTTTATAAAAAAACAAACAAACATGAATTTCTTCAGATTGCAAAAGAAATGGGTGAAATGATATGTAACAATATAATAAGGACGAAAAATATGATGGCGTGGCCACTGAATGATGAAATTTTTTGGGGCTTTGCGCATGGACATGCTGGTATATGTCACTATCTTAATGTATTATTTACGATTACTAAGGAAAACAAGTATATAGTAATTGCAAACGAAATATGTGATACTCTTATTTCAAATGCAATTGTTAAAAATAATTGTGCATCGTGGAATTTTGGTCCTGATAATACTAAAAATTGGTCACATTGGTGCAATGGTTCTTCTGGTATCGGCAGTACCCTTATTCGCATGTATGTAACAACAGGTAATAAGGAGTATTTGAAATATGCTGAACTTGCGGCAAAAGATGTTTATAATAATATTTGGAATTCATCAATATGTCAATGTCATGGAGTATGTGGTGATGCGGAGTTCTTATATGATATGTACTGTGTTACAAAAGATCCCATTTACTTGAATTATATCAGTAATATAAACGAATATATTTTTTCTTCTAGAGTGAATATTAACGGATTAAATCTATTAACTGACGAAACGAAAATGAGTGTTTCATCTGATTGGGGTACAGGGTTAGCAGGCGTTGGGACTTATATTGTAAGAATAATCAATCAAAAAAAAGAACGTATTTTTATGAACGATGATGTATTATTTGGATAACATCTATTATTCAATATATGATGTTTTTAAAGTGTTATTAGCCATAAGTTTCTAAAATGAGACGTTCTTAATACAATGAAACATAATCTATTTGAAGGTAAGAGATGTTTGAACTGACTAAAATCACAACATTACGAGGTGCGATATATGTTTTTTTGCATGTTCGCATTATGATTTTTGTTTGTGGTCAACATAGGAGCATCACCTAAAACTTTTAGAAGTAATTGAATTGTAGATGAAACAAATTAACGAGGGAAATTATTGGTGTTATTTTGCAATATATAAAGATAGCTATATATCGGCGAGATAAAATAACAGGGTTCATTTAAAAGTCTTATTATTCAATTGAATATTCTTATTTTATTGATGGGATGGCTTATAGGAAGTGTTATGATGTTTTAGAAAAAACATCATGAGCTCTATGATTTTTGCACTTGTGTTTGAATTTTCGAAAGAAATCATTTATAATATTAGCAAATTTAAACAAGCGAAAGGAAAAAAATAATGAAATGTGATGATTATATTGTTGAATATTTAAAGAATAATTTTTCTACTGATGAAATACTTGATGTATTAAACAAAAACACACTTTACTTTAATTTTGCAGATAAATTTGCAGACAAGGACAATATAAAACAACGTTTGTCATTAAACAGGTTGTTTAATATATTTAATATGGCAGTGGCATGCAATGTTTTTTCTGATATTGAAAAAATGGATATTGAGTATATAACATTTAAAGGCTTTGTGTTATCGCAACTTTTATATGGTAGACCAGATGAAAGAGCTTGGGGGGATATTGATTTTTATGTTGAGCCACTATATTTTGAAAAGGTTTATTTGTATTTGTTAGAAAATGGATTTGAGTTGCGTTATAAGAATGGAACGTCTAATCAGCATCATGTGGCCTTAAAAAAAGAAAAGATTAGGCTGGAATTACATAGAAATATTTTCCATCCTATGATAGGAGTTAATGAGAGCTTTTTAAGAGAAAATTTACAGGTATGCACAATAAATAATCACAAAATAAATACATTTAATGTCACCGCGAGTATGTTGCATTTGATTTATCATTTATATATGGACACATATTTAGCATATGGGAGTTTGTATCAAATTTTAGTTAAAAAAACCATTCCCAAAGCAGGACGATTTTTATATCGTTCTTACGAAATAGCTTTGTTTTCTGAAAAATATTCGAACGAAATAAAGTGGAAAGAAATAGAAAATGATTTAATGTGCCAAAAACTTAGAATAATATTTAAAATAATGATATTTGATATTCTTGAGATTTTTCCTGAGGCGTTTCCACAGAGTTTTGTGGAAACAGTATGTAATCTTAAATATGTCGAAGATGATAGAGATCATCTCTATAAGTATTTGATTGAATCAGATATGAAAGATGGTGATAATTTCGATGTGTTACTTGCCACTTATATAAACAATAATTGGGAGTCTCGTAGAGAAAATAATATACACAAAAAAGTTGGAGAAAATATTTCACTTGTCAAGAAATCATTAAACGAAATAAATAATGATTTAAGTTGCAATATAACTACAGAAATAATCACAGAGGGTTTAAAAATAAGTTTCAAGGTGACAAACGATGATTTTTATATTAGTGACATAGGAGATTACAACACCCAGACAAGTGATGGTATTCATCTATTACTTTGCGGAACAGAGCAGTATTCTTATAACAGCATATTCTTATTTCCGAAGGAAATCGATGGTGAAATCAAGGTCATAGTCTGTGATGTGCTTAATGATAGTAATGAGGTCTTAGGTGACAACTTAATTAAGGCAGATTTTTCAAAAACAGAAAGTAATTATAATATAACTGCTATTTTAAGTAATAAGTTTTTAAAAGAAAATCATTTGAGTTCATATCTATATATGGGTTTAGTTATATCTGACTGTAGCAGCGAAACACATCACAGAAAAAATGAATTGATATTATCAGAAGAAAGCTCAGAATGGTATAATCCTACATATTTTGCAAAAATTGATATTAAATAGTCTTCAGACCGATACGGTTTATGTCTCTCCGATAATAAACTGCATAATCAAACTTCATACAAGCAATGAGTACAGTAAATAAGATACATTAAAGCCGCCCGTGTAATGGGCGGCTTTAATAATGTCGTTAATATATTTTTGTTATAAAATACTCTTTTTCTAGTGAATGAGCATTTTCAATGTAAGCGTCAAATAGAATAGCGTCTTGAAGAGAAGCGAACAAAGCCAGATAATATAGTAGTCTATTAAAATCCAATGTAGTTCACTGTAGTTTAATGTAAAACAGAAGAATCTAATAAAGTAAACTGCAATCACAAGAGTTACATGGAATTTAAAGATAATAAATATTATCGGAGATGAAAAAATGTCAAGCGGGCTTCAAAAGTATAATAAAAACCAAAAACTCGAAGAATGGGCGTTACAGGTTGAAGAATGTAGAAATAGTGGAAAAACGGTTAAGGATTGGTGCAAAGAGCAAAATCTATCTATGAGCACCTACTACCTCAGACAGAAAAAGGTGTATGAGGCTTTAAAGGAGCAAACAAATACATTTTATGAAGTCAGTATGTCGGAGCCGGTTGTAGAGAATCATCTCGTAGCGGCATTACAATACGGTGAGTACAGAACAGAAATATATAAAGGTACAGACGAGGAAACAATATTGTGTATCCTGCGGGCAATAAAAAGATGTTAAATAATGCATTCTGTAACACAAAGGTGTATATAGCCTGCGGAAAAACCGACCTTCGTCGAGGAATAGACGGATTAGCCGGAATAGTACAAGAAAAATTCAAACTAAACCCATACGAAGAATCGCTGTTCCTTTTTTGCGGAGTAAGAAGCGACAGAATTAAAGGCTTGTATTGGGATGGAAACGGATTTCTGTTATTGTATAAAAGACTTGAGCAAGGAACATTTCAATGGCCACGAAAAACCGATGAGGCACGAAAAATAACTACTCAGCAATACCGATGGCTTATGGAGGGCTTGAAGATAGAACAACCAAAAGCCCACAGCGTAATAAATACTATTGGAATGACGGCAGTTTAGTCAAAACAGAGAAATTTTTTGCAGTATTAAAATACATAATTTCAGCCTTACTCAAAAACGGTATCTGAAACACAACAGAAATATTTTACAACTCCAAAAGTTTGTTTTTTGTATTGTATTGCCTTAAAACAAGGGAAATTCTGTGTTTTGCCGTTCGTCAAAATGACGAGTCACCAAGGATTTTGAATATTTAAAATGCTGGTATTTGGGGTTGTTTTATGGTATAATTTGAGTATGGAAAATACAAATAAAAACACTCAAACCAACACAACAAAAAATACTAATAATATGAACGAAACCGTTACAATTTCACGTGCGGAGTATGAGAAATTAAAAGGTCTTGAATCAAAGGTTGACGAACTAACCCGAATGAACGAATGGTTTTTGGAACAGATAAAACTGCTTAATAAATCAAAATACAGTTCTAAAACAGATAGCGTATCAGAAGAAACTCACGACCAGTTAAGCCTTCTTTTTGATGAAGCGGAAACTATCGGTTGGATAGAAAAGGCTACTGAAGAAATTGAGGTTTCGGTAGCTCCCCACACAAGAACAAGAAAAAGCCGTTCACTTATCGATGTTGTTCCAAAGGATATTCCTGTAGAGATAGAAGAACACCGTTTAAGCGGCGAAGAGCTTAATTGTGAAATATGCGGGAATGAAATGGTCGAAATCGGTAAAACAGTCCGCAAGACCTTGAAGTTCATTCCTTCACAGGTAATAGTTCACGAAGACTGGTATTATACATATGCTTGTAAAGCTTGTGAAGAAGAAAGCGATGAAGCACAGATAGTAAAAACCGTGAAGGATAAATCCGTCTTGCCGGGTAGTTATGCTTCTGCTGAAGCAGTTGCGCATATAATGACACAAAAATATGTTATGGGTGTACCGTTATACCGCCAGGAGCAGGAACTGAAAAGAAAACAGATAAATCTTTCAAGGCAGACTATGTCGAATTGGGTAATAGAAAGTTCAGAGAGATGGCTTATGCCCATTTATGAAGAACTGCATAAAAAACTCTTAAAAGAAGATATTATTCATGCAGACGAAACCGAACTGCAGGTATTACACGAACCCGGTAAGAAAGCACAAAGCACGAGCTTTATGTGGTTATACAGAACAGGTCAATATGCAGAAAACCCAATAGTGCTTTACGAGTACAAGGATAACCGACGACAAGAAAATCCTGCCATATTTTTAAAAGGATTTAACGGTTATCTTCAAACTGACGGGTACACAGGCTACAACACAGTTGAGAATGTAGTCCGTGTAGGGTGCCTTGCGCATTTACGCAGGAAGTTTACCGATGCTGAAAAGGCGTCTCCAAACTGTAAAGCAAGTCCAACCGTAACTACGGCATTAGCTTACTGCAATAAGCTATTTGCAATAGAAAAAGAACTTGTGGATTTGCCACATCAAGAACGCTTCAGGCTAAGAAAAATAAAAGCAGAGCCGTTAATTGCAGAGTTTTCAGCCTGGGCTAAAACAAGGATGGCTTCACAAAAGAGCAAGCTTGGAATTGCGCTTACATATCTAAACCATCAACTACCCGTCATTCAAAATTACTTGCTTGACGGGCGGTTGGAATGCAGTAATAATCTTGCTGAACGAAGCATAAAGCCTTTTGTTATTGACAGAAAGAATTTCTTGTTTGCAAATACACCTAAAGGTGCCAAAAACAGTGCAGTAACATTTAGCTTGATAGAGACTGCAAAAGCATCAGGCATAGACCCGCATAAATATCTTGTTTATATTTTCAAGACTGCACCAATACTCAGCAGCACAGATGAAAATTGGGCAAACAAACTCTTGCCCGAGCATTTTAAAACTGCATATTGATATATATCCAATTTCTATATACCCGACAAGACTGTGACCGAAATCACAGTCTTGTTTTTTATGCTACCGCCTACCTATTTGACGCTTACTTTTCAATGTTGCGAAAACCGTAAAGTTCGCCCTTGCTTTTGATTTGAACGGTATCAAAGGTTGCATCCATGTTCCTCCAAGAACCATTAAAATAAACTCGGTTCCAAGTGTGACAATACGTTGCCGGATTATATGGTGTGCCGTCAACGACATAGCAAGGAATATTCTGACTTCGGCATAATGAGGCGAACAGATGAGCAAAGTCATAACAGATTCCTTTTCGTGTGCTTAAGGTTTTACGAACATTGAAGTATTGAACAAAGGGTTCACATTTATAGTCATAATCGAAGTTATGTATCATCCATTTGTATATTGCTTTTACCTTTTCTTCATCCGTATTGAAATCGGCACAAATTTTGTCAGCAAGTTCTACTGTTTTTGTATCCCACAGGGTTGCCTGACCGTTGGTAAGAGAAACATCTTCCTGTTTGTAGACGAAAATATATGCAGTAAAAAGCAAAGCAATTATAAGTGCCGATACTATCAAAACATATATTTTCGTCAGCGGATTGTCCTTATGCGTACTATCAGCAAAAACAGTAAAATATGTAAAGACAATAGCAATAGAAATGATTGCTAAAAACGGAAACACTCTACGACAGTATATAGCGTAAGCAAAGTTTATCAAAAAAATAAGTGCAAGTAAAATAAATATGACTGAACGCATTGTCTTTGATTTTATCTCTACTGCTAAAAACAAACACGGTAGAACTGACAGCAAATAGAATACCGTAAGCGTTTGAGATAAAACAAGAAAATCTTTTAAATACAAACCCAACAGTAAATTATAGGCGGATGCAATAGCAAAGAAAATTAGTCTGGCTTTTGACTGCAATGTGATTGCGAATAATTTGGATATCTTCACGATAATTCCTCAATTCATTTGTAAATTCACATTGCAACAATTCGTTTTCCAATACTTAAAATCTAAAATTCAGATGATTCTTGCCCTTGATTTTGCCCTTATAATACTTTTGGGCAAGGGTAAAACGAAATAATAAGTCATAACAAGTTGAAATGAGTTGTTTGCGAAAAACCTTTTATTTGCAAGACTTTTAGAGGATTTTATTAACACCTAACAATAAGCGATAATAATTCACGAAATATTAGTTGTCAAATTC
>JAFQOI010000065.1 GCA_017403285.1 bacterium
AATATCTTTAATTATCATCCATTATTCTCCTTTACATTAATATGTGCGTAAATATTCATTCACCGCAATTTTTATGTGTTCACGACACTGTTCTAACCATTCTTCTTTATGTTCGTTGTAAAATTTTGTATACCATCCATAGTTTTTTTCGTCTGTTTTAAAATTTTGAAACCATACATTTTGTTATCCTATCGGCTCTTTATCCAATAGTTCTCATGCTTTCGTCATGAGTTCAGACTATATCTTTACTTCTTAACGAAGTATCGCCCGTTCGTGTCTATTTCACCATATAAAAAGAACTCATTAAGAGTCCTTATCACTTAGGCTAATTTAGTTAGTCGTTGCACCTTACAACAGTTTCCTTATTGTCTTGGCTCAGTGTTGTCATATTCAAATAATCTTCTAACTTAAACCATAACTTATTTTTGTATGGGATTTTTGTTTTACAAGAACGACTTATATTACTATGAGCAAAACCATTTCTTTCTGCCTCTCTCATTCCATCAAACATTATTTTTTCTCCTGTTGTTAAATCAATAGCAATAATTTTTATAGATTTCTTATTCTCTTTTCCTGTTTTTCCGTACTGTGAATTGTTAATTCCCGTGTATTTTATTTTCGTTAATGGGTTATTTCTATTTTCCTTAAAATCACACCATCTTAAATTTAACACATGATTATTCAACGGATTTGTATCAATATGATCTATATAGCATTTATTTTCTACTAACTCTAAAAACATATGAGCGATAATTCTGTGTTTTAAAAATCGTTCTCTTTTTCCATTTTTATACAAGTAAACTCGTATATGACCGTATTTCGAAGAAGTGTCACCATTTATCAATTTATTGGTCTTTAGATTTTTAATATTTCCGTAATTACTAGCTGAATAAAAATTTCTATAATCTACCACTTTATTCGTTAAGCAATCCACATAAAATATATCTTTCCAAATTTCATCCATTTTAATCACCTCAATATAATATACAATGTGATTAAAAAGTCTTAGATTATTTAAACTTAGATATTCACTGAATTAGAGCGATTTAACGTGAGCAATAGTTCACCCACGTGTACGTTCCCAATCAACATTCATATTACTTAAACCTATCTTATAACCCGCACTACCCTTACGAGTAAAAGAAATAATGTTTTCAGCATCAATACCATGAATATAACGAACGGTTGAAACAGGAGTGACACGTTTCATTTGATTTAAAACCATTTCCGCCACATCTTTTAATGCGCGTCTTTGTATTGTTCTAGCAAGTCTATCATCAGTTAAACGTTGTAATTTATCAATCACATCTTGTAAACCCTCAACAGGCATTTCATCACCTCCTTATGCAAAAATAAAAATTAAACTAAAAATAAATAATCTAGTAGAGAAATATTTTCTCTACTATCAATTTATTTTTATGCTTCAGGAACATAAACTGATTTTGTCCAATTAGCAACAACTTGTGCATCTGCGTTTGTGTCTAATGAATCAATTGAAGAAGCGATACGACCATTTGCTAATGGAATTGCTTTTCCTGATAAAGTTACTTGTGAATCTGTAATTGAATCTGTTTTTGTTTCTGCTTCAACACCTTCTAATGTTAA
>JAFQOI010000066.1 GCA_017403285.1 bacterium
AAATAATATAATTCCTATTGCATTAAGTGGTATTTTAGGAATTGCTATAGGTGATAGTTTATTTTTTGCTTCATTAAATAGATTATCTCCATTATTTTTATCATTATTAGTTTTTGTTGCTCCAGATATATTTTCAGGAGTATTTGGTTTTATCTTTTTAAAAGAAATACCATCAATAATATCTTTTGTGGGTATTGTTTTAGTTTTAGTAGGACTTTCATTTTTGATTTTTCCAATAAAAAAAGAGAATTCTGAAGTAAAAACAAAGATAACAGGAATAATTTTTGCAATATTATCATTAGCATGTACAGCATATTCAATGGTAATTATAAAACCTATACTTGTTGATGTACCTGTTATAACAGCAACTATGTATAGAATGATTTTTAGTGCAGTTATACTTTTATTTTTTGGACTTTTTACAAAAAAAATATTTTTATGGAAAAACACATTAAATAACAAGAAATATAATATTCAGTTAATTGGAACTTTTGCACTCGCAACAATAGGTGGTTTTTGGTTATCACTTGTAGCAATAAAATATTGTAAACTAATAATAGCAAGTTCTTTGATGTCTTTAGAACCTTTATTTATTTTGATATTTATGATACTATTTAGTAGATATATTCCTAAAATAAAAGAGATTATAGGAATTTTAATAATAGTTTTTGGTATAGTATTTGTTTGTTTGGGCTAAAAATGGAATTAAAAGATTTATTAATATCAGCTGAAAAAAGAGTAAATGAATTCCATGAATTTCAAAAACTAGGGCTTATTTGTAATAATGGGGATTATATACCTGCTGGTATTCATTATCCTCAAATAACGCAATATCCAGCAATAGACCACGATGAAATGTATAAAGGTTATACTTTTCCTGCGGATGGAATGATAGATGTATATGTACACTTTCCATTTTGTTCAAAACGTTGTATGTTTTGTCATTATCCATCTTTATATGGTAATAATGACAATATAAAAGATAGATATATAGATGCTTTAGAAAAAGAGATGGATATATATCTAAAAAAATTTAATTTAGAAAAAATAAAACTAAGAGTTGCTTTAATTGGTGGTGGAACTCCCACTGATTTAACAACAAAACAACTTGAAAGATTTTTAAAGATATTTACCACAAAATGTGATATGTCTAAAACTCGTCAATTTAATTATGATGTTTCACCACATACATTAATTGGCGATATAGGTCTTGAAAGATTGCAAATATTAAAGGATTATGGGGTAAATCGTTTAACTATAGGTATTCAATCAATGGATGAAAAAGTTCTAAAATTGATGAATCGTCCTCATAATAAAAAAGAAGCACTTGAAGCAATTAAAAATTCAATGAATATGGGTTTTGAAACTGATATTGAATTTATATATGGTTTTCCTGGACAGACAATTGAAAGTTGGTATGAAGAATTAAAACAAATTGTTCAAATAGATGCAAACGAATACCAATTCTATAGACTTATGGTTGATGCTTTTGGTGATAGGCAAGGATTAATAAAGCAGTATCACGAAAATCATCCAGAAGAGTCAATAAATCCAGATAACATAATTAAAATGAAACAAATGGTTTTTGATTATCTTGGTTCGTATGGATTAAAAGAAAATATTAGAAGAGTATTTACAAGAAAAAAATCTTGTATTTCTCTTTATGCTTTTAATCAATGTTGTAGAGGGCTAGATCAAGTTGGATTTGGTTTAACAGGTTTTTCTTCGTTAAGAGATAGATTTGTTTTAAATACAAAAGATTTTGATACATATTATAAAATGATTGATGATGGTAAATTACCTTATGATAGAGGTTATGTAAGAGATAGTATTGCACAACAAAGATGGGCAATAATTCTACCATTGAAAAATTATTTTATTAAAAAGAGTAGATATAAAGAAGTTACTGGAATAGATATTGAAAAAACAATATTTTATCCTATTATTCAACAATTAAAAGGTTATGGATTTATTGAAGAAACTGATGAAATTGTTAAATTAACAGATAAGGGAGTTTTCTTCTCTGACGACATAGTTTTATTGTTCTATGAAACAAAATTTATACCAAAGGGTAGAGAACTGTTTAATGATGGACCTTTAAATCCATATTCAATAACATCTTTTACAAAATAAATGGTGAGAAATGAAATATAAAAAGAAAATTTTAATTTTATTATCAGTAATATTATTTTTTGTGCTTTTATATCACCTATTTTTTATTGGACAATATTTTTACCTTAGACATAAAGGTCTTTCAAGTATAGAAAGTTGTCGTCAAAAATATGATGAAATATGTTCTCTTGATGAAAAAGTATATGATATAAATGAAGATTATTATTTAATGCATCATTTAATATTGCCAGAATTATTGTTGTATAAAGGAATATATAACAATAAGCCTTTAACATTTGTATCTCAAAATTGCCCAATAAATTATATTTTTCCAGAAGAAATATTGAATGCATCAGATTATGTGTTTAGTTATGGAATTGGAGATAGAATGTATTGGGAAGAAATAACATCTCAATACTATAAAAAACCAATGTATGCATTTGATTGTGGTGTTAGATTTAAAAAATCAGATATAAAAAGTAATTATTTAACATTTTGTAGTGAATGTATAGGTACTGATGAATTTGTTTTGTATAATCAAACTTCATCAGGAGAAATACATTCTGTCGGTAGCAAATTAAAAGAATTAGGTATAACAGATAAAAAAGTTTATTTAAGATTTGGTATTCCTGAAATTCATAAAATAATGCCTGATGTGTTAAAAAATAAAGATAATATAACGGGAATAACGTTTCTAACAGATTTTTGGCATCCTGCATATATAATTGATACAATGGAAATGCTTAAGCAATTAAATGAAGATTTTGTTTTAGTTTCAAGAAATTTTTTATATACGATAAATAAAGATTTAAAAGACGGAAAAATTAAATATACAAAAGGTGATTGGTCTATTATGTTAGATTTGACATATGTTAATAAAAGTATGTTAGATAGTTATTATTTACCATTTAACCAAAGTAATTATGACAATGGGAAACCAAGTTGTTATATTGGATTTCATGTTGATGCATATAGAAAAGATGGTATTTTAAAAAATGTAGATAAATATAATAAAACTCCTGGATATTACAAATATACAAATATAAGTTGGATAGTTGTAATGCACCAAAAAATGAGAAATTTTTATAACAAATATATAAGGTCATAAATTTCACATTTTTTATTTTTCTTATATAATAGACTTGTAGAAATGAAATTGAGGTATAATATGCTTTTTACCATTGATAAAGATTCTTTGTTGAATAAATTAAAAATAGTAGAAAAAGTAACTGCTCAAAGAGGGAATGTTCAACCAGTTTTGGCAAATGTTTTGTTTGAAGCAGAAAATAATGTGCTCAATTTAAGTGCTACAGATTTAGAAATTTCAGTTAAAGCAAAAACTACAGTTGCTGTAAAAAAAGAAGGGAAAATAACACTTCCTGCAAAAAAATTATTAGAAATAGTAGCAAAATTACCAGATAAACCAGTTGAATTTTCATTAAATGAAGATACAAATGTAGTTAGTATTACTTGTGGTAATTCTAAATTTGAAATTATTGGTATTTCTGCACAAGAATTTCCAAAATTAGAAGAAGAAATTGTAGGTGGTACTGAAATTGAAATTGAAATGGAACCACTTTTAAAATCAATTAAAAATACAGTATATGCTGCTGCAAACTATGAAAATAGAAATGTAATTTCTGGTGTATTTTGTTTAATAAAAAACAATATGCTCGAAATGGCTGCAACAGATGGTAATCGTTTAACTAGAATTATTGAACCAATTAAAAATAAAGATGAAAAATCCGCAAAAATAATTATTCCTTCAAAAACATTGAATGAATTTGTAAGAATTTGTTCTTTTGTTGCAGAAGACAAAGTAATTTTAACAGTTGATAAATCAAGATTTACATTAAAAACAATGAATTTTTCAATGTATTCAAGATTAATTGAAGGAGAATATCCTCCATATGAACAATTAATTCCAAAATCAACAACAAATAATGCCATTGTTTCAAGAGATGATTTAATTTTGGCTCTTGATAGAGTTTCAACAATGGTATATGACAGAACAAGCATAGTTAAATTTATGTTTGCCGATGGAAAATTAATGTTAAAGGCTGAAACACCAAATTCTGGAACATCAGAAGATGTAATAGATTGTGAATATACTGGCGAAGATTTGGCCATAGCATTTAACTATAAGTATGTATTAGATTCTGTTAGAACAATGGAATCAAAAAGTGTCAAAATAGGCTTAAATGGTAGTCTTTCCGCAACAGTATTTAAACCTGCAAGCGAAGAAAATTATATCTGTCTGATAATGCCTATCCAGATAAGGTAAAAATTTGAGATGAAAGTTAGTGTAAAAGTTCCTGCCACAGTGGCAAATTTAGGTCCTGGATTTGATTGTTTGGGAATAGCGCTTCCTTTATATAATGAAGTTACAGTAGAAGAGACAGTTATGCCTGGAAGTGGGCTAGAGATAAATATTATTGAAGAAGATGAAGATTATGATCTTTTATCTATTCCAAAAGATGAAAATAATATAGCTTATAAAGCAATAGAACTATTGTATAATTTTATTGGTCAAACCCCAAGTGATATAAAAATTACAATTAAAACAGGTATACCAATAGCAAGGGGAATGGGTAGTAGCGCTTCAGTTATTGTTGGTGGATTGGTTGCTGCTAATGAATTATTAGGTAAACCAGCAGATGATGCTATATTATTGGCAATTGCATCTGAGGTTGAAGGTCATCCGGATAATGTTGCACCTGCTATTTTTGGTGGTTTTTGTTTGTCTTCTTTAGAAACAGATGGAAGTGTTTCTTATTCAAAAATTCCTTGGCCTAAAGATTGGAAGTTAACTGTATTAATTCCTGATTATGAATTAAATACTATGATTTCAAGGTCAGTTCTTCCAGAAAATATAAGTATAAAAGATGCTGCATTCAATATTAGAAAATGTGCAATGATAGTTGATTCTGCTTATAGAAATGATTTTGAATCAATGAAAAAAGCTTTAAAAGACAAATTACATCAACCATATAGAGAACCACTAATTAAAGGGTTTAAAGAAATTTGTGAATTGGTCGAAAACGAAGAAGATATTATAGGCTGTACTATCGCTGGTGCTGGTCCTACAATTTTGGTTATTTCTAAAAATGATGGATTTGAGAAAGTTCATAATGGAATAAAAGAAATATTCACAAGTTTAAATGTTACTTGTGATATAAGAACGTTAAATGTTGAAAATGAAGGTACAAAGGTAATATAAGGAGATTAAGAGATGAAAAAATCCATTAAAGACTTGGTAGATATACAAGGAAAAAAAGCACTTGTAAGAGTGGATATAAATGTACCGTTAGATGAAAATAAAAATGTTACTGACGATACAAGAATTCAGGCAATAATGCCTACATTGAACTATTTAAAAGATAAAGGGGCAAAAATTATATTAATGGCACACTTAGGTCGTCCAAAAGGAGAAAAGAACCCTGAATTTACTTTGGCTCCAGTTGCAAAATATTTATCAAAAGTTGTTGGAGAAGAAGTTGTATTTATTCCAGATGTAGCAGATGCTCCTAAAATGGTAGAAGAATTAAAAGATGGACAAGTAGCATTACTTGAAAATATTAGATACTACAAAGCAGAAGAAGCAAAAGATGATGATATGACATTTGCCAATGAACTTGCTAAATTGGGTGATTTTTATGTAAATGATGCATTTGGTGCAGCACATAGAAATCACACATCAACAGCAAAATTGGCAAAAGTTTTAAAACCAGCAGTATCAGGCTTGCTAATGGAAAAAGAATTAAGATGTTTGTCACAAGCGCTTGATAATCCTACAAGACCATTTACAGCAGTTGTTGGCGGTGCAAAAGTTTCTTCTAAGATTGGTGTATTAGAAAACTTACTTGATAAAGTTGATAATTTAATTATCGGCGGTGGTATGGCTTATACATTTGTAAAAGCAAATGGTGGTAAAATTGGTAACTCAATTTGTGAAGATGACCAAATTGAAGTTGCAAAAGCAATTGAAGCAAAAGCCGCTGCGAAAGGTGTTAAATTAGTTATGGCTACAGATGTTCTTGTTGCTGATGATTTTTCAGGAAACGGAACAAATAAATTTGTTAAAATTAACGAAATACCAGATGGATTTGAAGGTGTAGATGCTGGTTTAGATTCAAGAAAAGCATTTGCTGATGTATTAAAATCATCTAAAACAATATTGATGAATGGACCTGTTGGTGCATTTGAAAATCCGAAATTTGCTGAAGGCACAAAAGCAGTTCTAGAAGCAATTGTAGAAGCAACTAAAAATGGTGCAACATCAGTAATTGGTGGTGGTGATAGTGTATCTGCTGCTAAGAAATTTTGTAAGGCAGAAGATTTTACTCACGTATCAACTGGCGGCGGTGCTTCATTAGAATTTATTGAAGGCAAAATTCTTCCTGGCGTTGCTGCATTAGATGATAAATAATTAAAATTAATAATTTAAAAAGAAAAACATCGAAGCTAAAATGTTTCGATGTTTTTTCTTAATAAACTTTACAATGTTTAAAAATTTTGTAAATTTTGGCTTCCAAAAAATCTTTATATACATGTGTAGTAAAGATTTTGGGGCATAAAAGTGGTAAGTTATATTAATTCAATAAAAGCAACACCAAGCATTTCATATAAAAATACAGATGAAGTTAAAACACTTTTAAAGTATGTAAATAATGAATCTTTAAAAGATGTTCCTGACACTTTTTCAAGTACAACAAAAAGTGCAATAGGTAGTGCAGCATTATTTGAAGGTATTCCTTTATTTAATTTTATAAGAAGAAATGCTCTACTTAAGAAAAATGGAAAAACTGTAGCAAAAGATGCAATGAATAAACTTGGAGAAGTTAATAAAGAGGCGTTAAAAAATCTTTTTAGCAAAGAAGGAAAATTTGGCAAAAAGTTGTTATCTTTTGTACAAACATCAAAAGATACAATAGGTGCATATAGAGAAGTAAGAGGTGCTGTAAAAGCAGAAGCAAAAGCAATAAAAAAAGCAGGTTCCAAAAAAGCAGTAGAATTTGCAGAAGCAGCAACTACAAAAACAAAAGCAGCACAAGAGGCAGTTAAAAAAGTAACAACAAAAACAGCCGCAGAAGCTGGAGCGAAAACTGTAAGCAAATTAGGTAAATTAGGAAATCTCTTAAAATCGACTGGTGCAGGTTTTATGCTTGTATTCAGTGGCATTATTGAAGGTATTTCAGAAGTTATTCCTACATTTAAAGAATTGGGTTTTGCAAAAGGCGTAAAACAACTTGGAAAATCAGCAGTTAAAGTTGTTGGCGATACTATAGGATTTATCGGTGGTGAATATGGTGGAACTGCACTTGGTACAGCAATTGGCACTGCAATTTGTCCCGGAATAGGTACAGCAGTTGGTGCTGTTTGTGGCTTCTTAGGTGGTATGTTAGGTTCATTTGTAATGGGCAAAGTTACAAGAGCAATAACAGGTAAATCAGAAAGAGAAAAAGCAAAAGAACAAGAATTAAACCAACAAGCACAACAAATTTTTAATAATTCAGCATCTATTGAAGAGCTTAAAAATCAAGCAAAAGCAAAAATGGCACAAGAAGTACAAATGGGTGGATTAAGTGAAGATTCACAAATAGCAAGTGAAGCGTTAAAAAATCTAGAAAATCCATTTTATCAAGACTGTGTAGCGTAAATAATTTTATAAAATATATAAAAGCAGAAAGCAGAAATGTTTTCTGTTTTTGTTTTTAGGGAAAATAAAATGCGACGTAAAGCCGCATAAGTCAAGAAAGGAATGGTTAGACTATTAATTTATCTGTATTATTACACATATTTGATTACTAATCAAATATGTGAATATTTGTTAATGATTTTTAACATTTTATATATAATGTTAATGTGATAAAGAGGTGGAAAATGAAAATAGGTATTGTTTCTCTAGGTTTAATAGGTGGCTCATTATTTAAATGTTTGTGTAATAGTTCGAATGAAATATACGCAGTTACTAGAAATAAAGAAACGATAGAAAAAGCAAAAAAATATTCAATAAATGTTTCAGATGATATAAACACTGTAAAAGGTTGTGATGTTGTATTTGTTGCATCACCTATTAGTAAGACAGTTGAAACATTAGATGAACTTGAGAAAATATTATCTAAAGATACTATTGTTCTTGATTGTGCTAGTGTAAAAGAATTTGTTATGAACAAAAAATATGCTTTTAAATTTATAGGCTCACATCCAATGGCAGGAACTGAGTTTAATGGATTTGATGCATCTTTTGAAACTCTTTTTGAGGGTGCAAAGTGGGTACTTACTCCTTGTGATGATACAGAAGAAAAAGATATAAATATTGTTAGAGAAATTTTAGAGTTTACTGGGGCTAAAACAATTATTGCATCAGCAAAAGAACATGACGAGGCTGTTGCATTAATAAGTCATATGCCAATGCTTGTTTCTCAATCTATTTTTAATGTTGCAAAGGATAATGAACTTGCTATGAAGTTAGCAGCATCTGGGTTTAGAGATATGACAAGGTTAAGTATGTCAAACCCACAAATGGCAAGTGATATGCTATTTTATAATGGTAGAAACATAGATAAATCTATAGAAATGTTAAAAAATTCTATAAAATTTTTAAAGTCGACTAAATATATGGAAAAATGTGTCGATATAAAAAATACACGGTCGAAAATGTATTCAGTTGAAGGGAAAAATACACTTTAGTACAATTTAGGGAATTTTTTGCAATAAAAAAACCGATTAACATCGGCAAATTTCACTATATATCAGAGAGAGGAACCAAGGAAAGAAAACACTTATTTATCACAAAATTATTTCATCCTCTAAAAGTACTAGTTCCCATGTCTTGAAAAATTTTATCGTGTATTTTGTACACTTTTAACAATTCGTTACAAAATCATTTTTGAGATTATTAAATAAAAGTGCATAATTAAATTATAATAAGCCTTTTAATCCAAAATGTGTTATTATAAGAAGATACAATTATTTGGGAAAATTAATGAAAAATAAGACTAGATTTAATGAATTGCACAATTTGGCAGGCACATTAATATGTGTTGAAGGGATTGATGGGTCGGGGAAATCAACGCAACTCGCAATTTTAAGAGATTGGCTGAAATCTTTAAAGCAAGATGTTATTTTTACTGAATGGAATTCATCTGATTTGATTTCTCAGACAACAAAATTAGCGAAAAAGAAGAATTTATTAAGCCCAAGAACATTTTCGTTGTTACATGCAGTAGATTTTGCAGATAGGCTAGAACAGGTTATTATTCCTGCATTAAAAGCTGGTTTTATTGTTTTGGCAGATAGATATGTTTATACAGCATTTGCTCGTGATGTTGCAAGGGGAGTGGATTCTGAGTGGGTAAGAAAATTATATGGTTTTGCTATAAAACCTGATTTGACTTTATATTTTAGGGTTTCAGAAGAAGTATCTTTAGAGAGAATTTGTGCAAATCGTTCTCCAAAGTTTTATGAAGCAGGTATGGATTTGAAAATCAGTTCAGACCCTTATGAAAGTTATAAAGTTTTTCAAAAGCGAGTCAACGATGAATATAAAAAAATGATAGAAGAATATAATCTTGTAGAAATTGATGCGAATGAAAGTATACATAAAAAGCAACTATTCTTTAGAGAAGAGGTTAGAAAAGTGCTAGCAAAAAAAGGGATTATAGTTTAGATGAGCGGATATAAATCAAAAAACGGCTATGACGGTTTGTTAATAGTAATAGAAGGCACAGATGGGGCTGGAAAATCCACTCAAATTGGCAAATTAAAAAGATGGATTGAAGACCAATCTTATGGGGTAATGGTCAGCGAATGGAAAACATCTAAATTTATTGCTGATGCAATTAATGATGCAAAAGAAAGAAATCTTTTAAATGCTACAACGTTTTCTTTATTATATGCGGCAGATTTTGCTGACAGATTCGAAAATATTATTTTACCTGCATTGAGGGCTGGTTTTGTTGTTATTTTAGATAGATATGTATATACTGCATTGGCGCGTGATGTTGTGCGTGGACATGATATTGATTGGGTAAAAAATTTGTATGAGTACGCTCCAGAGCCGGATATGGTTTTTTATCTTGACGTTCCTGTTGAAATACTATTAAAAAGAATTATTGGTACTACTGGGCTTGATTATTGGGAATCTGGACGAGATATTGGTTTAAGTAGTGATTTTTATAACAGTTTCAAAATATATCAAAATAAATGTCTTGATGAATACAAAAAAATGATAGATGAATATGGATTTATTTCTATTGATGGGACATTAAGTGAAAAAGAAATTCACAAGAGAATAATATCTAATGTTAAAAATATACTAGATATTGTTTAGATTATTGATGAAATAGGAAAAAAGTTTATAATATAGATATGAAAAAGTTAAATAATTCTAATTTTGAAATGCTAAAAGAACTATTTAAAGAAATCCATTTTGAACAAGAGGTTTCAAGTTTAGAGTCAAGAGAAGAATTGTTTGATTGTTGGAAAGAAATTATTGGCGAAAAAATTTCTAAATTATCAAAGATGAAAGAAATAACTGCTGATGATGTATTGATAATTGCCTGCGCTGATTCTTTTGTGGCTAATGAATTATATTTTGTAAAGGATAAGATTTTACCATTAATCAGAGAAAAATCAGAAAAACTGGGAATTAAAATAAAAGATGTAAAATTTGATTACAAAACATGGGAAGAAAAATAATTTATGAATAGAAGATTACACGGTTTTACAATTGCAGAAATGTTGATTGCGCTGTTAATAATCAGTTTGGTATTATCAGCAGCAATTCCAACAATTACGAAGAAAACAGCAGGGTCCGAATCTATTTGGCAATGGTCACGAAGTGGTGCTAGTGCATATTTTGGAGAGTCTGCAACCCAAACCGCCATTATTGGTGATACATATTTAACCGGGATGAGTGTAGATAAATTACATTCATATTTAGAACATATTGAAGAGTTTGATGATTATGGTTCAGTGGCTACAAATCCACTAGCAGATATGTTAACAAATACTGGTGATAAACTTGCACTTATTAAACAGACAGGCGTTGTAAATTCAACATATTCAGATTTGGCAAATTCACATATATCTTTCTATACAATGAATAATAGTGCAAATGCTACAGAAGAAAATATTTTATATACAGGCAGATTAGTTTTAGAAAAACACAATATTGGTCTTGGTATTGGTACACTGGCAAATATGGATCAACCAGATGATAGTTTTCAAGGTAAAAATACGGCATTGGGCCATTATGCTCTTATGCAAAATGCACATGGCTCATACAATACTGCTGTTGGAGAAATGGCACTGGCAAAAAATTCTTTTGCTTCTAACAACACCGCAGTAGGATTTAACGCCGGTTTAAATTTAGACAGAGATTCAGACCAAGTTTATGCTGAAGATTTGGCATCAAATCCTTCTACAAGAAATGCAAATGGAAATACTGCAATAGGTGCAAGTGCACTAAAATTTAACTTAAGTGGTAGATATAATACCGCTTTAGGTTTTAATGCATTAAATAGCAATTTATCTGGGGATGGAAATCTTGCTCTTGGAACAAATGCTTGTGGTAATTTTTTAGGAAATTATAGTACTTGTATTGGTTTAAACTCAGGTAATGCTTTATTTGATGGAACATTAAAATTACAATTGCCAGATTTAATAAATGATTATAAATTAGAAAACGAGGGAGCAGCTAATTTATTGTTTGTTGGTACTCTTCCTGGTGGTTCTAGCGATCTTGCACCTCTATTAATGGGTAGAATGCAATCATATAGTGATTCTGCTGGTAATCTTATTAAAAAACGTCTTAGTGTAAATGCAAAGGAATTTGATGTAAATACATATAATGGCGGCACTAACATATTTAAAATTACAACTAATTCTGGCGCTAATGGTGTTGATACTACCACTGCGGATAGAAAAGGTTCTTTGGTATTAAATACATTCAAAAATGCAACAAAATCAATTGGATTAACATTAACTAGTACTGATGCAAATAAAATTCAATTAAATATACCAAAAGGTGGCGATTCAACAACTCCTCAGGGTGAATTATGGATAAATCAAGAAGCATTAAAAATTAAAGCATATGATAATTCAGTTAAGAATGCTGTTGATATATCAACTAGATACATAACAACAGGTGTAAACAAAGATAAATTTATAGATTTCACTCTTAATGGTGGTCAAATCACATTGCTTTCTGGTGGAACTACTGCATTAAGAAATTATGTTCCTACTGCTACTAATAAACATTCTGCTTATATCAATATTGTTGCTCCTAATGGCGGTATCGACGTTGGTAGTAGTGATTGGCAAGTAAGTACTAGTAGTACAGAAAAAGTATTTGTATTTGGTGATAAAAAAACAACAGATGATGCTGGGAAAAGTGTATTTAGGGTTGGTAAAAAAGGGACAACTACAATGACTATTAATCTTAATGGTAGGGTAAATGTTCCTGGGTTGTCTGCAATTGGTACTTATCCTGCACTTGATGATGGTGTCGAACATAATATGAGTAGATTATTTTCAGAGCTTAGTGATAAAATTACCGCAGCCTCTTCTGCGAGTAGTGATGAAAGATTGAAGAATATTTCTGGTGAAAGCACTGCTGGGTTGAAAGAAATTAATGCACTTGAGGTGAAAAACTTTACTTATAAAGAAGATAAGAAAAAAGAACCTCAAGTTGGTGTTATTGCACAGCAATTGATGAAAGTTTTCCCAAATTCTGTATTTAAAGATAAAAAAGGTTATTACAGAATCAAGACTAATGAAATTTTCTATGCAATGGTTAATGCAATTAAAGAGCTATTTGTTCAATTTCAAGACTTAACGGCTAAGGTAGTTGGCTTAGATGCAAGAATTGAACAACTTGAAAAAGAAAATGCAGAATTGAAGAAACAGCATGAAGACTTTGAAAAACGACTAGAACTATTAGAAGCAAAAATGTAAAATACAAGAGCAGCCGAAAATGGCTGCTTTTGTATTTTATTTATAATATTATTGAATTATGAGATTAGATAAATTTTTAAAAGTATCACGATTAATAAAAAGAAGAACAGTTGCAAATAAAGTGTCTGATCAAGGCAGGATATATGTGAATGGTATAATGGCAAAACCTTCAAAACAACTTAAAGAAGGGGATGTTATAACAATTGTTCAGGCAGATTGTGAAATTAAAGTAAGAATATTAAAAGTGCCTCAGAACAATGTTTCTGTTCAAGAGGCACCAAGTCTTTATGAAAAAATTGATAATTAGTTTTTGATTGGAACAGAGATTACTACTTTTTTTCCGTCTCTGTATTTTCTAATGTTATTTATATCGGCACCATCTGGTAATAGAAAATCGTATGAAAATGAGATATCTTGTTTTGATTTATCATTTTTAATCATTGATTCTCCAAATACAGTCAATTTTCTTCCGACAACATTGTAGTTTATTTTGTTTTCGTCTATTTGAAATGTTTTTAATCCAACTTCAATGTTATAATTTCCGTCTTCAATCTCTGTTTCGATTTTAATCTTTTCTGGCATGAAAGTAGGAATCATTTCCATATGGTTATATTTAAATGCTTCCATTCCATTTTTGTTATTAAACATATTATCAAATGATTTAAAATTTTTTTGGATTTCCTTATCAAAATCATTGAACATTTTATGTTCAAAACGAGGAGGCGGCATATAGAAATGTTTTCTTATTGCTCTTTCCATTATTTGGTCTGTAACGTAATAACTCGCAAGAAATCCGCCAATAAATGCAGCAATAACCATTCCTAAACACATTTTCCAGCAGTGATTTTTAAAACATACATGTTCGACTTTTGAGTTTGTTTCATTTATTTCGTTTGTGTTATTTTCTTCCATTTTGCTTCTCCTTTCGATTTAATGATTATACAATTTTTTAGTTGTTTATACAATTGTTTAAATACTCAATCGTATTGATTTTATTGGTATATAGGAATTTAAGAAAATAGAGATAGTTTATATCGTGGGATGAAATTGTAACATTAATTTCAAATCCATCAGAGCAAAATGGTTCATAATCATAGATTACATAACTATTATATTTGCTTTTCCATTCTTTTTTATCAACAAGACAATTATTTTCCAGTGCAATATTTTCAAGCCATGGAATAATATCTTTTGATATATTTTTAAATTCAATTTGACTTCTTTGATTATGTCCGTTAGTGTATTTTTCAACCAGCATTTTATATACCCCGTAATAACTTATTTACACACTTCCATATATCCCTTGCGGGTATATACTCAGTTTAATTTGATTTTAAAGTTAATAAAATATACCAAGGTATAATATTCTAATTATATAATTGGGCTATTTTTTATGAGATTATAATTATAATCAAAATGCTTGTTATTATTGATTTTAGACCTTGATATAAAGATTATATTAAAAAACCAGAATTTTAAAATTTTTACTCTATAATATAATCGGAAGTTAAAAACACAAGAGGCAATCAAATGAATTCAGTATTATTACCAATCGATGAATATTTAAATAAATTAGAAAATGCAGATAATACAGTAAAAAATGAAATTGAAAATGAACTTGTAAAAATAGGTTCAGATGCAGTTCCTTCTTTAGTAGATTCACTTCAAGTTGTGAAAGGAAAAACTAGAGGAATTGTAGCAATGGTTCTTATTAGAATTGGTGAATCTTCAATTGATTATTTGAAAAAAGCAGCAAAATCAAACAGCGATTTTGAATGGATTGCTAATTATTTGATTACTGAGATTAAAGGCGTTGCTGCTTAGAAAATAAAAATTTGAGATAAAAAACCGCACTGATTAAAGTGCGGTTTTTTGTTAATTTTATGCATATATTATGTATCTTATTGTAATAACTACTGGTCAAACGCTTGACTAAAGAATTTAATTTAGAATATCATGTGTATGTCAGGGAAGATTGGGGAAAGGAAACGTAAAAAATATGAGAAACTCATCGATTTACAGATCTAACCTTTCAGATGAGAAAGTAGCATTTTTGTCCGAATTAAAAAGTCAAAAAGATTTTTTTGAAGATGAAAATACTCCAAAAGCGTATAGAAGACCTGCAAAACAAAAAGAACTTGATATTTTGTGGGAAAGTTTCAAAATAAGTGCAAAAGAAGAAAAATCACCAGGAGTATACCTTTTAACAGGTTTTGTTGCTGGTGCTTTATGCATTTTTCTTATGAATGGAATTATTAGTGTTGGAGCAAACCTTTCAAATTCAAATGAAAGAAGCTCTTTAGGACAACCAAAATTTGAAAAGAAAATTTCAAGAAAAGATACTCTTGCGCCAGTTGCTGCACAAATGAAGGTTATTCCTTCTGTTAATACAACAACTGTTGCTGCAACAGAGCAGGTTTCTGCGCCTAGAACAGAAACTTATACTATAAAATCAGGAGATAATATGAGTACTATTGTTCAACGTTTTTATGGAAAATATGACGTTAGCAAAATTGAAAAAATCAAACAAGTTAATAATTTAACAAGTGCTCATAAACTTTCAATTGGTCAACAGTTAACTATTCCTCTAGATTAATTTGTAAAAAAGAGATTTGTTTATTGCCGTAAACTTTAGTTTTTGTTAATTCAAAACCTATATGATTTACGGCTTTTTTCGTTGGATGTTCTAAAATAATAATGCCATTTTTATTTAGAATATGATTATTTAATATTGTATCTAATGCTTCTTCGTATAGATTTGAGTTGTACGGTGGGTCAATAAAAATAACATCTGCTTTTGTGTTTATTTTCAATATATTTTTAAGTGCATCTCCAAAATACAATTCAGGCGAAAGATTTAAACTTTTGAAATTTTGCTGAATTGATAGTGCTGTTTTTCGGTCTTTTTCAAAAGATATTGCTCTAAATCCTCTAGAGATTGCTTCAAGACTCATTATGCCACTGCCGGAAAACAAATCAATGAAGACTTTGTCATCAAAGTCAATCATACTCGATAAGGCATTAAATATACCTTGCCTAGTTTTTGATAAAGTAGGTTTTATATTTTCATAATCAGGTGTTTTAATTTTTCTAGAATTGTATTTTCCGCCCGTTATTTGCATATAAATCCTTACAATTGAATTAAATTAGTAGCGTTGTCTTTTGTTGTTTCATCGTAAACTTTAACGCTTCCAAGAATGTTTACTTTATTTGTCATAATATTTTGTGAATAATGTGGCATTTTGTTGATGTAAGTGGCTATTACAACACCTTTTTTACCTTGAAATGCTCGTTGTACTGTGCAAATAGAGTGTTTTTGACTGCACCAAATTGCCATAGAATTATCAAAATCTTGTTTAATATACTCAGGATATATGTCTGTGTAATTTAATTTGTCTTTTCCAAGTTGTTTTTGTAGTAGTGTCATTGCTGTAATTCCAGGTGTTTTAACTATTCTTTCATAGAATATAAGCATTTCTGTATAATTTTGCGCTGTTTGATTGTAAGGGACATAACATTTTTTATATTTGCTTTTATCTGGACTTTCTACTTGATGCCAACCTTTATCAGGAAAATCAAATTGAAGAATATCTTTTGCAAATGATGCACCTTGAATTAAAAAAACACTTACAAGTAAAAGAACAAATTTTTTCATTATACTAACTCCCATGCCTGTTTTTCTGAGGCTTTGACTATTTCAATTTTTTCGTTTTGTATTAAATTTTCAAAAATTTCAACGCAAAATTTTTCGCTGTTAAAATGCCCAAGGTCAATCACTGTCATCTTTTTCGCAGACAAGGCATTATGATGTTTTACATCTCCAGTTATAAAAACATCTATATCGTGTTTTTCGAGTTCTTCAATAAATTCTGCTCCAGAACCAGAGCAAAATGCAATTGAGTAAAAAGTTTTTCTAATAGGATTTGTAATTTTGAGTGATTTAACATTAAAATTTCTTTTTATATTGTCGGTAAGTGCTTTAAAATCTTGAGCTTTTTTAAAAGTTGTATATTTTACGAAATTACAAATTTCGTTTGTTGTTTTTATTCCACATTTTTCAGCGAGTTTATCTGATACACCGCCTTTTGCAATGTCTAAATTCGTATGTGCTGAATAAATTTGTATATTATTTTGAATTGCTTTTATTATGAATGATTCAGATATTTCTTTTATTGGAGCAAAAAATACTGGATGATGAGAAATAATCAAATCACAATGTTTTTTAATTGCTTCATCAACTGTTTTTTCTGTTACATCAAGTGCTAAAAGAATTTTTTTCGTTTCTTTAATGCCTAAATTTATTTGCCAACCTGAATTATCCCAAGGTTGAGCAGTTTCAAGTGAAGCAAATTTTTCGATTTTTTTAATAATTGAATCAATTTTAGCCATATACTTTTTCCAATATTTTCATTGCCGCATTTTGTTTTGAGGTTTTTTCAATTTTTGAAATAACAAGATTTTTGTCTATTATGTATAATTCATTATTATCTGAAGAAAAACCAATATCTTTTTGAGAAATGTCATTGGCGCAAATGTAATCGCACCCTTTTTTTGCTATTTTGGTTTTTGCGTTTTCTAAAAGGTTTTGACTTTCAGCACAAAAACCAATAACTGTCTGATTTTCTTTTTTTATTTTTGACATTTCTTGAAGAATATCCGGATTTTCAATAAGTTCAATTACTAATGGAGTTCCATCTTTTTTGATTTTATGGTCTTGCTTGTTTTTAACTCTATAATCGCTAACAGCGGCAGCCATTATAAGTGAGTCAGCGGTTTGAAATTCGTCTTTAACAGCATCATACATTTCTTGAGCCGTTTTTATATTAATTACTTTGTATTGTTTTTTCACTTCTACTGTTGAAATAAGAACGACTTCAGCACCAAGCTTATGAGCATTGTCAGCGAGTGCAATTCCCATTTTTCCAGAACTATAATTTCCAATATATCTAACGGCATCAATATTTTCTTTTGTTCCGCCTGCAGTGATTACTATTTTTTTCCCTTTTAAAATTTGTTCTGGTAACAAAATATTTTTTGCTGTTTCAAAAATTATATTTATATTTGCAAGTCTACCCTTGCCTTCTGCATTACAAGCCAAAAATCCGACTTCGGGTTCAACTATTGTAATTTTTCGCTCTTTTAATATTCTTAAATTCTCTTGAGTCGCAGGATTTTCCCACATATTTGTATTCATACAAGGTGCGATTAAAATAGGTTTTTTAAATGCACAAAAAGTCGAAGTTAAAAGATTATCGCATACTCCATGTGTTATTTTTGAAATAGTATTTGCACTTATGGGGGCAATGATAAAAATATCAGCTTCATCAGTAAGCGCAATATGTTCTGGTTTGTATTCTTTTATATTAAATTGTTCAATATCAACAGAATTTTGGCTTAAGGATTCAAGTGTTGTTTTAGTTACAAAATTAAGTGCATTGGGGGTAACTACTATTTTTACTTTTGCATTATTTTTTTTGAAAAGTCTTATGAGTTCAAGTGTTTTATATGCCGCAATAGCACCTGTTATTCCGATAAGAATATTTTTACCTGTTAACATTTTTATTCCTTTCGGTATCAATTATTTTTTGTAAATTCGAAAGAGCAATTTCTAATTCATCATTAATAACTTTATAGTCGAATTTAGAGCCAGCTTCTATTTCTCTTTTTGCTTCATTAAGTCGTTTTTGAATAGTTTCTTCATCTTCTGTGTGTCTGCCTCTTAATCTTATTTCAAGAGTTTGAACATTTGGTGGCATTATAAAAATAGTTACTGCGTCAGGCATTTTTTCTTTCACTTGTTTTGCACCTTGCACTTCTATTTCTAAGATTAAGTCATTACCATTATTTAATGTTTTTTCCACAAAGTTTCTTTTTGTGCCGTAAAAATTTTCGCTAAACTGTGCATATTCAAGAAATTCATTATTTTTTATTGCTTCTTCAAAATCTTCTTTAGAAGTAAAGAAATAGTTAATTCCGTCAATTTCGTTATTTCTAGGTTTTCTGGTGGTTGCAGAAATAGACAATTTTATATCAGGATTTTTTTCTAAAAACATTTTTAATAAGGTGCCTTTTCCAACACCTGAGCATCCTGAAATTATAAATAATTTGCCTTGCATAAATAATCCTCAGTCACCTGATTTTTATTGATTATACTCCAATATAAAAATAATTAAAACATGTGTAACCATTAAATAATATAAATAGATTAGTAGTAATTTGCTTCTTTAAATCTCCTATATTCAGATAATTGAGCATAAAAATCTGGCCACCAAACACGGATTAATCCATCAATAATACCAACATCATCATAATATGCTGGAGCATCTTCACCGCGAGGATTAATATATCTGTTGTTAAATGTTGCATCCATCATTGGAGTCATTGCAGTTCCTCTAAGAGCAATATTTGTACTTGCAAGTTTTAGTGAGTTTATTCTTTGTGTTGGAGTTCCTCTCTTTATTTCATTAAAAATATCAAGTTCAAGTCTTTCTATTCTATCAATGGTGTTTTCATAGTCAAATTTATTGTTATAAATTCGTTTTTCAATCATATCAAGTGCTTTAAATTGTTGTGGAGTTAAATTAATAAGTCTTGGATTATTGGCAGTATTTTCTATTTCAAATGAAAATACAGAGCAAGGGATGAAAAATAATATAACTAAAAATAAGCATAATTTTTTTGGCAAAAAGCCCATAACACACTTCCCGTAAACTATACAATATTCCTATTTTTATTAGTTTACGGTTGTTTTATATAAACTAAATTCCCCATAAGAGTTAACTTATGGGGAATTATTTAGTTCATTAAAATGATAAGGCTCTGTCACAACAAATGGTTGATTTTTGACGAGAAATAGCGTATAATAATAGTAAGAAACAGTACCACCGAAGGAGGTAATTGGATATGCCTACTATCAAAGACGCATTAGATATTATCGGTAAGTTGACTGTCGCA
>JAFQOI010000067.1 GCA_017403285.1 bacterium
ATGTGAAGAAATCAATATACACTATTATTCAGAAAAGGACTTAGAGTCTTATAAACAAACACCATCAAAACGCTTCTATGATGATAATATTTTTATATCAACCCAAAAGCTATTCGATTTACGATATGATTACAAAACAAATCGAATTGTAATACCTTGGCGATCAAGGTTTGGTGAGTTAGTAGGAGCAACAGGTAGAATTAATCATGATAATGTTAACGAAAATATAGCTAAATATTTAGCGATTTTACCTTTTAGTAAAAGATATTTCCTTTACGGGTTGAATATTAGCGGTGAATATATTGAAGAAAGTAACTTAGCTTTTATATTCGAAGCGGAAAAAAGTGTAATGAAATCATATCAACATGGAATTAGAAATGCAATTTCAATCGGTTCACATTCAATAAGCGAGGAACAATGTCAGTTATTAAGTCGATATTGTGAAAGAGTAATCGTTGCTTTTGATGAGGGTTTAGATGAATATGAAATCACTAATCAAAAACGATTGTTAAATCAATATTTTAAAAAAGTTGCTTATGTTTGGGATGAAAATAATGAATATTTACCTAGTGGTAGTAAATTATCACCTGCTGATTTACCGACAAATGAATTTAAAAAGTGTTTGAGATTATTAAAGAGATTGGATTAAACTAATCTCTTTTTTATATAAGAAAAATTAATTTATTTTTATTTTAATAGAAAAAGGAGTTGATAAAATGAAAAATATTAAACTGATTCAAGGTGATTGTTTAGATGTGTTAAAACAAATTCCAAATGAAAGTATTGATTGTGTCGTTACAGATCCACCTTATAAAATTGTTAAAGGTGGTTGCACTAATAAAGCAGTGAGATATAGCGGAACATCTCATGATGAACTAAAAAACGGAACGATATTTAAAAATAATGAAATTCAATTTAGTGATTGGTTACCGGTTTTATACAATAAGGTTAAAGACGGTTCTCATGTTTATATAATGTGCAATGATAGAAATATGAGAGAATTATTGAACGTTGCATATGAAAGCGGTTTCAAGTTATTAAATATTCTTACATGGAAAAAGTCAAAACATAATCCAAATAGATATTATTTAAAAAATAGTGAATTTATAGTTATGTTAAGAAAGGGGAAAGCGGTCAATATAAACAATATGGGTACTTATCAAGTTTTAGAAGTTAATAATGTTGAAAAAAAACAACATCCGAGTGAGAAACCTGTTGACTTAATGCAAATTTTAATCGAAAATAGTTCGCAAGAAGATGATATAGTTCTCGATTTATTTATGGGTGCAGGTTCAACAGGTGTTGCGTGTGCAAAAACAAATCGTAGATTTATAGGTATCGAAATAGATGAAAAATATTTTAAAATTGCTAAAAATAGAATTGAAAATTAAAGGGGATGACAAAATGTTTGGATTTTGTATGTATTTATTAGGTTTAGTTATTGGTTTTAGTGCTTCATTATATGGTTTAGTAGAAAGCAAAAATATAAAATGTCGTAGTTATATGATTATCTTTTCTTGCTTCTTCGCTTTCTACACAATTATGATTACTCATGCGATTTTTCATATAATTTCGTTAATTTAATCTGAATAAAAATTGAATTTTGTTCACAAATGTTCTCAATTTTTTATATCACTTGCATATAATGTATTAAGAAGATAAGAAAAGGAGAGGTTAATATGAAAAGTAGAGAAATTACAAAAAAACAATTATTTAAACTGATTCAACAAACATTACACGAAATGAATATGACGCTTGATAATAGTGAATGGAAAAGATTACACAATTATTATTTAGGGTTAAAACAAATATATGATGACATGAAATAAAGCCAAAAGGCTTTATTTTTTTATTAGAATAAAATTGAATTTTAAAAACCATGTAAGAAATTACATGGTTATTTTATATTTTATTGAGGTGATAACAATGAGCAAAAAAAGATATAGCTACTCAAAATTAACAACATTTAGACAATGTGAATTTCAATATCTATCAAGTTATGAATTAAGGCAAGAATCAGATGAAAATATTTATGGATTAGCAGGAACAACGGTTCATAACATCATTGAAGATATCCAAGAAAAGAAAATAACAAATGAAGAAGGTTTAATGCGATTTGATGAAGAAATGGAAATGCACGAAATCTTAGGATACAATTTTACAAGTGAAAAAACAAAAAATAATTTTATAGAATCAATTAGACATTTCATTAAATATTTTAAACCAATTGATAAAGGAAAAGTGGAAGTTGAGAAAGATTTTGTTGCTGATTTTGATGGACATGAGGTGATAGGTTTTATCGATATTTTAATTCACAATGAAGATGGAACAGTTTCAATAGTTGATTTAAAAACATCAAGTAAATATTCTAAAAAAGCAATCGAAGAACATTGTAATCAATTGTTGATATACGCAATCGCTATGGAGCAACAAGGTTTTACTGTA
>JAFQOI010000002.1 GCA_017403285.1 bacterium
ATTAATGTTAATCTTCAGAGGTTTTGGAGGGATTTTATTACAAATCAGACACACCCTTTTCGAGAAAAAACAGATCGTGCTGTTAAAAAGAGACCGCCTTGGGTTGAATATAAGGTACATATTGTTGTTTTTGTTTTAGTTATCATTTCAATGTTTATTGGCGTTATTGAGATTAGAATTACTGACAATATGCAAATAATTTTATTGCCTTTATTATATGCTTTGATTATGGGTTTGGCCCTTTTTTTAGCAAAACCTGTTAAATTTGTGGGCAGTAAGCAATCTAAAGTTGCTGAAGGTGTAATGGTTTTATTTATTGGGGTTTTAATAGCCAAATTGGCAATTTCAAGTGGTCAGTCTATAAGTGATATTTTTAATGTAGGTCCTGCTTTGATTTTACAACAATTTGGGGATTTGGGCACTCTTATCGCATTGCCTGTTGCGTTATTTTTAGGTTTTAGAAGAGAAGTTATTGGTATGACAAGTTCCATATGTCGTGAACCTAATTTGGCAGTCATTATTGATAAATATGGATTCAAGTCTCCTGAAGCGCGTGGAGTTTTAGCAATTTTTGTTATTGGATCCATTATAGGAACTGCTTTTATTAGTCTTTTATCAAGCATTTCAGTTTCTGTTTTACCTATCCATCCTTATGCTTTTGCAATGGCATCAGGTATTGGGAGTGCAAGTATGAATGCCGCATCTTTGGCTTCTATATCTCATATCTACCCTTCAATGGCTACTGATTTGGAAGCTTTTGCAGGTTGCAGTAATCTTCTTTCATTCTGCTTCGGTATTTATATGTGTATTTTTGTTTCAATACCTCTTGCAGAAAAATTATACGGCTGGTTATCTCCACATATCTCTGATAGTGATGAGGACACTATTGATGAGGAATATGATATTCAGGGTGTGAAACACGACAAGTATGTATCCAAAGAGGAAATGACATGGGGTAAACTTGAAAGATGGGGGGCGTTGCTTTTAATCTTTTCAATTATTGTCACTGTCGGAAACTTTGTGGGTTATAAGTCTCCAATAATCGATTCGTTTATTGGGATGATAATAATTTTTGTTGTCACACTTGTTGGAATGTCTCTTGAAAGGGTTATTCCGTTCAATATTCAATCAATCATTTACATTAGCTTAATCGGAATAATTATAGCGATTCCAGGCGTTCCAACGTCTAATCTTGTTGTTCATTATGTTTCACAAATTAATTTAGCTACTATATGTACTGCATTTTTAGCTTATGTTGGAATAGCAATAGGTAATGATTGGGCTGAATTTAAAAAGATTGGTTGGAAAGGGATTATCATTTGTATGATTGTCATTTCTGGAACTTATCTTGGATCTGCAACTATTGCTCACCTTACCTTAGCGATTACTGGAATGATATAATCTTTCTTGGATTGGATATTATATTTGCAGCAGTGATGGAGTAATATCCAATACTTCTTAATTATTTGCAGTTATTTGTGTTTAAATAATTGCATCTAAAGGAGTTACATTGAATCTTCTGCTGATGATGCAAACTATTTTTAACATATGGATGCTGTTAGTGCAGGCATTCAACTTGTTATTTTTTTTCTTTTTTGTGAAATCTATTGATTTAATACTATTATTTAACGATATTTTGTTTTAATATTTCTATTTAAAAGATAGGTATGTTTCTGTTTTGTAAATTTGTTAGTTGGTAATTCGATTTTTTGAATTTTTCAGAGGAAATTTTTAATATTTTTCTTTTTGCGAAAATTTTTTCGAAAAATTTATAGATTACCTCTTTTTTCAAATTTTTATTTTCATTAAAATTCTTTTTTTTAAGTTTAATAATAATTGAATTGTTTATTTTTCTATTAATCTTCTTAATTTTATCTGATTGCTTTATATTTTTTTGTACGATTGTAAAATTAAAAATAGAAACCAATAAATTTATATTATTGGAGATGCTTAATTATTATTATGTACGAGCTTAAAAAAACATCTCCAATTAATAATATGAAATCCATTCAATATATGTTTTGTGTTGAATGTGACAATACTGTTGAACGTGAACCTAGGGAAGAAATTGAGGACAATAGTGTTCAATTAGAGTTAATGAATCCTTTTTATGAGGTTAAACGTGAAAAACCAAGTGATATATCCTTTGATATGGATGAAAATGGCGTTATTTCTTATTCTGATCCTTTTTGTAAGCATTGTCATTCACATAATGTTACAAAACATGGCTATAATGTGAGGAATTTGATAACAGAAGATGGAGAACATTATTATGCTAAAGTTCAAAGATATTATTGTCCGAATTGTGGTAAATATTCTCAAGCAGAATTTACTGGTCAATATAAAAATTATTGTAATTTTTCTAATGAAACCAAAGAAAGATCAATTAGTGTTCGTGAAATAAGTTGGTATCCGTTCCGTAAATTAAAAGAATTATACCAAATTTTTTGTGGAATCATAATCTCTCACGAAACAGTTCGAAAAGCACAAATAATAACAAATGACTTATATTACTTAAATCAAGAAATTAAACCATCTGGTTTTTATAGTTACGATGTTCAATGGGAGCCTTTAGATGATGGATATCATTATAGGCACTTATTATTTGATTTAGTCAATAATGCTCCTGTTGCAGAGTTATTAGCCACTGATGAAGACCTTAAAACAACATACGATTTTATCAACAACTCAGTAAAACCAATCCACAGAAAAGCCATTGTAACAGACTTAAAACCAGGATATGATGGTATTATGAAAAAATTAGGATTTAAACATCAACACTGCATATACCACCTACGATTAGCCATCAATGAACAAATTAAAAAGTTTTTAAAACAAAAAGACATCGAACTTAGAATTCAATTCAAAAAAGAAAACGAAAAAATATCAGAATACAAATTAAACAAGAAAATCAAAAAAGAAATAGATAAGTTAAAAGATGAAATAAACATTTACAAACAGTTATTATTCGAATTATTTGAACAACAAACATATGATAAAGCAATGAGTTATGTTAACTTGTTAAAAAATGAAATAAATAATTTTCCCGAAGTTTTAAAAAATTACTTAATAAAATATTTTTTCCAAGAATACAAAAAATTCCTATGGTTCCTTAAAGACGAATTTAAAGGAAAATTAACAAGAACTAACAATAGTTCTGAAATGTACTTCCATGCAACACTACCAAAAGCAGAGAAAAAACGATACCGAACAGAAAAAGGAGTATTTAATCAGATATGCAACAGAAAAAATGGCTGGATGAAAAACGAAAAATCCCAACTAACAAATTGACAAAGCCTATGTTTCCCTATAAAATATATTAAATAGGATGTAACTCTAATATTTATTTAGCTATGAAAAAAGAAATTGAAGATAAATGGGTTATGATTCTTGGATGATTGTTATTGTTCTGCGTCCAATTCATTGCAAATATGGTTACCGTTGCACTTCCTACAATAGCATCGGATTTAAATTTGTCTGTTGAAATGTTAAATGCTATCAATTTGGTTTTTTTAATAACCTCTGTATCTTTAATGCTGCCTTTGGGAAAATATGTTTCAAGATATGGGATTGGAAGATACCTCAAATATAGTATTGTGCTGATGACTGTAGGTTTGTTGCTTTCCGCTTTTTCAACTGATATTAATGCCCTTCTGATTTCTCGAATTCTTCAAGGGGTTGCAACAGCAATCATTAATGGGGCCATGTATGTTATTGTTGCAATACAGCTTCCTTCAGACAAATTAGGTTATGCTTTAGGAATAATGGGGTCCTGCGGATATGTAGGTTTATGTTTATCAAATACTGTATCAGGTTTGGTTGTTTATTATTTATCTTGGAGAGCGGTTTTCCTGATATTAATTCCAGTATATATCCTTACTCTGGCGATATTGTTTAAATTAAATAAAGAATGGCATACTGATGATGTTAAAGAAATAGATAATGTCGGTTCTTTTCTTTATGTTCTTTTCATGGGACTGTTTTTGTAGGGTATTGTAAAATTGGATAATGAAAATATCTTCATTTTAATTCTCTCTATCATTATTCTGATTATATTTTTAAAAATTGAAAAGAATAAGGAATATTCTGTATACAATTTAGATCTTTTAAAAAATTTCAAATATGTTTTAGGCAATTATTCTGCATTTGTAATGTATTTCATGACATTCATAGCATCATATATTTTGAATTTCTATTTGCAAAATGCCTTAGGATATGATGCTCGTTTTACAGGACTATTTTTACTTGCAACACCTCTTGCAGTAGTATTTGTTTCATCATTTGCCGGAAAGCTATCCGATAAAAGTGATGAACGTATAATTTCATCAATTGCTTTAACATTTATCTTAATTAATGTCATCCTACTGTTTTTCATGGATTGTGTGCCGGTTTATGTCCTGTTAGCTGCTTGTATTCTTCAGGGAATCGGTCATGGTTTGTTCTCATCACCAAACAATCGTTTTGTATTGACAATTGTTGAACAAAAAGACTTGTCTGACGCATCAACAATGCTGTCTACAAGCAAAGATGTTGGAAAAAGCATGAGTCTCTCATTGTTTTCTATAATATGTGGTTTTGTTTTGGGAACTTCAAATGTCCTTGAAAAGAACATTCCGTCATTTATTGTCTCATCCAAAATCATGCTGGCAATAGTCATAGTTTTAGGAATATCTTCAATAATCTTATTGATTTCAAG
>JAFQOI010000068.1 GCA_017403285.1 bacterium
GGATTGTGTGTTGTTTCTTTGGAAAATTTACAAGAGTTTTTGAAGGAAGAAAAAATAAGAACAAAGAAATTATTGTCTTTTTTTCAAAAAAAAGATAAAAAGTATTTGTTATCTCAACAGAACGGTGTTTGGATGCCTATACCACAAATTAATGCTGGAAAATATATTATTAAAGTTAAAGGTATCGATATGCCATTCGACGATGGGTTTGAAGAACTTTTGGAATATGCGGGATTTAATATTAATATCAAAAATGGAATATGGATTGGTGATATTGAATTAATGCAACCATTCGAAGCGGATAAGTATGTGGGAGATAGTATTTCATATCAAACTATTGACGGTTATACAAGATACTCTGGCTTTAAATATAATATTCCAGAAGGTAAGTATTTAATATCTGTAAAAGGGTATGCCAAAAAAGAAATAGTGAATCGCAAAGCTATTAATTATGGATTTCAGTTTGACTTTGTGAAAGTTGATGAATTTGATGGTTATAAAAATCCAAGAGAAGAACAATACAATTTTAATGTAGCAAGTTTGAAATTAAAAAGGCAAGGAGAAAAATAATGTACATAGAAAAATATTGGGAAAATTATGTTGGGGGATCGGATGATAGTCTTGCTTTGTTGGAATACTTAGCAGGAAAACAAAAGGAAGAAATTGCATTAAGTGAAATAATTTCAGAAACAGGTTTGAATATATTAACTTCTTTTCGAAATACAGACTATCCGCTGGAAGTGCAGATAGATGGATTTGAAGCAGAAATCCATTATGCAATTACACTTATTACAGACCTTGCGGCATTGCTGTTAGAATGCAAAGTAAATGGATGCGTTGATATAGGTGCTCTGTTAGATGATGATATGGAATGTATCATAAAGATAACAGCTACAGAGAAAGAACATGAGTTGATGAATAAGGCTCTTGTTGATTTTGTGACAGAACCATTAGCATATGATTTGTGTGAGATGGTTGAGGAAGATGAGATGGTGGAAATGTCTCAAGTTTGTGAACAAATCAGAAAAGAATTATATTTGTAATTTTATGGAGGAAAAGAGTTTGCTAGTGGTTATAGTATGCGCTTTTAGCAATCTAGTAATCAGCAAGCACTTGGAGTTTGGCTATTAGATTTGAAAGACGAAATACTAGACAAAATGAATATCTAGGAGAATTATTGAAATGAAACAATTTTTTTGCGATTTAAGCCAAGAAATTCAGTTAGCAGTTGAAAAGGATGTAAAAAAGATCTTTCGTGAGATAGGTGAAGAGAAGGTATATGCGATTGCACTGGTAACAGACAGCGATTGTATTACATTGTATATGGCTATAAATACCTATGAATATTTGAAAAAGAAGGACGAGCAGTATATTAAAATGCTTGAAGGAACAGTTGCAGAAGAGAAAATAAAAAGAGTAAAAGAAGGGTCGGATAGCTTTACCAAATGGATTCCTGCAGAATGGGGGTATTCAGATGGTAAGAACAGTGAGTTGACAAAAATAGGTCGGAAATTGTACAAAAAAGAGGAGTCTAATCCGACAGAATATGCCCAATATAAGTCGTTATTTTTTGAGACAGTAACATCTTCGTTTAAAGAAATTATTGAGAAAAAAATCTTTGGAACAAACGATGAAGAAACAACCTATTTTATATCTATTTCAGATGGCGAAGGAATTTATGAGATTGAAAATTATTCTGCAAAATTACTTAACTCAGATACTATATATGAGCAATTTCTTAACCGAATGAATTGCGAAGAGTAGTAAGTATAACATTGAAAAGGATAGATGATATGGAAAGTTATTATGACAAAGAGTTAGTTGCATATTTAAACCAAAATAGAATTGATTATAAAAGTACGAATGATTTTAACAGTATGCTTGAGCACTTAATGGATAAATTTTCGTTTAAATACGGTAAGTTAACATTAGAAGGGGCTGATAATGGGAAATATATAAAATCAGATGATTCGAGAATTGTGAAGGATACAGTTGATTTTGTTAATAAATTCTTTCATGAACAGATGTGTAATTCAAAAGAAAAAGTAATATATATAGGTGATGATTTGACAGAATCTATATATGAATTTTGTTTTAGTGATTTAACAACACTAATACCATATTTTATTAATAATATTCCACAACATCATTATTTGGTTTTTGATGATATGAGAAAAATATTATTTATATCTTTTGAAAATGAGATTTTGTATGTAGAGAAATAAGATTAAATATTAAGGTGGTAAAATCGATAGAATTTTAAGTATGTATAATCATGGACTATGTATGTTTTCGAACGATACGTTGTGTGATTTTTAAAAAAGAGAAAAAATAAGAACCAAAAAGGTATAGTTTTTTTCAAAAAGACTAGAAAAGATATCTGAATTCCTTTAGCACAAATTGATGCTGTCGCATATTCTTTGAAAATTGAAAACTTGGGAGAAGAGTTTAATGGTGAGTGGGAGAAGAAGTTAGAATATGAGGGATTCAATATATCTGTAAATAATGGTATTTAGTGA
>JAFQOI010000069.1 GCA_017403285.1 bacterium
GTTAAAAATATATATAAATTTATGGTTTGATATGATGTACCATCACATTATGTCGAGCCATTTTTTCCTTAAAAACATTAATAGGGACTGTCCGCTATTTGATTTTTTGTTAAATTAAAGTTACATTTAAATGTTTTTTTATTTTTTTAATATTAATTACTATTGCTTCGAGTTTTAAGTCTATATCTACTTTATTGAATCCTATTCTTCTAGATTTGTGGAATTCTTGGTGGCTTTTTAGATCAGCGAAATTTCCTTCGCTGTATGCGGGTCTTAGTTTATATAATTTTTTTCCTTTTGAGGATTGGAATATTCTTTTTTCTTCGAGGAATGCAGGACTTGCAGGTTCGTAGAGTTTGCGATATTTGTGTGTTTTAGCACATTGGTCTTTATATGGGCATTCTGGGCATTTATCTGTTGTATATACGTTATTTAAAACTCCGTAAATCATTTTGGTTTTTGTTGGAGTTAATTTTTGTCCGTATGGGCAGGTGAAATTATTGTTAATGGCATCAAATGGCATGTTGTGTTTTGCAAATTGATTATCATTCTTGGTTCCGTTGTTGTTCATGCTTTCGGTTCTATCTGGCACTATGGGAGTTATTCCATTGTAGAATGCGTATTCTAGAGATTCTATTTTGTAATATCCATTATCTGCAATAATATACTGAGGTGTTTTACCGTAAGTATGTTGAATGTAGTCTATTGCTTGTATTAGTTGACCTGCATCTGTTGATTCTTCAACAACGTTTTGCATGATTATTAATCCTGTTTTTGCATCGGTAACTGTTTGTATTAAGTATCCAAACTTTGTTTTTCCTTTTTTGAGCAATACTCTTTTTGTGTAGGGATCAGTTAAATTAACCATTTTTCCTTGGGCACAATTGTCTTTTAAGATTTCAATGAATTCTAAAATTTCTTTACATGCTCTTTTGGATTTTAAAGCAATTATCAATAGTTTTCGGCCGTGTTTATTTAGTTTTTTATATATGTCTTCAATTAAATCTACCATTTTGTCTTCTAATTCCTTGTAATAAAAGAATTTTCTTAGTTTTTTCCAAATGCTTGCTTTTCCTTTGGATTTACTATATTTGAAAATCAGATTTTCCAGATAAATTATTTGTTCATATCTTAAACGACGATATTCGTCAACACTTGCTTCAACAGTCGTACTATCAACTGTAACGATTTTAAAATCTACTAAATTGAATTGTACTCCAAATTCAACGGTAAACAATAGAAATTCGTTGATTAAATAAGAGTATTCATTTTTAAATTCATTTATTTTTGATTTTTTAGGAAGTTTGTTATTTGTTATGTATTTGCAAGCTTCGTTTTTATCGCTTAAAAAGGATTCAATCTTTCTACAAGTGCGTTGTAATCTAAAAGTAGCAAAAATATACAATCCCAGTAATTCTTTAAGTTCATTTTGAAATTTGGGGCCGATTTTACCATTCACATTTCTTTCATGAAATAAGAATGGTTTTTTCTTTTCAAAATCATTAATTAGATAGACAATGAGTTTAGCCATGTGTTCATCATCTAAATTATCACCAGGTTTCTCTAAAATCAATTTACTTTGTAAACAACGTTGAACAGGTGCAACACGAATCATAATCCCTCACTTTATTTTAGTATTTTTTCTGAGAATACAAACAAAAAACAAAAAATAATATATATTATGACTCACCAAAAATAGTAATTGGAGAGGTTTTGTTTTTTGTGGTTATTAAATAATATCTCTCCAATACATATATAACTTTTTCTATGGCCTTTTCTAGATTATAACAATCTTTAAAAATACTTAATAATCATGTAATCTAATTTTATAATTTTATATATTGATCTAATTAATTAAATTTAATTAGATAATCGTCCTTCAATATGACAATTAAATGGTGAATATTAGGTTTTAATATGGTCTTTCTTTAATTAAACAATGTTGAATTTTTAATGAGTTTATTTCTTTTTGAAATGAGGCCAATGTGCAATTTCAACTGATAAAAACCCTAGTTCCCCACATTGGCATCAAATTTAAATAGTGGACAGTCCCATTAACCTTTTTTTTGAATATTGTCGTGTGATATTATATTTCAATTAGGAAATATTCAAATTTTTAGGTATACCTAAATTTTTTTAGAATTAAAAAAATAATGAAGTTTGAGGTCACGCCTCAACTTCATCAAAGTCAACCTTTTCACCCAGGATCTTGAGTCCGACATATAAAAGAACGATACCTACTGGGAGTGAGAAGTAGAATGGAACTCCTAAACCTGCTGGGATGTAACCGACAACGATTGTAATTATTGCCACAAATATGGCATAGTACATCTGTGTACTTACGTGGTCAATGTGGTTACAGCTTGTTCCCATGGATGAAAGGATTGTTGTATCTGAAATCGGTGAACAGTGGTCCCCGAAAATAGCTCCAGTCAATACACCACTTGTACAAACGATTGTAAAGGACATGTCCCCTGAACTGATTGCCCATGCAAGAGGAATTGCCAGTGGCATAAGGATACTCATTGTACCATAGGAAGTACCGGTTGCAAATGAAATCAATGCACCTAATATGAAAATCAATGTAGGCACGATGAATGCTGGAATGGTACTGCTTAAAACACCGACCAGGTAATCTGCAGTTCCTATATCTCCGATTACTCCACCAAGTGACCAAGCGAGAAGCAAGATTACACCTGGAATAACGATGGTTTTCATACCTCCAATCCACTCGGAGATTGCATCTTCAATGGATAAAATTTTCTGACCGACAGCCATTACGATAGCGACAATTGAAGCTAGGAGTGCTGCTTGGAAAAGAGCTACAGATGCATCTGATGCTGCAAGTGCTTCAAATATACCGTTGAATCCTAATGGAGCTGTTTTCATCAAGGTTATGAGAGCTTGATCTTCACCGCCCAAAATGGTTGTGTATCCGCTCCAGTAGAATGCGATAAGTGCACCGACAATCAATGTTCCGATTGGTATAATAGCATTCCATACTGATAATTTAATTCCTTCAACAGGTTTTACTTCATCAAAACCTGGTGCTTCA
>JAFQOI010000070.1 GCA_017403285.1 bacterium
GTTTTTCTTTTGTTTTTTCTTTTCTTTTTGTGCTTACATTTTGAAAGTCACTCACACTAATGATTTGTAAGTTAGGTATCTCATCTTCTGCAAGTGTCATACGTTTTGTAAGTTGGTTATAATTAATATAATACTGATTTCCGATTCCTTTTATGTTTTTTGTGAATAAGATGTGATTATTTTCTAAATTCTTTTTGGCTTTATAATAACTGCTCTCATTCTTTAATCCCATTGATTTCATGATTTGTTCTTTTGTTGGGTATGAATAACCTTTTTCTGCGTTGTAATATCTGAAAATAACAAGGAGTAATAACTTTTCGTTTTGTGTTAAATTTGAGTCCATAATTAAATTAAATTGTTCAAATCTATTCATCACAATCCCTCCAAAATATTTATATTCATCACATATAAAAATTATACTCACTATATATAAAAAATCAATACTGAAAAAAGAGCCAATTATTCGACTCTTTTTAATTCAGTTAATTTACTTTTGATTAATTGTTCTGCTTCAGTGATTGATATATGACAAGTATCTGCGATTATTCGTGAATAATGCATAATAATGAGAGAATCTATCATTTTGATTTCTTTCTCTCTTGTTAAATTACTTATTACCATATATTACTCACCCCAATTCGATTGAAAACGTGTGATGCAATATATTATATTAATGTCAAATATAAAAAATAATAAAAAGAGGTATCAAAATGAATAAAGTAGTAATTTATACAAGGGTATCAACAGAAGATCAAGCAAGAGAGGGATATTCACTCCAGGCACAAGAAAATACATTAAGAGAATATGCAAAAATAAATCAATATGATGTCATTAATGTTTATTCCGATGAGGGCGTTTCAGGTAAAAGTATTAAAAAACGTAAAGCATTACTTCAACTACTTGATGACGCAAAAGAAAATAAATTTGATTTGGTCTTGATTTATAAACTAGACCGTTTAAGTCGTTCAGTAAAAGATTCTTATTTAATTATTGATGAATTAGTTAAAAATAACATCGGTTTAATTAGTTATATGGATAAACATATTAATCTTTCTACTGCTCAACAACGTGCTATGTTTGGGATGAGTATGGTATTTGCTCAATTGGAAGTGGAACAAACCGCTGAACGTGTATCGTTTGGAATGAATCAAGGGTTTAAAAATGGTAAATATATGTTTGGTAGACTCCCTTATGGTTATAAAATTGAAAATGAAATGATTGAGATTGATGAAGAACAAGCTAATGTTGTTAGAAAAATTTATGATATGTATTTGCAAGGTTTAGGTCAAACTAAAATAGCAGTAGAATTAAACAATGAAAATATTCCTAGTCCAACAAAAAGTTTTTGGCAACAAACTGTAATAAGGGATATATTAACAAATAAAGGTTATTATGGTGTGTGCGAAATTGATTTTAAAAAAATAAAAAAGAAAGAAGTAATTGAAAACTTCTTTCCTTCAATTATAACTAAAGATTTATATGATGAGGTTCAAAACCTTAAAATGAAAAAATCAAAATTACATCCTAGAACATCTAATTTAAGTGTTGAAGAAATTCCAATCATGACAGGAGTTATTTATTGTGCTTGTTGTAA
>JAFQOI010000003.1 GCA_017403285.1 bacterium
CCTGAAAAAAAATCAGCAGCAGCTAGAAAGAAATTTGATAGATATTTGAAAGGAGAATCACATGAAATAATGACATTAGAAGATATATTAGAAACAGAAGAAATGTATCAAAAGAGAATGGCATTGAAAAAAGCAAGTAAAACAGATAGAAAATTCCAACAAGATGATAATGTTTATTGTTTCATTGATGACACCAAAATGGTTAACACATTCGTTCTTACAACATATTCTCCACCTGATGATAAATTTGATGCATTTAAGGATACAATTGTCAATTGTGTAAATGAATTTGATAAGAATACATATCCAATTCAAATTATTTTGAAACAAAATGGAGGTGGAATTGCAAATTTGGAATTAACAATCCAAAAAGCATTTGCACCATATAACAATGATGTCAACTTCAATGCTATGAGAATCTCAGATTATTCAGAAAGAATTATGGCATCAGGATATATTGATCTTTGTTTTGATCTTAATACATGTAAAAAAGTTGGTAAAAACACAACTTTCTATGATAAACCAAGAGAAATTAAATATGGTGATGTTACACATAAAATAACACAAATTACAACAGATGGTTTTGAACCAGCCGCAAATATAAAAATGAAGAATATTAGAAAACCAACAGAAATTGTTGTTTATACTGATTCATATTGTTTCTCATGTTGTTCAGTTACAGCTAAAGGAATGAAAGAACATGGAAGTGCTATTATGGTTGGTTTTGATGGTGATCCCGGATTGACTGGAACAGATAAATTTGAAGTTGGTCAATCACCAACAGCTGTTGTTACTCTTAGTAATCAATTTAAAGAGACAAATAAACCATTTGAATTAGATGCATATGGAATTAGTGTTGGTGTTAGTTTTGCTGAATCATTCAGATATAATTATGAATACACTGAAACAGTTCCAAAAGAATTCCTCATTGATGAAATTGATGAAAGAACAACTTTCACATCATATGATGATGCAAAACTTGATCAATTCACAACAAAAACACTTGAATTAGTTGAAAAATACAAAACAAAATGTAATCCAAAGAACAAGAGATTAGTAAAAGTTGATTCTAAATGTGATGCTACAGTACAAAAGAAAGATAAAAATGCACGTGGAGGATATCTTTGTGGTGATAATGGAGAATGGACAACCACATGTGTTATTTCACATTGTGATGTTGGATATGTCTTTGATCACAAGAATCAAAAATGTCTTATTGATGTTTGTAATCCACCAAAAGATAGTGGAAATAAACCATCAGGAAACACAAATAAAAATAATAATGGAAGTGTTGCTATGAACATTTTGATGATGATTATGATGTTCGTCGCTCTTTTCATTTAATTTTTATTTTTATCATTTATTTTAGAGTATTTGAAGTTTGTTAACCCTACTTTTTTCTACAAATTTTTTCGAAAAATATTTTTTAGATGATGAGATCTGTGCAAAATTCAATATATAAATTAATAAACTGGGAATGATTTTGTTATGTTGATTAAGTTTTATGACGATTGATTTGATCATATTTTATTTTAAGTCATAAAAATAAAAAAATTGAAAATTGCTTTTATTTCTATTTATAATATATTCATATTACTCTAATAATTTAGTAGATTTATTTATTTTTTGTATTCATTTTTACTCTTGTATATTTAATATTTACATTTTTGATTGCTTGTTAATAGGGAA
>JAFQOI010000071.1 GCA_017403285.1 bacterium
AAACAATATTAATAAAATAAATTTTTTCATAATTAAATTTTACTAAATTTTATAATACATGTAAACATTGAAAGCCAAAAGGAGCTATGCTCCTTTTGGCTAAAATTTAATCACCAAAAGCTTTTTCGAGCACAGTTTCAATGTAATTATTTATTTCAACATCTCTTTGGATTTGCTCAGCTTTGGTGATTGGATTTTTTAACCAATATTTTAATTCTTCTCAAATATCTTCTTCGTCATCGCGTCGAAATCGTTCACCGAAAAATACCATTATTGACCTCCTTTACTATTTTTCATATTTTCTAACATTTTTACTAAATCCTCATTCAAAGACTGATTTTCTAGAGGCACTTCTTGAACTGTTTGGGGATTCAATGACATATCAGGGGAGTTTTGAACAGGAAGTTGAGACAACATCGAAGAGTTAACCCCGCTTGCTAAAAACCTTTCCGGATTTTCAACACCCTTTTGTTCAAAGAACCAAATAAATATTTCTTCAAGATTAAGCTGAATTTTTTGAGCAAACTTCTCAACGGCTTGTACCAACAAATCAGCTTGCTCTGATTTTAATGTTGTATTTGAAGAATCTGAATAAGTATATTTATATTCGCCCTGACGAACCGCATCATCAATTTCTATAACTTCTTGTTTATTTTCTTTGTTGACAAAAATAGTTTCAATGCCGGATTTAAAATCAGCACATAGTTTTGCGACCTTTTCAACATTTGGGATTATAAAATCTTGATTGATTGTATCTACAAGCATAGACAATCTTGTCATTTGCCCTTGTGTTTTTGTATTTATTTCCGTTGCAGTTTTTGCAGCCGATGTTTCAACCGCTCCGACCATATTAGGAAAAATACCGGAAACCTCTGCCATTAAATCATTCAAGAATGTAATATCATTCAAAAATACTGACGCATTAAAGTTCATTTGTTGAAAAGCTGCCGTCGGAGTCAAATTATCACCATATTCAATAATTTTCCCCGGATAAAGTTCAATTTCATCTTCATCAAAAAAGCCTTCAGGTGCAAGTAACGGAGGATTTTCATTAAGCGCTTGCAAGTTACAAGTACGATTAAGCAAATCTTCTTGAAGTAACGCTAAGGACAATACACAATAAAGCGGACTTATACCACGTTTTGTATCAGGATCGGTAATAAATGCACCATAAGAAAATGGGTTAATCAATCGTTCATTTTTACCGAAAGCTACCAAAAATTTTCTTCCGACAACAACTGCATGCCAGTTTTTCAAAAGCGTTCCGTCAGCAAGTTTTAAATCACCCCAATGTTCAAGGACTTCAATTGTCGAACCGTTTACAACATCCTCAGATTCAAACGATTTAGAAGAATTTAGTTTACCGGATTTTGATTTCGCAATCATTGATTGAACTTCTTCTTTTTCCTCTTCGGTAAGCGTATAATATCGATTGTTAATAATGTCTGAAGCTGTTTTATATGTACGGTATATCTTTGGACAAGCGTCCCAGTTATCAGCTTGAGCTGTATCGAAAACAATATCTGCAGGATTAACAGGATAAATATAAGGATTATCATAGATTTTCTTTGTATCAGTCCAATAGTTTTTACCTTGTTTTATTGCCTCTAATATTCTTGGTAATTTAGTAAAATCTTGAGAAAACATGTTTTTAAAAACTTCAATCGGGCGACGATATTCTTCATAATTCTTTTTCCAAGCAGTGAAAGAAATCAATTCACCATACAAAAGAGCATTGTCAATAACTTTGTCACAAGTTTTTTGATAGTTCATTTTTTCTAAAATATCAACCAACATTGATTTTTGTTTATTAGATATATTATTTGAATCATGATTTTCGCCGGAAACATCAAACATAGAATTCACATTCGCATAAGTATTTCTCCAAATAAACGCCTTAAGTGTTTGATAAAACATAAAAGTTTTACACATTTTCACCTTAGCTTTCCATTTTTTTGTTTTATCTGTAATCGACTTAAAATCATTTTTAAAGAATATCTCATTGGCAAGTTTTGAAGCCATTTCAAGATTAGTTGCCCTTTCTGCATTTAACGAAACAAATGTTGATGACACATCTTTTATCAAAGCTCCTTCAAGCTCTTCTGATAATTTCTGTGTAGTATTGTCCTTTTCAATAATGTACTCAAATGACATAATAAATTCCCTTTCTGAGCTCTTGCTCATTTTTTAATTTCAATTATTTTTTATAAACAAACAAATTTCCTTTGACCCGCTTAAATCCGCATCTTAATAAAGTAAATGCGGAAGCTCTGTTTTGAGCTTCCGCATAAATATCGCAATTAAACCAGGAGAGTGAAAGATTTAAACACGAAAGATTTAGAAGATGCCTTTTGGGCTTGGAAAAAGCGTTGAGAAAAAGTTTACCTTCTGTTTTGAAGAAATAAATCGCTCCGATTATTTCTTCATCGTTTAAAAACAAATAAAAAAAAGTATTATCCCGCACAAAATCAAAAGAGTTTGTATCAGTAATCTTTTCTTGATTAACTTCATACAAAACTCTTATTTGATTTTCATATTCTTTAAATTTTGAATCTGCGGGAATTAAGACTTCAATCATAATCCCCCCATAAATATATTACAAAGCCAGAATCTGTTCTTTTACAAACTCATTGTCAGGAGCAAGATTTTTTGCACTATATGCATATTCTTTAGCAAGTTTTAAAAACTTATCTTTTCCTGTTTGTTTGTACAAATACTCATTAGCATAAGAAGCATACAAATGAGCAACAAAATTTCCTTTATTTTCATCTATAGATTTTTTCAAATACTTAACCGCATCTTTATATTCACCGTTTAAATAAGACTTGTAACCATAACGCAAATACATTTGATCAGGGCTTTCCAAACTATAGTACGCTTCCGGCCCAGATAATTCTCCTCTTAAAATTGTTAAAGAATTTCTTGAAGATGATTTTTGACAAGTTAAAACATTAGAGTTGTAAATATTATATTTACCCTGTTTTGCCCATTCTTCCTCTAAAAAATATTTTCTGTTTTCAGCTAAACTCTTTATTCTGTCCTCAGGTTTAGGATGAGTTGATAAACCGTCATTTGCATTACCCAAAGTATTTATATAAGCCAAAGTTTCTTTTGCTTTATCCAAATCATAACCGGCTCTTGCTGCTAATATTGCGCCTTCTGTATCAGCTGTAAATTCCATTTTTCTTGATTCAGCCGCAAATTTACGATAATTTATCATATAAACTTCTTGACTGCAAATTCTTTGTATTTTATCAAGCTTCACCAAGATTTCTTGTTTTCTTGCCTTGTGTCCGAGCATTGAATGTGCTATTTCATGACCTATTAATAATGCCAAAGCATCTTCATTATTAATCAAAGTATCAATTGCTCCGGTATGAATTGCAATACTGTTTGTTTCAGAAGTATAAGCGTTAAAACTTGAATCAACTTCTACAACCAACCGCCAATTAATAAAATCCAGTTTATTTGCTCTTATTATTTTTTCTGCAATTCTATATATTTTATAAAAATCTTCGCCATAAGCTTGTACATTATAATCATCAACCTTTCTTGATGTTAAAAATTTTGAAACCTCTTTATACTTTGCATTATCTTTCGCTATCTTTGCTTTATAATCAGCATTTGATATTTCTTTATAGTTACCGATTTTAACCAATTTTGGATCTTTTAATTTTTCCGGTTTGCTTTCAGCTTGCTTACTCACAGAATCTTCAAAATAATTTGATGTAGCACTATATTTTTGAGATTTTTTCATCTCTTTTAAATACTGCTGAGCATAATCTTTAGCTTGTGCTGTATTTTGTACTAAAAAACAAATCAAAGATAAAACTATAAACTTTTTCATATATTCTCCTTTTTACAGGTTTAGAATATCATTTTATTTATAAAATTTCAACTAAATTTTTTCTTCGGAAACACCT
>JAFQOI010000072.1 GCA_017403285.1 bacterium
ATTTTAATTCACAATGAAGATGGAACAGTTTCAATAGTTGATTTAAAAACATCAAGTAAATATTCTAAAAAAGCAATCGAAGAACATTGTAATCAATTGTTGATATACGCAATCGCTATGGAGCAACAAGGTTTTACTGTAAAAGACGTATCATGGAATATGATGAAATACGGTATGATACCAACAAAACGTGGTAAAAAAATGGTACTTAGAAACGAATTAACAGATGAGGAATTTGAAGAAGCTTATGTTTATTATCCATTATCAGATGAAAGCAAAAAACGTTGTAAAGAGTGGGTAATTGAAACTATTGAAATGATTGAATCGAAAGATGTGTTTGATACTTGGGAAACTAATTGCGATGAACCATTTTTTTGTACTAACTTGTGTTCGTTTTGTGGTAAATGTAGTAAGGGTAAAGAGCTACGTGATAATTATTTCAGAAACAGATAGTCATGTAAGAAATTACATGACTTTTTTATATTTTATTGAGGTGATTATAATGAAAGATTATAAATTAATATTTGCCGATTCCGAAGTTATGAAGGAAGATTGGTTGTTTTACTTTATTGATTATAATACAAAAAAAGAAATATGTATCTGTAATGATTCTGAAAAATTGAAAAAATTCTATAAAATGTGTAATGAAAATAATGTTATTTTAGTGTTTTATAACGGAAGAATGTACGACCAGTGGGTGTTCAAAGCAATATTGAAAGATTTAAACCCTTACAGGGTTAGTCAGGGGTTAATTGAACATGGTAAAAAAGGTTATCAATTAATACCAAAACATCATGAGATACCATTAATATTTTTTGATTGTATGACAAGTTTTAATGGGTTGAAAACACTAGAAAGTTTTTTAGGATTAGATATTCGTGAAACAAATGTAGACTTCAATTTAGACCGTAAAATGACAAAAGAGGAATTGCAAGACACCATTGATTATTGTCGTAAAGATGTTCTAGCAACCATTGAAGTATTTGAAAAAAGCAAAGATGAATTTGAATCAATGATGGGTTTAATTGAAATGTTTGATTTACCGTTAATTAATATTACCAAAACAAAGGCACAAATATCAGCGACAATACTTGAAGCACAAAGACCAGATTTTAAACGAGATGATGAATGGGATATTGTTTTACCTGATAATTTAATCATAGAAAATTATACAGACGTTGTTGATTGGTTTTTAAGTGATGAGATACAAAAACCAAAAGCGAAATACGAAAGAGAAGTGGCAGGAGTCAAACATATATTTGCGTTAGGTGGTATTCATGGTTCAACAGTAAAACAACGTTATGAAGGAATTATTGCTTGTTGGGATGTTGCATCGCTTTATCCATCAACTATTATTGAATATGATTTGATGAGTAGAAATGTTAAAAACGCTAATAAATATAGAGAAATTCGTGATTTGAGAATTGATTTAAAAAAGAAAAGTGATCCAAAACAAGCACCATTAAAAATTGTGCTTAATTCAACATACGGCATTTTAAATGATAAATATTCACCCATGTATGATCCACGACAGGCAAGACGGGTTTGCATATATAATCAATTATTTTTATTAGATTTAGTCGAAAAAATAGAATCAGTTTGTGGTGATAAAGCGGAACTTTTACAAAATAACACTGACGGTACTTACTGGAAATTTGAAGATATGAAAACACTAGAATTAGCAAAAAAAGAAGTTGAAAAATGGGAAAAACGAACAAGATATACAATGGAACTAGATATGGCTCAACTATTAATCCAACGTGACGTAAATACGTATTTACTTGTTACTTCAAAAGGTAAAATAAAGTGTAAAGGTGCTTTAAAACAACCAAAACCATTGGATAACGATTTACCTATTATCCCAAAAGCATTGAAGGAGTATTTAGTTAATGGTACACCACTGGAAGATTATATTAACAATGAAAATAGATTAATTGAGTTTGCTAAAACTTATAAAGTAACAGGTAATTATAAATGTGCATATCATAACGGGATTGAATTACCACATAAAACATATCGTGTATTTGCTTCAACTAACGTTAATGACACTGAATTTTTTAAATGGAAAAAAGATAAAGAAACACCTGATAAATTCGCCAATACACCCCAACATACATTCTATGAAAATGGTGATATTCGAGATAAAACAATTGATAATTATCCACTAGATAAAGAGTGGTATATTAATCAAGCGATTAAAGAATACAAAAAAATCACAGGTAAAGATTATAAATAAAATAAGATTTTTAATCTCCCTATTATATTAAAAGAAATATAATAGGGAGGTTTTATTATGAACGTTTTAAGCTTATTTGATGGAATTAGTTGTGGTCAATTGGCATTAGAACGTGCCAATATAAAAGTTGATAATTATTATGCTAGTGAAATTAATCAAAACTGCATTCAACTTACTCAAAGACATTTTCCAAATACAATTCAATTAGGCGATGTTTGTAAAATTGATGATAATGTTTTAAAAACTTTACCAAAAATAGATTTATTAATTGGTGGAAGCCCTTGTCAAAATTTAAGTAGGGCTGGAAATGGAATGGGTTTGAAAGGTGATGAAAGTAAATTATTTTATGAGTATGTTCGTGTTTTAAAGTGGATTAAAGAAAATAACAATC
>JAFQOI010000073.1 GCA_017403285.1 bacterium
ATAATAATAATAACAATGAGAAAATGAATAAAATAAATGAATATCGAAATCAAAAGGCATATGTACCTTTGGATAATAAATTTAAATTAAATCCAATTAATTTTGATGAAAATAATAAAATTATTTATTCAAACGATATTAGAACATTCATATGCTCAGAATATGATGTTGAAATAATTGAAAAAAATGGAGAAAAATTAAACATACCAAGAATAAGTTGGATATCAGGACAACGTAACACATCAGTGTGCCTATTAGACGGGTACAGAATAGAAAATAATCGTAAAATATATTATCGATGCCCATTCAAAGATTGCATTGTAAGAGCAGAAACTGATGGTTTCGGTTCCATGAGGTACACAAGTGGTTCACCAGCTAGTCATAACCATTCTGTAACATTTTGGAATATGGTTCAAGACGAAAAAATAAATGATGCTATTGAAATCGAAGCAAACAAAAAACGAAAGGCAAAAAGTATAGCAAAAGAACAATATATTACGAATACTTCTAATCGTTTAAGCACCACAGAAAAGAAAATAAGAAAACAAATTAGAGGACACAAAAAAGAAAAATGTTTCGATGACATTCATATAGAAGAAGAAGACAAAATGTATATAATTGAGTTTAGTAGTGACATTATTTTACTTGGAGATCCTCATCTTTTTAGTTTGTGCGAAACGACGAAAATGGTATTTTTTGATGGGACTTGGAAAATTGCACCAACTCCACTCTATAAACAGCTATATTCCATTCATTGTTTAAAGGGTGGAGCTGTCTTCCCTGTGTTTTATGAGCTTTTGAAGGGGAAATCAAAGAAAATTTACAAAGAACTTTTCAATGTAATAAAGAACAAAACGGGAATTGATATTTTGAACACAAAAGCTATTGTGATGTCTGATTTTGAGATATGTGGATTCAATTTTTTTCCAAAAAGTGTTCAGAGGAAATGTTGTCTATTTCATTATTCTCAGAACTTATATAGGAGATGTCAGGTATTGGGGAAAGAGGAGTATTCACAAAAAGGGGAATTTTATGAACTTGCAAGATCATTAATGATGTTGCCATTGGTAAAAGAAGAAAGAATTGAATCGATAATAAAATATTTGGAAGGTAAATATAAATCGGAATTGGATAAAAAATTATTGATTTATTTTAAAGATAATTATTTATTTGGAAGATATAAGATATCGCAATGGAATTTGATGGATGTTCCAGTAAGGACAAACAACTGGCTGGAGTCCTTTCACTCCATGCTCAATCGGCTTTATCGCTTAAATCATCCTCCAGTTTGGGAATTGATACCAGCATTAAACAAAGTTATTGACATGGAAAGAATAAAATATAATGAGGTGGTCGAAAAGAAAAAACTTCCAAGACAAAAACGAAAACAGGTGGAGAAACAAATTCGTATATGGCAGATCGTATCAAAACAAGACATGTTGGATGATGGAGAATTGATTGATGCTTTAAGAAATAATTCACCATTGAAAAATGTTGTATTTGAAGTTGAACCAAAGACAGAAAAGAAAGAAAGTAAAATGGAATCAAAGGAAAATAAAGATATTGATGATATTGATGATCAAGAAGATTGTGAAAATGAAATGTCAGAAGAAGAAAGTAATTCAATTCAATCAAATGAAAATAACAATATCAATAAAATAGATTATGACAGTGATGATGAAGAAAAAGGTTCACTTAAAAAATATGATGAATATCGAAGGGAATGGGATAAATATTTATATTCCCTTCCAGGATATGTTGATCTCAATAA
>JAFQOI010000074.1 GCA_017403285.1 bacterium
GGTTCTTACGCTTGATTGGGTATAGAACATAAATTGAATATTTTAGAATAAGATGATTTGAAATATAATTATCTTATTTTTTTATTGTTTTATTATTCTCCTAATCGGGTATTTGTTGTATAATATATTTGAGAGGAGTTGGATGAAATGAGATTTAAAAAATATGACATTTACAATGTAAATGATAATTTGTTTGGTGGTGATTTTAAGGTCTATAACTTTGAAGAAACAGAGAATAAAAATATTTATTATTTAAAATCAAAAGTAATAAACTGTTCATGCCCTCATTGTGGAATGGTCAGTAATAGCCTGCATGCAACATGTACTAGAACAATACAGTTTGTTCCTATTCATTTGAAACCAACATATATTAATGTTAATTTTTATAAATTTAATTGTCTAAATGAAGAATGTCCTGTTAAAGTATTTAGACAAGATATTAAATATTGTGGTCCAAAGCAAAAATTCACATATGAACTTAAATGTTTAATATTTGCAGTTTCTTTATTTTTATCAGACGAAACTACAAGTAAAGTACTAAAATTGATTGGTATAAATGTGAGCAATGATACTGTCAGAAGATTATATCAAAATATAGAAATTAAAGATGAACTTGATGTTGAAGAAATCGGATTAGATGATGTTTCTATTAGAAAAGGAATGAAATACGCTACTGTCATTTACGATATGAAAGATCATCATATGTTAGCTTTACTTGATGGTAGAGATGGGAAGACATTAAAAGAATGGTTACAAAACCATAAGAAAATTAAAAAAATCGCTCGTGATAGAGCGACATCATACGCAAATGCCATTAATGAAGTATTGCCAGAAACTATTCAGATAGCTGACCGTTTTCATTTGTTTCAAAATTTAGTAGATAGATTCAAAGAAATATTCAAGCAAGAAATTCCGGAAAACATTTATATATTAGATGGGAAAATACTAGATGAAAGGCCTAATAATATAATTGTCAAAGCAACTGTTGAACAGCAAATTTTACAACAATTAGAGTACGATGATACTCCGCCTGTAGATGAAAATGGGTATATTATAAAGTTTAATAATAAAAGTTCCGAGCCTAATGATAAACATCATTTGATTCAAGCAGAAAATCGTAAAAAAAAATAAAATTAATTTTGGAATTAAAAGAATATGCAAAAACATTGAATTTCAAAAAGAAAAAAGAACTATACAATGAATTAGCAAAAAGATTTAATATATCATCAGCAACCGCAAAGAAATATTACGAATTAAGTGGAAAAGATATACCCAATCCTGATAAGCCAAAGGAATACAAATCCGTTAAATCAAAAATAAACGGATATAGAAATATGGTATTTAAAATGCTTAAAGACAGAATTAAACCAGTTGTAATAAAAGAGTATGCGAAATATAAAGGTTTTTCTGGTACCGAACGTTCAATAGAGCAACTTATAAGTAGAATTTCAGTAAACAATTTCAATGAAAAACTAAATATAATGACATTTACACAAAGCATTGAAATTCCAGGACTTGCAATAATTAAACGAAATGATTTGTTAAAATATATCACTACAAAAAATAAGATAATTAAGAAAGATACAAATATAGATAAATATATCCAAATAATAAAAGAAAAATATCTAGTGATTAATAATATAATAGATGTTTACAATGATTTTTATAATATTTTTATTGAAAAGAAAGAAGTTCTATTAGATAATTTCATAAAAAAATACGAATCCGAAATTGTCGCAAATGAAGATACTGGTGAAATTGTTGAAGAAGATGATAATATCGAAAATGTAAAGAGTGGTATTAGTGGTTTTATTAAAAGCATAAAAAAAGATATCGCACCGATCAAAGCAGCAATATCTTTTTCAGAAAGTTCTGGATTTGTTGAAGGAAACAACAACAAATTCAAACTTATCAAACGTATTTTATATGGAAGATGTAATTTAGTCAATCTGTTTAAAAAATGTTTTTCGATTTTTTCTTTAAAATCTTCCAAAAATATATTTGATTTATTAAATTTTTATAGTTCTATACCCAATCAAGCGTAAGAACC
>JAFQOI010000075.1 GCA_017403285.1 bacterium
ATGTCCGCACAAAAACGAATTCTTACTCAAAAACATCCCCGAAATAAAATCAAAATCGAGAAAAGTGAATAGTCCTCTATAGCAACCGTTGTTTCATAAGAGACAGCGGTTGCTTCTTTTTAAAGGATAATAATAAATTATCGTTTGCTAATCTATTATGATAAAAAAACACAACAGTCAAAGTAAGAGGGAGTCAATAAAATGTTAGAAGTTGAAAAAATATTTTACAACGATACGAACACTTTCACGATATTTGTTGTAGAACAGCGGTTTGTAGTTGGAAAAGGACATGAATATTTAAATAAATTTGTTAATACGGACCATTTTTTTGATTCCGAGAAAAAGATAAAGCATTTCTATAGAAAAATTGTTGACAAAATACAAGAAAGTGTTACTCCTGTATCTAAAAGCATAGCAAATATAGTAACAGGTAATTATATAGCATCCATAGCTGACATAATAACTTCGCTGTGCAAATTATTCACTGTAACAGAACATCAAGCAGCAGGACCTAATATTATTGATCCTATAATAATTCAGGAGGGCGAAGTAACTAAAAAATCACTTACAAAAATTATAAATATACATAAAAACAGTATTCTGCGCCCTGCAATTATAATTCTTTTAAAAGACAACGATTTTGAAAGAGCTAAAGAATTGCTTTCAGAATGTCCGAATGGTATAAATGTGAAAATGATTCGCAATAGTGGAGAAGAAATCACCTATAAAGTATTAAATTGTGGTGCAGAAGATATAACATCATTTATTGATTCATACTCAGAACAATGTTATAGCACATGTTCAAATACAAGATTGGAAATACTGTCAAATAGCGAGTGGGTAGATAACCCTGTTGTAGCTGAATTTAGTCCGTTGTTATTTCGATTTCGTTCAAATTTGCTAATGGATGAAAAAGAAGAAGTTAGTCAACAGCTAAGCAACACGTTAAAAGCAATAACTCAATATTCGCCTAATAATGAAAGGGATAGTATCCTCTTAAGGAATATGGAGTGTGTTACAAGATTATACAGGGTTTTTTGTAATGATAGTGGTGGGAACGACATTACTAAAGCGAGAGAATTGGCTACTTCCTTAAATAATGATATACTTTTGGCTCAAGTTTATAAATGTGCTGATTTAATTCCGGGCTGTACTCAAAATGAAAAAATGAATCTATATAGTAAAGCATATGATATATTTAGAAAAAACAACATGGAAGATCATGCAATCTATTGTAAAAATAATATGTTAATTGAGCAATTCTATTCAGAAAGAGTTTCGATAGAAGAGTTTAGAAATATGTCTGTTGAAGCTATTAACAACGTGCCTGGTATGGTTGGTTTGACACACATATTTAATAATGTGGGGGTTGCATATTTGTATTGTGGTTTATCAACAGAAGCAATTGAAATATTTAACAGAGGTCTTGAATATGCTAAATACCAAAACAGAACAGTACAGAAACTGGCATTAGAAAGTAATAAACTAATTGCTGAAAGTTACTCGTTTTGCAATATTGATGAAAATCGCATTAGATTTCTTGTTCGCCAAATCTTTGATGGGATGGGCACAAAAAAACTACCTTTTTTATCGGCAGATTATTTATTAAACATTCTTTCGGTAGCATATCGTCAAAACCCATCACTTGGATATGAAATTATTAATACTTATCCTGTTAAAGACTTAATTAATGAATCATTTAAGCGAAACTTACTTTGTGCATCAGAAAGAATACTTCAAATGCAGTATTTAGCCGCAAAGTACTCTGAAAAATTTCCACTATTGAATACCTGTGATATTCCTAAAATATCAAATACTGCAAGAGGAAAAAGAAAAGAGTTTATTCTAAGATATGGATTTAATCCTTTTGATTTTAGCACTTGGATGTAGAGATAGCGATTATTGATGTAGCTAAAAGAAAACCATTTATTGTTGGGTGTTTCACATTGTTTTTATACTCATTTATACATTCATAGAAACTATGTTTTTCATTTGATTGAACAGCTTTGAATGCAAGATCAAAACCATCCTCGTTTTCAATTGTTGGCATAGAGTTTATTTCAAGAAAATAGCAATTTTTAAAAGAAAAAGGGGTTTGGGTTTCAGTTCCTGACAATTTATTTTCACATTTCATACGTGCATCAATTCGACCATATGTTTTTATGTCAAATATTTCAAAAAAGTTTATAATTTCACTTTTAGTTTTATCTTCAATTTCTAAAAATTGAAGTCTTGCTAATCCTCTATCTTTTTCTTTTGTTTTTTCATCGAATATCCAATTTTGATCTAATGTTTTTGGATAATATAATGTTGGTGGAAGTATATCAATCTTTTTTGTTATAAAATTAAATGCAACTGGAATGGTTACATCGTATCCAGGAATAAATTCTTGATATATACCATTACGATTAAAATCTGTGAAATGAGCCACTTCTATCCCAATACTGTTCCCTAAATTAATTGGACGATAAACACCAAAATTGTTTTTTGAATCAAGAAATTTTGGGGTTTGTAATTGTGAGCCTAACGCCACATAATTTGAAATCTTTTTGTTTTCTGTTGCGAGAATTGCTGTAGCATCGCAAGGAATACATGGAATATTAAGAAAACTGCAAATTGATGGAACCAATCCCATAGTAGATAATGTATTACATCCGCTGTTTAGGTTTATAACATAGTCAATGTGTGGCAAAGAATAGTTGCTTGCTTTTTGCATAAAAGTTCTAACATCGATTATGTATGGTAAACATTCTATTTCATACACAGCATTTAACCATCCAGTTAATATTTTATCTTTCCACACTAAGAAATGTCCAAAACCTTCTGCATCTTCTTTCTCAAATATATATACTATGGCGATGGTTTTCCCTTTTATTGAATTCAACATATTTCTTTTCACAATAAACACCTCATTTTTTCTAATCATAATTTATTATTATCCTTTAAAAAGAAGCAACCGCTGTCTCTTATGAAACAACGGTTGCTATAGAGGACTATTCACTTTTCTCGATTTTGATTTTATTTCGGGGATGTTTTTGAGTAAGAATTCGTTTTTGTGCGGACAT
>JAFQOI010000004.1 GCA_017403285.1 bacterium
ATAATCAAACTTCTAAAGAGAACTATTTGTTTGAATATGCTATACCTAAATTTGAAACTTGTAGAGATACAAAAATATTATCAAAAATATTAAAACAGAAAAATAATATATCTACATACCTACAACCAAGTAAATTATCAACTAATCAAGAAATATTTTATCGTACAGCAGGTGGTAGATACTTTAAAATTTTTTATGATACTGACTTTAATACAGAAAGTAAATGCAACAAAAGTAAATGTTTCCAAGAGAAATATGATAAATACACTTTAATATCTGTATTATCATCAAATTTATGGTGGTTTTACTATACTTTACATTTTGATATGTACAACTGTAAAGATTATATGATTTTTAATTTTCCATTTGATTATGAAAAATGTTCCTATAATGCACAACTTGAAAAACTTGGAATGGAATATTGTAAAAGTCTTACTACAAATGCAGAAAATAAAAAACAAAGCTATGAGACCACTGGGGAAAGACAACAAAGGATATTCAAACCCTCATTATCAAAAGAATTAATTAATGAGATAGATAAAGTTCTTGCAAAACATTATGGTCTTACAGAAGAAGAATTAGACTATATTATTAATTATGATATTAAATATCGTATGGGCGATTCCCTCAATGGTGGTGAAGATGAATGATAATGATATTGTTTCATACATAGGCAATATTGATATTCTTAATGTTCATAAGACGGCATTTCTCTGTTCTCATAAATGCCCTGCTGACATTATCATTCAGTCTTACGACTGGGCAACAAAGATGAGGGATGAAGGTAAGTGTGTTATATCTAGTTTCCACACCAAAATTGAGCAAGACGTATTCAACTTCTTAAAGAAAGGAACGCAGCCGATAATCAAAGTTCCTGCACGAGGTAAGTACAAACATATCTCACAAGAAGAACAACAAATGGTAGATGAGGGCAGACTATTATTCCTGTTCTTCTTCCCAGACGAAGTAACATATCAAACCAAAGAAACCTGTGTAAAACGTAATGAATATATTGCTCAAATAGCAGATGAAATCCACATTGCCTACGCTACCCCCAACGGTCAACTTGAAAAATTAAGAAAATGTTTATAAATAAAATCAACAAAAAATATTATGATAATATTGAAATATCATAAGCATCTTATGGGGAAGGGATATGGACAAACGTAACAAAAAATATTTTAATAACGAAAAAAAATTACAAACAGATATTAAACATTTGCTATTAACTGAAACATTTAAAATGTCCCTTTCAATAGCGAATGGGAAATGTGCTGCATTTAAAACTGATAATAATTATTCTTACTTTGATTTATTTGCAGGGAATGGTGAATTCGGAAATGGAGAACAAGGTTCGCCATTATTAGTTTATGATATTATGGCAAATCACTTAAACAGTAGAAATTATTTTAAAAATTTAAGAATGATATTAACTGATAAAGAAGTTGCTAATATTAAAAATCTTAATAAATTACTGTCAATAAAAGAAAAACAAACTAATGATAATAGGATACAATATATTGCGGAAGCAAAAGATTGGGAACTTTGTAGTAATGATATAAAAAAATGTTTGAATGCTTCTTCTTGGGGATTTGTATTTGCTGACCAATATTCAACAGAATTACACTTACAACCATTTATAGACCTATTGCAAGATAGTTGCAGACTAAAGGACGTTTTGGCTTTTTATACATATAGAACACTGTCGCGTCAACACGGTAGAGCTTGCGATAATGATGTAGATAGAATATGTAAAACACTTAATATCACAAAAGAACAGTTTGAAACAGAAGATTTTTCAGAAAAATTTCAATCACAACTTATTGAAAATTATTCAAAACTTAAAGAATTTATTATAGGTGTATCTTTTCCAACTACTGTAAATAAAAAATTAATTACTGCTGATTATTTCTATTTGGTATTTGCAACCAATTCTTTAAAATTGGTGGATTCTTTTTTAAATGCATATGAGAAAGCATTAAAGTTATATGGAAATTATGCACCTCAACATAAATTGTTTGAAAATGAAGATATGCTAAATATTATTATTGACAGTAATTCTAAAAATCTTAGTGAACTTTTTATATATATTACAAAAAACTTTTTATCTTGGAAAAATATTATTAATAACCATTTATTTGTGCCTACATCTGATTATTTGATTAATAAAATACAAGAATTATCAGTGCAAGGGAAAATTAAAATATCAGCACCAGAAGAATTTTTGTATAAAAATGATTCTACAAAATTTAAAAAAGCAGAAATTAGTAAAAGTAGAAAAAATATGGAACAATTAAAGATTGAAGTTATAGAAAAATCATCACAAGGGAAGTTGTTTCCATAGTTGACCTTGTAATAAACTTCCATTTCTTTTTTTATTTACACCTCCCCATTGTTTAAAGAAAAAAGGTACTTTATTTTCAATACAATTATCTCGTATTGATGTAATCCAACTTTCTTGTATTGGTCTTGCACCTGGTCCACTCTCACCACCAACAATGACCCAGTTAATATTATCTAACGACAAATCTTTAATTTCAGTTATCATTGGCTCTATTGATAAATATTTAATATGTGCAGGTGTATTTATTAGATATGGAATACGTTGTTTTTGATTATCTGACTCAACCGTTACACCAAGCCAAATATTTTTCGTCCATTTTAACTTATGTGCAATTTTTTCAAGTCTTTCTGCTCTTTTAGTAAGAACTTGAAATGTATGCCATTTTGCTTTATTCATAACTTCAAAAACTTTTATAATAAATTCATCAGGCACATCTTTATGAAATAAATCGCTCATTGAACAAACAAATATAATTTGAGGCTTTTTCCAAGATAAAGGCTCATTTAGACAATCTTCATGGGTAGTTACTTGAAAACAGTTTTTATATTTTTTCTGTCCCATTGCGTGCAGTCTTCTTGCCATGCGTTCAGCATAGCAATTTTGACATCCCTCGCTGATTTTCGTACAACCAGTTACAGGATTCCAAGTTGATTCTGTCCATTCAATTCTAGATTTTTCCGCCATAATACTTGTATTTTATGACAATTTTATAACCACTTAAATCATACGGATAATTTATTTTCCTAATAGATAGGATAAAAAATTAAAAAAATCTAAAAATCAAATGCGAGGAAATAAGTCATGTGATAGTATGAATTTAGAAAATTTAAAAGTAAAGTTAGGGAATGGAGAATAAATGATAAAATCAATTTCTATTGAAAATTATAGAGGATTTAAAAAACATCATATAACTTTTAAAGAATTAACATTGATGGTTGGAAAGAACAATGCTGGGAAATCAACGCTAATTGAAATATTAAGAATATGTTCTCTAGTTACAAAAAAATATAAAAATGCAATGTATAAATCATTGCCTCAATGGGTTACAGAAACTCATACACAAGAAAGTCGATTTCGTATAAAAGGAATATCTCCTGATATTAAAAAATTAATAAGACAGTACCATACAATCTTTTATAAATATAACGAAGAACAACCCTATGCAAAAATAGAATTTGAAAATAAAACTAGTATTGAAATTTTTTACAATAGAGAAGAACAAATATTTGTAATTTTAAGAGATTCAGAAGGAAAAATTATAAAAGATAAAAATAGAGCAAAAATTATAGAATTTCCTGAAATTGCAACTTTACCCCAAATTGGACCATTAAATATAGAAGAAAATATTTTACAAGATGAGACAATTAAAAAGGGTGAAATGTTGTCTGTAACATCACAACATTTTAGAAACAAACTATATAATATGACTGCTGAAGAATTTTTAGAATATAAGAAGTTGATTGAAGAAAATTGGTCAGAACTATCAATATCTGAAGTAGATAATGATAGTGGTGTATTAACTTTATTAGTCAGAGAAAAGGATTTTAATGCTGAAATTGGTGTTATGGGGCATGGTTTGCAGATGTGGATGCAAATTCTTCTTTTTATATATAATTCTGCAAATGCTTCAACTTTAATAATTGATGAACCAGATGTATATTTACATGCTGATTTGCAGAAAAAACTATATAAATTGCTTCGTAAAACAAAAAAACAAGTTATTATATCAACACATTCGCTTATTTTTATATATAATACTGACCCTAAAAACATTTTAATAATTGAAAAAAATAAATCAAAATCAAAATATGCAAGTGATAACAAAACAGTTCAACAAATAATTGATGATATTGGTTACGAGGCGAATTTAGAACTAATCAAATTTGCAAATATTGGTAAATGTTTATACGTAGAAGGACTCGACAAGAAAATATTGTTATGTTTTGCTAAAACATTAGGTTTTGAAGAATTTGAAGAAATTCCAATTTTAGACTTAGGTGGTAAGTCACAATGGAAAAAGATTTTAGGTGCAAGTGAACTTACTCAAAGAACAGCGGGAAATGCTATTACTAATTTCTGTATTATAGATAAGGATTATCATTGCGAAGAAAATAATACCCAAATTAAGGTAACAGCAGAAACAGGTGGGGTTAGATTATTCATATGGAATAGTAAAGAAATTGAAAATTATTTAATCAACCCAATAGTTATAGCTCGTTTAATTAATAGACTAAGTAAGAAAATAGTAACTACACCTACAAAGATTACTCAACTTATAGAATATCTCTTGGAAGAAATGAAAATTGAATTAATAGATAAATATGGCAATGAAATTTTGAAAATATCAAGAGGAAATGATTTTAGTACTATTGCTGAAAAATCAAGGCAGCTTGTTGAAAGCAAATGGGGAACACTAGAATCAAAAGTAAGCATTTGTTCTGGGAAAACACTTTTGAAAAGAATTAAAGGTACTATTCAAGAGCAATATAATGTTTCTTTTAAAGATACAACACTAGCTAATGAATTTAAACGAGAAGAAATTCATTCTGATATATGTGAAACAATTCGTCAAATTATGCATTAGACTTTAATAAACCTAATCTCAAACCCTAATGTTTTCGCTAACTTCATTGCATCTTTATATGTTAGAGTTGTGGGTGCCGTTGTTAGTTCTATTTGTTTTTCAGAGTTTTCTGCGTAAACACTATAGCCAATGTTTTTTGCAATTTGAATAAACTCATTTAAGGTTAGAGTTTCTCTATATAACTTATTCATAATTGCTGTAACTGTTATTTTATGTTGTTTGCAGTAACTATTTATGGTTAAATCAGCACATTTCAAGAGTTCTCTTAACTCTTCATATACCAATTTACCTTCTTTGCTCATTTTTGATAGGTTATGTTGTGTTAATCGCATATTATCCAAATTTCTTAAAGAAATTATATCACATATTACATTCCGGCATGTAATGTTTACATGCACAAATGTAAACTTTTGCGTCTTCTTTATTACATGCCTGCGTGTAAACAATAAAACTACGATATAATTAAATTATGAATAAATTAGAGAAAAAACCAAGATACTCAAGAATATCAGACATAATTGAATTGCTTATCTTAATGGCATCTAAACAAGAAGGGCTATCAATAGATGAAATTCAAACAGAGTTTCGTGTTTGTAGAAGAACTGCCGAAAGAATGAGAGATAGTTTGATAAATGTCTTACCTCAAATTGGGGAAATACAAGTTAATTCAAAAACAAAGAAGTGGGGATTTATTAATTATTCTATTCCTTATATAGTGAATTTTACTAATACAGAACTAATGATTTTAGAGTTTTTATCAGGTTCTATACAAGAGGAAAGATTTAAACCACATATCCTCAGCATCTTAAATAAAGCACGGGTTTTAAGAACAGATAGAAGATAACTAGTCTTGAAGTTATCGGAGATATTTGCTATAATCTCCGTATAAAGTTCGGAGATATTTTGTATGTACATATACCAAAACCCAGATTGGCACTCGTTTACATGGTGCGGAGATAAAATACAAAATCTGTTACTTGAAATTAAAAAATCACAAGGTTTTTTACTTGGGAAAATGGATTCATTGGGTTTTGATGTTAAAAATAATGCATTACTTCAAATACTTACGGAGAATATTACTAAATCATCTGAAATAGAAGGAGAAATACTTGATAAAACATCTGTTCGTTCTTCTGTTGCACGAAGATTGGGTATTGATATAGGTGGTGAAAAGCAAGTTTCAAGAAACATTGAAGGTGTTGTTGAAATGATGCTTGATGCCACTCAAAATTATGATAAAGAACTAACAAAAGATAGAATTTGTGGTTGGCAAGCTGCTTTATTTCCAACTGGTTTTAGTGGAATGTATAAAATAAAAGCAGGCGAATATAGAGATGATGAACAAGGTCCTATGCAAGTTGTTTCTGGTTATTATGGTAGTGAAAAAGTTCATTATGAAGCACCATCTGCAGATGTTTTAGATAAAGAAATGAGTTATCTATTAGGCTATATAAATAATGATGATAAAGACGATTTGTTAATCAAAGCAGGTATTGCTCACTTATGGTTTGTTATTCTTCACCCATTTGAAGATGGCAATGGAAGAATAGCAAGAGCATTAACAGATATGCTATTAGCTAGAAGTGATGATAGCAAATATAGATTCTATTCAATGTCTGCTCAAATACAAAAAACTAGAAAAGACTACTACAATGTATTAGAAAAGACTCAAAAAGGCTCTATGGATATAACAAAGTGGCTTGAGTGGTTCTTGAATAGTTTGCTAATGGCTATTAAATCAAGTGATGAAGTTTTATCCGGAGTATTAAAAAGAGCAGAATTTTGGCAAAAACATGCCGGTAAAAACTTCAATGAAAGACAAAAGAAAATATTGAATAAACTTTTAGATGATTTTGTTGGTAAATTAACTACCACAAAATGGGCTGCGATGTGTGGTTGTTCACAAGACTCTGCTAATAATGATATTAATGAATTAATAGAAATGAAGATACTAAAAAAGGTTGGTAAAGCAAGAGCTACTCATTATGTATTAAAGTAAGTATCTATAACAATATATTGAAAAAGGTAATTATATATAATTTTACACTAAATCATGACATGATAACAGATGAATTTTGTTGTGTAAATTGTTTGGTGGGAATAAATAAATTTTTGTAAAAACCGTGAATGGTTAAAAACATTATAAATATTGGCTTCAAACTATTATTGATAGGTTAAAAGGCATGCCACCGTTCAAAAATGGGTGGTTTTATGGTGTATAATATAAATAGAAAACACTTACTAACTATTTATAGCAAGTGTTTCAATCTCCTTTTCTTTCGAGAGGGAATTGTGCATCTTCTCTCTCGTTTTTTTATATATACATAATAACATATTTTTAATTTGCAAATCTTTTATCTATCTTATTTTTTACAATAATTGACAAAATGGTAACTATATTTTTTCTTTTCTATAAATTATTTAGTAAATCTTTCTTTTTATTATTAAATTCTTCTTCGGAAATTAAACCTTGCTCTTTAAGTTCATTTAGCTGCTTAATTTTTGTTGTAATATCATTTTCACTTTTTACAGACTGCTTTATATTTTTGTTTTGTTGTTCTATATAATATAAAACACCTTGTAGTGTTTTTGCTTGTTGCAGTTGTTGGTCGTAATTTTCAATAGATAAAGTATCAGTTTTAATTACAGTTGGGAAATTAATACTAATAAGAGGACAATCAACTTTATTTAAAAATATGTTTATAACAATAGACTTGTTTTGTTTCAAAACTTTTCTTTGTCCACTTGCACCAATAACAGCCCCCGTAACACCGAATAATAAAGCTCCACCTGTCGAAGCAAGTGCTCTCCCTTGTAATACCTCATCACAATCTAATAATAATTCAAAATTTATCATGTCAGAAAAATCAAATATATTTATGTTGAAATGTTCTTCTGATATGCGTTGTTCGCCGGAAAGAAAACTAATTTTAGGTTTACAAGAAAGTATCGCAAACTTTCTTTCATCATCATTAACTAAAAATTCTAATTTATTTTCACTATCTAAACTAATATCTATACGTTTTGAAAATGAAAAATTTTTGTTTTTTAAATATTTATCAGATACATTTTTATATTGTTTTCTATTCTTAGAAAATTTACTTCCTTCAATCCAAAAATTAAAAAGTGCAACTATTGCACCTACTACTAAAAATACAATAAATTCCATATTCACCTCACACTATTTACATGTTTACTTTACAATAATAATCAAAGTCATGCAAATATGCGTTATTACTATGTTATAGTCATTTAATGTAATATCAATATTACTGTAATATTTGCATTACATGAAACAATGCCTATATGGGTATTCGTAAGTTAAGAAACGATATAGGTAAAAAAGTAAAAGCTCTGCGATTAGAAAAAGGTTTATCACAAGAAAAACTAGCAGAGTATGTTAATATGTCTAGAGAGCATATATCTTGTATCGAACGAGGCAAAAACCTTGCGAGTACAGAAACACTATACTACCTAGCACAATATTTTGAAATTGATATTAAAGACTTCTTTTAGTCTTTGTTTGGGTTGAAGTTTAAGGCTTGTTCTATTGATTTATCAAAATTGCTTCTTTTTTCTTTGAAATTTTCAGTGTTAAATTCAAATTCTAATTGAACAGGCTCTGTGTTATATTTTTGCTTAAATAAATCATTGAACTGTTCTTTTGTTTTAGAAATAGACATCAACGTTGTTACTTCATATATTTGCTTTTTCAAATGTTCTTTTCCTACATCTGGAGTTAAGCCTTGATGCCATTTATAGCGATAATTACCTTTTTCTGTTCTTCCAATATTTTCTTTGATTTTTTCAACAACACCATCTGGCATCTGGTCATATATATATTTTGTAGTTAGTTTTCCAATAAAAGAAGGCTTGTTTTTAATATATTTAGGAATAAAAGGCAATCCCCATAGTCTAAATACTTCTCTATAAAATTCATCTGTAAATGTTAGTTGCCACTTTAATATTTCATCAGAAACATAAGCCTTCAATATTTTTTGAAGTTCAAATCGTTCTCTATCATATTGATAGCCGGTTGCTTCATCAACTAATGCAATTATACCGACTTTAGCAAAACCTCTAATTAAAATTTCGCATTGTTCTGCAATTATTTTTTGTCGTGGCGAAAGAGGTATATTTTTTCTCGCTTCAAGAAACGCATCACATATATCAGCAAGTACAGTTGCTTCATAACCATTAATTCTTTGTGAACCCTTATAACAAATTATAGGGTTGTAGTGGTCCTGCTCTTTTTCCTTATAAATAAAGGCTTCCAACGTTTTTTGCCCCAAATATCTTTGTAATCTGGTCCCAGATGTTTGTTTGCCTTCTTCTGCTTCATCTACCATTTTGAGAGCTTCTTGCATCCCACGACCAGATAAGATACGAGTTCCATCTTCTAAAACATAACAAGGTATTATAAAGTTGCCAAGTTGTAATTCGCCTTCATATTTGACTTGCTTTTTATCCATACACTAACCCCTTATAAGTTGTTTTCACTTCCATATTTAATAATAGTAAATCAAATCTTTCTGTTTCACTATGTTTTCTAGTATTGTATCGAAAGACAAACTCATCAATATACTTTTGAAGGTGCTTTTTAGTTGTGAAGTGATAAATACCATATATTCCACGTTTTAATAAAGACCAAAAGCCTTCAATCGTGTTTGTATATGCTTCACCATTAACATATTCTCTTGCATTATGATTTACTATTGAATGTTTATAAATTTTTGAAATGTTACGATAACCAAGCCATTCATCAGTATATAAATTAGCTGTTTCTTTTACATTTTTTATAATTTCAGCAGTTAGAGTTTCTTCTTGCACATTTTCAACTGTTCTAGCATTTAACTTGCCTTGTCGCTCAACCATTCCTACAACTGGAATTTTATCTTTTGTGCTTCTACCTTGTGAATTTTCAACCTTTTTGTTTGCATGTCGGTTTTTGTTTTTACCACCTACATAAGTTTCATCAACTTCTACATTATTATCAAGGTCGTTATCGTTTTCAATGCCAAAGCATTTACGGATGCGTTGCAACATAAACCAAGCAGTTTTTTGAGTTACATCAATATCTTTAGCAAGTTGAACTGATGATATTCCCTTTTTATGAGAAGTAACCAACCATATAGCCATAAACCACTTTTGCAACTCTATTTTTGTACTATCAAATAGAGTATTTGTTTTTACATTGAAATACTTGCCTGTGTTTTTACACTTGTATTTATTGCCTTTGCACTTATAAACAACAGAACTTTCATCAAAAGGACTAACAACATAACCTCCCCATCTCAATTCTTCCAAATATTCAAGACAGGTCTGTTCATCCTTGAATGTTTGTACTAATTCTATGAGTGAGTTAAAATCTCTATTAAGCATGATATTAAAATCCCTTACCTGATTTATAATATCATTATAGCAAAATATTACACTACTTTCAAGCGTTTAGTGTAATATTGTATATAATTACCAAATTTTATTTAAGTTCATACAATGGTATTGTATCCCAAGATTTTTTGAAATCCGAAATATTTTTCGCATCAGTATTTAATATAACTGCAGCCTCAATTTGAGAAATTTTATTACTATCTACCGCTTTTTTTACCAACTCAGCCAATCTTCCTCCAGAATAAAATTGATTAGATAAGGCTCGAAGCTCTTTACTATTTTCATCAAGATTAGATTCAACTTCTTTTTTCCAATCGACTTTTACTCCATATTTTTTTCTATACAAAATCCCAAAAGTTTTCCATACATTAAAATCTATACCATTATCTTTTATGTATTCTGCTAAACGGTACAGTACAACTTGATAACTTACCCTAAAAATTTGTTTAACACGAATTACTCTATCTACAAAATCGCAATTAGCACTTTTGTTCCATGCTGATATAAAATCTCGATTAGGCATCAAAAAATGGGAGGCAAAAGTATTAGCTTCTTTCTCTTCATTGCTATCTTCGGTAATTAAATCATTTTGAATATTGTTAAAATGCATTAAAATATGGCCCAATTCATGGGCAACGCTAAAAATTCTACGTTCAACAGATATTCTATCCCAAGTATTTACTACTATAAGTTTACCACCATAAATATCTTCTGCCGACAAACCAAAAAAACTATCTGAATTAAATTGTTTTGCCATAATCTTAATTCCGGCTTTAAATTCAATCAAATTACAAATATCCATAATGGTCTCGTCGTTAGATAGTCCAAGAGCTTCGCGTGCCATTTGAGCCATTATTATAGGGTCTTTTGTTGCATTGCCAATTTTTTGCAATTTATATTCAAAACAAATATTTTTATCTAATACATTTACAAGTTTATTGTATGTTTCAATCCAAGAAGAAACCTCATATATAATATCTTCTCGTTTTCTAATGTTTTTATTTTCTAATGCTCGAAATCTTACTTTTGCTATTGGTTGTGATGTTTCTTTTAATAAATCAGCAACAGTAATATTATATACTCGTGCAATTTTTTCTAAAGTAGATAAATTAGGGTTAGATTTTTCACTCTCAATATTTCTGTACGCTAAAAGTGAAATATTGGATTTTTGTGCAACATATTCTTGTGTGTATTTATTAGTTACACGCAATTTTATAAGATTTTGTGCAACATTCTCATTCATAGACACTCCTTTTCAATTTAATATTATATTATTCATAAAAAAAAATCAACATTTTAATTTTATTTAGTTTTATGAATTTAATTTTGTTAAATGTAACAATAGTTGTAATAATTATTTTTTTTGATATAATTGTAAGTGTAAAATTAAAATTAGCATGAGGAAGGGGAGATACCTTGATTATAAAGAATTTAAAAAATATAGTATATAAACCTCCTGACTATTGGGTCGATATAGTTAGCCATTGTTGGCAAGGGATACAAAAAAAGAAAGGTGACCAACAAAATGAAACGATTTGTTGTCGAGGAAAACGGTATCCTCTATTTAGTCACAAACTACCGTGTTGTTAAAGGAGTTGTCCAAATGTCAAACGGCAAATTTTGGAAATTCCCGTTAAACAGAAGAAAAGGCACCAATTAAGGCACCTTTAAGATCATTTATTTCTGGGGGAACAGTTTTTTGTTCTCCCTTTTCTTGTATTTAATATTTTATCACACTTTACAATATTTTACAATTAATAATGAAGAAACATGAAGATAAATTTTAAAATTTATGCATTTTATATTTTCAAGTTATGAGTGCTTTATATTTTTCTCAAAATATCCTGTCATTTTTTCTCAATATCGTTGTCAATTTATATGAACATTTGAAGAAAAAATGCAAAATAAAAAAGACCGAAAACCTCGGTCTTTTTTATGGTGGGCGTTAAGAGACTTGAACTCCTGACATCCTCCTTGTAAGGGAGGCGCTCTACCAACTGAGCTAAACGCCCTCAGCAATTATTATATTACGTGCTAAATTTTTTTAGTCAATACCTAAAATAAAAAAAAGACGAAAACTTTTGTTTTCGCCTTTTTTTTATTTTGATTTTATTTATTGAAAATATCTTTTTAATAAGCCTTGGAAACCTTGACCATGACGTGCTTCGTCTTTCGCCATTTCGTGTACTGTGTCATGGATTGCATCTAGGTTTAACTCTTTTGCTCTTTTTGCAATAGCCATTTTGGCAGCACATGCGCCAGATTCTGCTTCTGCTCTCATTTCAAGATTTTTCTTTGTAGATGTTGTTACAACTTCACCTAATAATTCAGCGAATTTTGCGGCGTGTTCTGCTTCTTCAAACGCATATCTTTTGTATGCTTCAGCAACTTCTGGATAGCCTTCTCTTTCTGCTTGACGGCTCATTGCTAAATACATACCAACTTCTGTGCATTCACCCATAAAATGGTCTTTTAAACCTTGAACAACTTCTGCATCAACACCTTGAGCAACACCGATAACATGTTCTGTCGCCCAAGTTAAACCTTGTGTTTCATCAACTTTGTTGAATTTGTCTGCACCAACTCCACACATAGGGCATTTTTCAGGTGCTTTATCTCCTTCAATTGTATATCCGCATACGCTACATACAAATTTTGCCATAATTTACCTCTTTCTTTTTTTATCTAGTTATATTTATTGCAACATGTATTATATCATATTGCTATGTTTTTTGTGCAATTATAACTCTGTCTATGTTATTTAAATCTTTTGTAATTTCAATATTTTTGAAATTGTTATTATATAATAATTTTGTGACTATGGTGCTTTGATTTATTCCTATTTCAAAACAAATGAAACCATTTTTTTCTATGTATTTTGATGCGGAATTAATAATTCTTTCGTAAAATTCAATGCCTTGTTCATCGTACGCAAATAAAGCAAGAGCAGGGTCAAAATCTTTGACTTCAGTTTGCAATGTATTTTTATCCTTGATGGGGATATATGGCGGATTTGATACTATTAGATTATAACTATCGTTTACATTTTTAAATAAATCCGATTTAAAAAAATTAACTCTATTTTCTACTTTGTGTAAATTTGAATTTTTTTTTGCAACTTCAATTGCTTTTTCTGAAATATCTACAGAATCTGCAAGTAAGTTTTTATTTTCTAGGGCGAGCGTGATTGGAATACAACCTGTACCAGAACCTATATCAAGGATTTTGGGTGTATCTATATTTTTAATATGTTTTAATATTTCTACGATTAATATTTCTGTTTCGGGACGTGGAATTAAGGTGTCTTTTGTTACATAAAATTTTCTGCCAAAAAAATAAGCATTTCCCACAAGTTGTTGAATTGGACATTTTTTTTCTAATCTTTCAAAAATTATTTCCTGTAGTCTGTTTTTTTCTTTTTCAGAAAGTTTTTTACCTAATATAAAATCTTTTGCACTATATCCAAATAATATTTCAATTGCAAAATCAATTTCGCTTTGAGCGTCAGATAACTCAAAACCTTTATCTAAATATTGTTGTATAAAAAAACTTCCGTTCATATTCTAATTTTACAATAGACACGGAAGTTTTCTACTTAAATAAATCTTTTAATTTAAACTTTATTTTTTTTGATGACTCATTGCATTTTATCATTCTTTGCAAAATAGGATTAGTTTGCAATCTATTATTAAAAGCGTTCTTGTCACTTTTGTTATCTGTTTTTCCTTTTGAATTTATTTCTACAATTTTATCGTCATTCATACTTAATATAAAAACAGATTTTAGAAAAAATTGCTACTATTGAACGTCAGAACCGCAAAATGCACATTTTTTAGCATTTATTTTTATTTCAGAACAGCAATAAGGACATTCCTTAGTGGTTGGTGCCACATCTACTACAGGTTCTTCAACTTTCTTTTCTGCTTTAAGTTTGTTTATTGCTTTAACAAGCATAAAAACAGCCATAGACACGATAATGAATGTTACTAAAGTGTTAATGAAAGCACCATAATTGATGGTAACAACACCTGCTGCTTGTGCTTCTGCTAATGTGCTAAATTTTTTATCAAAATTATTAATTGGAATATATAAGTTTGAAAAATCAACATTTCCCAAAATCATACCAATTGGAGGCATTATAATATCGTCTACTAAAGATTTAACAATTGGTGAAAATGCGCCACCAATAATTATACCGACTGCCATATCAATAACATTGCCTTTTACTGCAAACTCTCTGAACTCTGCCAAAACTTCCTTAATCATTTTACTCTCCTATCTCTTTTTATTTGGTTTTGTTACTAAATCTACCACTTGTGATATTGATAAACTAGTAGCATCATAATAATTTTGTAAATGGCTTAAAATATCCGTAATATTTTTCCATCCTGGTTTTGCCTCTTCAACGGCAGTTTTTTCTTCTCCAGTTATGTATAATTTGATTTTATTTCCTTTTCTTGCTGCTTGCGCTAATTGTCCATCTGGCATAGCACTTCTATAATAGTCAGTTGCATCCTTTATCATAACATCTGAACATCCGCCAAGTTTTTTTCCAATATTTTGAATTTTTTTTGGTGGTCCAGATACAGCTATAACTTGGCCAAAAGATACATTACCTGCTTGCATTTATATAAACCCTTCTGATATATAGTGAAATTACATCTATTATATCGCATGAATATAATTTTTTTTGCTAGTTTTTTTAACTTTTTTATTTTTTGTTTACAGAAGTATATAAATGTTTGATTAAGCTTTTATTTTGCTATGACCTTGCCTTATAAATAGCCCACGTGGCTAATGTTTTTTCATAAAACTAGCCACTTGTCTGATGACAAGGCTTTTTTAATCGACTATTGTATTTCTATATCAGAGGATAATCAAAGTTATACAAAATGAAATATAAAATAACATTTTTATTCCTGTTCGCAGGAATAATTATTTATGCGCTTACACTTGCAACTGCTTCTATTAGTAATTTTATATTACTAATAATGTGTATTTCTATGTTTGTTATGATTCGAAAGAAATTCGTTAGAATAAATAATTTTATTTCTAGCAATGAGGAATTGCGTAGGATTGTTGATTCTATTCCTATATCAGTTTTAATAAAGGATATTGAAGGCAATGTAATAATTGCAAATAATGAATTTTATAAAGAATTTCAACTCTCAAATGAAATAACTTGTGTTGAAATAACAGAAAGAATATATTCTCTTTTTGATAAAAAAACTATATTACAAGAAGAAAAAATTCTATTTTCTGATAATACAGTAATTAATTGCGAACGATTTATTCGCAAAAACAATAAAATAACTAAGTTTTATATAAGAAAAACTGGCATTTATGACGATAATAAAAGATTAAAGAATATAATTGTTTTTATAAAAAATATTGAAACAAATGAATTTGATTGTAGTAATGAAGATTTGATTGCGACGTTGACGCATGACTTGAAAACTCCTGCAGTGGCACAAATGAGAGGTATTGAACTGCTTTTAAATGGTTATTTCGGTGAAATCAATGATAGACAAAGAAATTTTTTGACCGATATATGGCAATCTGGTAATTATATGCTTTCTATGTTGGTTGATATGCTTTGGTTATATAAGTTTGATAATAAAAAAATAGCGCTGAATGTCGTTTCTTTTAATGTTAATGATTTAATAAAGGAAATTTTAAAAGAGAATAAACTAACATTAAATATTAAAAATTCAGATTTTGTGCAAAATAATAAAACTGCAAAAATACATATTTTAGCAGATAAATCACATATAAAACGAATTATTCATAACATTCTAATGAATGCAGTTACGCATAGTACAGAAGGTTCAATGATTTATATCAATACTGATATAAAAAGCAATGAATTTGTTTTTCAAGTTACAAATCAAGGTAAATATATCCCTCCTGAAATGTTAAAGTGCTTGCTTGATAGAAATAGTATTTTTAATCAAAAGTGCGATGGATTATCAACTGGGTTGGGTCTTTATCTTTCTAATTCTTTGTTAGAACTTAATGGTGGGAAATTTATATGTGAGTCTACGAAAGAAGGTAAAAATACTTTTGGATTTGTGATAAAACTTGGTGGTAGTTGTTATGAAAAAATCAACAATGAAACTTTCAAAACAAAATTATAGGTTACCTTATTTTTCGTAATGTGATATTCTATAAGAATGGAAAATAAACGACCAGAGTGGACATCTTATATAAGTTTTATTCTTGCAACAGTTGGCAGCTCAGTTGGTTTGGGTAATATTTGGCGTTTCCCTTATATTATGGGTGAATATGGTGGTGCGATATTTTTACTTGTCTATTTATTTATAATTGCTTTTATTTGTGTAATTCCGTTAGCACTTGAACTTGCTATGGGGAAAATTTATAAGGGAGATGTAGTTTCTGTTTACGATAAAATTAACCCAAAATTTAAGGTATTTGGGTTGTTGGGAGTTATAACTTCTATCTTAATTTGTTGTTTTTATTTCGTTGTTGGTGGTTGGATAATAAATTATATATGGATTTTTCTTATAAATGATGTTCCTGCAGATTTTAGTGCTTACTTTTTAACGATGAACTCTGACCCTCAAATTCCAATAATTTTGACAATTTTATTTCTACTACTTACGGTTATTTTCCCATTCCTTGGGGTTAATAAAGGGATTGAAAAAGCAAATAATATAATGATGCCATTGTTTGGTTTAATGTTGCTAATTTTGGCTGGCTACGCATTGACTCTTTCTGGTGCTCCAGAAGGACTTAAGTTCATGTTGAAACCAGATTTTTCTAAAATTTCTGGACCAATGTTTCTTGCTGCTTTTGGTCAGGCGTTATTTACTCTTAGTATTGGAATGGGGGCAATGATAACTTATGGTAGTTATCTAAAACAAGAAGTTAATATTAAAAAATCAGTTTATACATTAATAGTCTTTGATACTATTGTTGCGTTGCTTGCTGGAGTTGTTATTTTCCCAATAGTCTTTACTAATGGAATAGAACCAACTGCTGGCGCAACACTGGTATTTATTTCTCTCCCTCAAATATTTTTGAGTTTGCCTTTTACTAGAATATTAGCAGTGCTATTCTTTGTTCTTTTGTTCTTTGCCGCAATAACTTCTGGTATAAGTTTACTTGAGACAGCGGTTGCTTGTTTTTCGGATCACTATAAGATGTCTAGAAAAAAAGCATCATTTCTTTTATTCTTCGTAATAGCATTGTTGTCAATCCCCGCATCTTTATCATTTGGTTTGATGGCAGATTTTCAAATTTTTGGAAAAACATTCTTTGATTTTCTTGATTCTTTAACATCAAATATTTTGATGCCAGTAGGAACTATCATTGTTTGCCTTGTTTGTGGTTGGTATGCAAAAAACATTGCAAAAGAAGCATTGGGGGAAGGTGTATTTTCTAACTTTTTGATGTTTATTTTAAAATTTATTTTGCCTGTTATTATGACTGCTGTTTTGTTTGTTGGGCTAACTTAATAACTAGAAGATTATAAAAATAAAAAAGGTGATAATTAATATTATCACCTTTTTATGGTGTCGTAGGGGGGACTTGAACCCCCAAGGATTTCTCCACACGCCCCTCAAACGTGCGCGTATACCAATTCCGCCACTACGACTTATGAAATTTATATATCTTTAATGTTCAATATTTTAACGCTTCGTAGCACCTTGCTTTGCTTCTTCAATGGCTTATACCATTAGCGTTTCAAACTCTTTAATATAATAAAATGATAAAATTGTTTCGTCAATATAAATTTTTGATTTTTTAACACATCTCACTTACAATAGTTTTACTATGAATTATATTTGGTATTTCCTAATAGTATTTTCAATTATTTTTGGTGCGTTAAATTCAACTTTAAGTGAAGTTGTTAATGCAATCCTTTCCGGAGTTCAGTTATCTGTAAAAATTGCACTTACACTCTTAGGAATAATGACTTTTTGGCTCGGGATAATGAAAATTGCAGAAAAGTCAGGGCTCGTCGAATTTTTATCTAAATTATTGCGACCAATAGCAAAATTGATTTTCCCTGAAATACCATCGGATAGCAAAATTATTGGTGATGTTGCTATGAACTTTTCAGCCAATGCACTTGGACTTGCTAATGCGGCAACTCCAATGGGAATAAAGGCAATTTCAGGCATGCAGGAATTAAATAAGGATAAAGAAAGTGCATCAGATTCAATGTGTACACTTTTAGCAATGAACACAGCAGGCTTTCAATTGATTCCAGCAACTGTTATTGCTATTCTTGCTGCAAGTGGTTGTAAAAATCCCACAGAAATTATTGTTCCAACTCTTATAGTTACTTCAACAGCATTTATTGGGGCAATAATAATTGCTAAAATGTTCAAGCACATATTCCCTCCTCAAATTTCAAAGGAGGAAAAAGATGCTTAAAACAATAATCGATTTAATTTCATTATGGGCATTGCCAGTTATTATTTTGACTATATTAACAATCGCTGTATTTAAAAAAATACCTGTGTATGAAATCTTTATTGAAGGTGCAAAAGACGGTGTTAAAGTTACTGTTAATATTCTTCCATATTTAGTTGCGATAATTGTTGCAATTTCAATGTTAAGAGCATCTGGCGCAATAGAAATGATGGCTCAATTGTTATCTGGTGTCCTAAATAAAATTCATTTTCCTGCGGATATTTTACCATTGGCGTTTGTTCGTTCGCTTTCAGGAAGTGCTGCGCTAGGTGTCTTTTCTGATATTGTATCTAACAATGATGTTAATTCATATACCTCAAAACTAGCAGCAATTATGATGGGCAGTTCTGAAACAACATTTTATGTTTTAGCAGTTTATTTTGGTGCTGTTGGTGTTAAAAGATATAGATATGCCGTTTTAACTGGTATATGTGCTGATTTGATTGGTATAATTATGTCTATAGTTGTTGCAAGATTTTTCTTCCTCTAGTTAAATGTTCGTGCTATCATTTTGATAAAAGAATTTAGAGGTTTTAATATGTCTATGGCAACAATGGAAGAGTTAAGAAAAAAATATGAAGTTGTAATCGGTTTAGAGGTTCATGCTCAATTAAAAACGAAATCAAAAATATTCGCATGTGATTCGACTGAGTTTGGAAATGAACAAAATACGCAAGTTAGCCCAGTTACACTTGGCATGCCTGGTGTTTTACCTGTTCTTAATAAAGAATGCGTAAATATGGGTATTTTAACAGGTCTTGCATTGAATTGTGCAATTCCAAGATTTTGCAAATTTGATAGAAAACAATATTTTTATCCTGACCTACCGAAAGGTTATCAAATTTCACAATATGACCAACCTATTTGTATAAATGGTTATATAGAAATAGAAGGTAAAAAAATAGGTATTACAAGAGCACACCTTGAAGAAGATGCGGGAAAACTTGTTCATATGGGTGCTTCTGGTATCGCTGGTTCTAGTTATTCTTTGGTAGACTTAAATAGAGCTGGTACCCCTCTTCTTGAAATAGTTTCCGAACCAGATATGCGTTCTTCTGAAGAAGCAAGAGCATATATGGAAGAATTAAGAACAACTCTTAGATATATTGGTGTTTGTGATGGAAACCTTGAAGAAGGTTCAATGAGATGTGATGCTAACATTTCTGTTCGTCCTTTTGGACAAAAAGAGTTTGGTACTAGGGCAGAAATTAAAAATGTAAATAGTTTTAGAGCACTTCAAAGAGCAATTGAATATGAAATAGATAGACAAATTGACCTTGTTGAAGCAGGGGAAGAAGTCGTTCAAGAAACTAGATTATGGGATGATAATCAAGGTATAACAAAGTCTATGAGAGGAAAGGAAGACGCTCATGACTACCGTTATTTCCCTGATCCAGACCTTATGCCATTGGAAATTTCTAGAGAATGGGTTGAAGAAATTGCGGCAAAAATGCCCGAACTTCCTAATGCTAGAAGACAAAGATATATTTCTTATGGGTTAACTCCTTATGATGCTAATGTGCTTGTTGAACAGATGGAAATTGCATTCTTCTATGATAAAGTTGTTGAACTTGGAGCAGATGCTAAAATTGCTAATAATTTCTTGATGAAAGAAATTGCAGCATATTTAAAAGAAGAAAAAGTTTCTATTGATGAAACAAAACTTTCAGTTGAATCTTTTGCTGAGTTAATTAAACTTGTAACATCTGGTTCAATTTCTAATAATATTGGAAAACAATTAGTTGTGACTCTTTTAAAAGAAGGTGGAAGCGCAAAAGAACTTGTTGAAAAACAAGGTTTAAGCGTGATTTCTGACGAAAGTGCATTAATTGATATTATTAATAAAGTAATTGAAAATAACCCATCTCAAGTTGAATTATATAGAGGGGGTAGGGATAAATTGTTTGGTTTCTTTGTTGGTCAAGTCATGAAAGAAACACAAGGAAGAGCAAATCCTCAAACATTGAATAAATTATTAAAATCCGCATTGGATGGCTAATTTAATTAAATATTTAAAGGAGCAATATATTAATCAATATATTGCTCCTTTTTTCTGTTTAGTGCAGATTAAAACAAAAAGGTTTGTGTAAACTATGGTACTAAATTTGAAGATGAAGCAGAATAAAATTAGTAAAAACTTAAAATTAAAAATAAAAAAAGAGCCTTATGGCTCTTAAAATGGTACTCCCAAGGGGATTTGAACCCCTGTCGCATCCGTGAAAGGGATGTGTCCTAGGCCTCTAGACGATGGGAGCCTATCGACAATTATTAGTTTAGCTAAAGCATAATTCAGAGTCAAGTGTTTTCTTTATATATTATTTTACTTTTTTATTATTTAAATATATATCCCATTGTTTATGCTATATAGGTTATAGTCTGGGATTTTCTTTTTAAGTATTTTTTTTTTAGAAAAACATAAAAGGGGTAAATAATTGAGAGGTTTTTCTAAAAGAAAATACAGAGAAATGAATTCATATGATTTAATTTGTACTGCACAAAATGATGACTATGATGCCTTAGAAGAACTAATAAAACGTGAACAGAAAAATGTTTATACTTCTTTTTGTTATCTTGGTGCATCTCAAGAAAATGTTTCTGATTTGACTCAAGAAGTACTTTTTAGAATGTCTAGAAATATCAAAACTTTAAAAAATCCTAAATTGTTCAAGTCTTGGCTTGCGCAAATTATTTCTAATCTTTTTTATGATGAACTTAGAAAAAAACAAAGGACTCCTGATACTTATTCTATTGATTCATTTTGGCAAAACAACGAGGAAAACGACAATAGCGAATTTCATATTTGTGATAATAAACTAAATCCGCATGATAAAACATTAGGCAAAGAATTGACAGATTTAATAAGAGAAACTATATGTGCGTTGCCAGTTAATTTTAGGCTGGTAATAATTTTGAGGGAAATACAAGGTCTTAGTTATGAAGAAATTGCTCGTATTACGCAAACGAATGTAGGTACTGTTAAATCTAGAATTGCTCGTGCTAGAACAAAAATGCAAGAGTGTTTGAAACCTTATTTAACTTAAAAGGAGAAAAGGTCTTGATTAGTGATGAATGTAAAAAAGTTACATCTATGTTGCTTGCTTATATTGAACATAAATTAAGTGATGAAGATAGATTGTTTGTTGAAAATCATTTTAAATCTTGTAGCGATTGTTATACTAAATATTTGGAAATGAAAGAAATAGTTAAAAATCTTCATTTTGAATATCAAAAATTATTGAATGAATTTGAAAAAATTGAAGCAAGTCAGGTCTTTAATATTCGAGAATATGAAACATTCTATAATAATATTTCTCCATATATAGATGATGAATTAAGTTATGATGATAGCATTCAGTTTAGAAAATATCTATTAAAATCAAAACCAGCAAGAACAGAACTGGCAAATGCATATAACTTGAAAAATAATATAAGACATTCTACTGCTATGTTTAAAGAAAGTCTAAATGTTAATTTCTCAAAAGATATTATTAAACAACTAAAAACAGAAAATAGATATACTTTTGATGCAGTGTATAGAAGGGCAGCGGTTATCATTGGTATTATGCTCACTACGCTCATTATAATTTCTTTTCTTGTTGGATATAGTTATGTATCTGATGCAGTTGCCAAAACAGACAAAGTCTCAAATAATATTGAGCAAATAGTTTTTCCGCCAAGTGATGATTTGGTTGAATTTACTTTTGATCATGGTCCTGTTGCAATGTTGATTTATAAATAATTTTTATAGTGATATAATTTTTTTATGAAAAGATTACCTGAATATTTGAAAAAAGGAATTATAGATACTGAAAAAACAAAAACTGTAAGACAAATTTTGAAGAATAATTGTCTTAATACGGTTTGTGAATCTGCTCGTTGTCCAAACAAAAGTGAATGTTATGCTAAAAATACTGCGACATTCTTGATTATGGGAACAAAATGTACTAGAAATTGTAGGTTCTGTAATATTTCTTGTGAAAAGCCAGAACCTTTAAATCCATTGGAACCAGAAAAAATTGCAGATGCTGTTAAAAAATTAGGTTTGAAATATGTTGTTATTACATCTGTTACTAGAGATGATCTTTCAGACGGTGGGGCAAGTCATTTTGCTAATGTAATCAACAAGGTAAGAGAATTTAATCAAGATGTTAAAATTGAAGTTTTAACTCCCGATTTTAAAGGGGATGAGAAAAGTATTGATATTGTGATTGCCGCAAAACCTGATGTTTTTAATCATAATATTGAGACAGTTCCCTCCTTATATAAAAAAGCAAGACCTCAAGCTGTCTATGAGCGTTCATTGGATTTTCTTAAGTATGTAAAACAAAAATCTAATATTCTCACAAAAACAGGTTTGATGTTGGGACTTGGAGAAAAAAAAGAAGAATTAATTCAAGTATTTAAAGACCTTGTTGCTATTGATTGTGATATTGTCACTATCGGACAATATATTCAACCATCAAAGCATCATCTAGAAGTCGAAAGGTTCTATGAACCAGCAGAATATAATGAATTAACAAAATTAGCAAAAAAAATCGGCATAAAACACACTGTATTTTCTCCTCTTACAAGAAGTTCATACAATGCATCAAGTGTCTTTAGTGATAACTAAATTTGTTTTTCTCTTCTGTAATTTTCAAAGTATAAGAAAATTCTTTCTTTGAAAACAACGAAGAAAATACCAACGCCAACAATCATCAATGCATTTAATAATGCAAATAATACTAATTTATTTCCAGTTAAAATCATTGGCATGTTGAAATAGATGACACTAAATAGCATCAAAACCGCCAGTAATAAAAACATTACCGAAAACTGCAATGTAAACTTATGCATAAAAACCGCCTTTTCTCTTATTCTAAAAATTAATTGACACTACAAATGAGGGCACTCACTTCAGGTGTCAGATGAATAAGATGATAAACAGTCTAGTAATATTTTTCTCATACTTTTATTCTAACATATTTATTATCAAAAAAAAAGCCCCCCACTTCTCTATTGATAAATCTCAATGAAATAACTAACAGTATATTTAATAATTGAGATAATTCAATACAATAAAAGATATGAGAAAATTTAAAAATAAAACAGGCTATATTTATAGCCTGTTTTATTTTTTATTCTATCTATTAGGCTTTATCGCTATCAAAAACGATTTTTTCTTCTTTTAAGTTAAGAATAATTTTATCGCCCTTTTGATATTTTCCTGAAAGAATTTCTTCAGCAAGTCCATCTTCAATTCTCTTTTGAATTAATCTTCTTAATGGTCTAGCACCGTACGCTTCAGAATATCCTGCATCACCAAGATAATCTTTAACTTCGTCAGAAACTTCGATATTTAGATTTTGTGATTCAAGACGTTTGAATAAATCATTAAGCATTAAATCAACAATTTCTCTAATTTCTGGTTTAGACAAGTGTGCGAATACAATAATGTCATCAATTCTGTTAAGAAATTCTGGACGGAATGCTTTCTTCATTTCTTCCATTACTGTATCTTTTAATCTTTCATATTTATCTTTTTGTTCGTCGTTAGAAACCGCAAAACCAAGTTTACCAGTTGTTGTAATCATACTTGCACCAACGTTACTTGTCATAATAATGATTGTATTTTTGAAGTTAACGTGTCTACCTTTAGAGTCTGTCAAACGACCATCATCTAATATTTGTAGCATGATGTTAAATACATCTGGATGTGCTTTTTCGATTTCATCGAAAAGAATAACGGTATAAGGTTTCTTCCTTACCAGTTCAGTAAGGTGTCCGCCATCATCGTATCCAACATATCCTGGAGGAGAACCAATCAACTTTGATGTTGAATGTTTTTCCATAAATTCTGACATATCTATACGAATCATATTATCTTCGCTACCGAAAACTGCCTCTGCAAGTGCTTTTGCAAGTTCGGTTTTCCCAACACCAGTTGGACCAGAGAAGATGAAACTACCAATAGGTCTATTTGGAGATTTTAAACCAACTCTTGCACGTCTAATTGCTTTAGAAAGAGCAACGACTGCTTGTTCTTGCCCAATAACCCTCTTGTGAAGAGTATCTTCTAATTTCAATAAACGTTCACTTTCACCTTCGGTAATTTTTGTTGTTGGGATACCAGTCATTGTACTTACAACCTGTGCAACTTGTTCTGGTGTTACTGTAGGTTTATTGTCGTCGTTATCTTCTCTCCATTTTAGAGATAATTCGCGAATTTTTTCTTTTAAATCTGCCTCATCATCTCTTAAATTTGAAGCTGTTTCAAATTCTTGATTTCTTATAGCATCTTCTTTTTGCTTGATAACTTCTTTTAGTTGTTTTTCAAGTTCTTTACCTTCTGGAGGAAGCGCACTGGTTTGAATTCTTAATTTTGATGCAGCTTCATCTATGATATCAATCGCTTTATCTGGTAAAAATCTATCGTTTATGTATTTGTAAGAAAGCTCTGTTGCTGCAACAATTGCATCATCTGAAATATTAAGTTTGTGGTGGTCTTCATATTTTGGTTTTAAGCCTTTGATGATTTCAATTGTATCTTCAACTGAAGGTTCTTCAATAATAATTGATTGGAATCTTCTTTCAAGCGCAGGGTCTTTTTCAACATATTTTCTGTATTCTTCAGAAGTAGTTGCGCCAATAACTTGGATTTCGCCTCTTGAAAGAGCAGGTTTTAAGATATTTGCAGCATCTATAGCACCTTCTGCGGCACCTGCACCAATTAATGTGTGCATTTCATCAATAACAAGAATTACATTGCCAGATTGTCTGATTTCATCCATAATTTTCTTTAGACGTTCTTCAAACTCACCTCTATATTTAGTACCAGCAACAAGTAATCCCATATCAAGTTGTATAACTTTTTTACCATCTAAAATATCAGGGACTTCAGAATTGACAATTCTTGCTGCTAACCCTTC
>JAFQOI010000076.1 GCA_017403285.1 bacterium
CAATTAAGTTTTCTTCAACTTCATATGTAATCGTATATCCTAAATTTTCATATTCATCAACAATTTTATCTGTTTCATTTTGACAACCAAATAAACAAATACCACATAATAAAGCCATACCTAACATTTTTTTCATATCAACCTCTCCTTTTTAAAATTAATTTTTATCAATTACAATATAATATATGCAATACATACAAAAAGTTGCTACTCAAAAACAAAAAAGATTGAACTAATTGCTCAATCTTTTTTGTTTATTGATTTTGGTTATGAATGGATAAGTTAGTTTGATGATATCAGAAAAATCAGTTTTAATTTGAACGGGTTTTACTTGTTCCTCTGTTCGTTTGATTGGTGTATCTGATACTGAAATCAACAAAAGAGGTTTGTTGGGAAGTGGTTGTTTGACTTTATTCTTTCTATCCTTAACTATTTCTGTATAAGCTGTTATGTTTGAGAATGATTTTGTTAAATCAATTTCAACTAAGGCAACAAAAGAAACGTTGTTAAATTTAGCTTCCAACATAATGTCAGGTCTGATGTTATAAGATTCTTGTAGTTCAGAATATTCTAGTTCGATATTTTGCAACTCAAACCCTAAACGGTTTAATCTGCTGATGAAATCTGCAATTTTCAAACGATGATTTATTTTAGTGGGAGCTTTATGAAGATAATAAACGTATTCATTCGTGATGTTATCCCGTAATCGTTTGACCTCTTTTTCTTTGAAAAGAACTTTTAGACGTTTTTGAGCAATAATCAAAGATGATTTTTCATTACCTGTCCAATACACTAAACGACTTGCGATGGAACTGGTGATTAAAAAGTTTTGTTCCAAATATCGAATTATTTCCAAATCACGAGTTGTTAACATCAGTAAAATCTCCCTTCATTGACTAAATTGTTTTTATTCTCGTTTGATTCAATAGGTTTCGTTTCTTTTTTGATTTCTTTCTTCGGAAATTCTAATAAATAATCGTCTAATTTTTCAGTATCAACATACATAGTTTGAACTTCTGTTATTACACCAGAGTTATAATATAAGGCTCTACCTTTTTCAGTTAAAAGTTCTGCTCCTTTTTGATCAAGTATAACACGACTATCTACTTCACTAGCTACTTTAAACGTAATTCTGTTATCATGATTTGCTTTTATTGAACCATCTAAAACGGTTATGTCAAATCGTTGTGAAGTTAAGATAAAATAAATTCCAGTTGCACGAGATATAGATAAGCAACGTTTGAGAATTTCCATGACTTCTTTTTGTTTTCCTAATGCCATCAATTCCTCAAAAATAACTAGATGATAATTGATTTTGTCTTTACAATGTTTATTATATTCAATGGTATTTTTATAACCTTTATCACGTATTTTTATCAAACGATTGTTAATTTCTTTTTCAACTTTCAGTAACGCAGGAACTACGTTTTTAGGTTCATAAACAAAATCATCGACACATTGTAAATTTGCATAAGAAAATAATTCGATTCCTGCTTTCATATCAATTAGTGTGAAAGTGATGTTGTAGTTATGTAATGTCTGTAAAATAATGTTATGAATACAAACACTTTTCCCACTATTTACTAAACCACTCAATAGTAAGTTGGGGTTTTTACTCATATTAACCCAAATTAAATTGTGATCAATGTCATAACCTATTGGAAAAATTAAATCTTTGTCGTTGTGTTTAATCAATTCCATTGGATATATTTCTTCAAATACTTTTTCTTTTGAAAATGTTAAAC
>JAFQOI010000077.1 GCA_017403285.1 bacterium
ATGTTGAATGCTAGTTTTAGGTAATTGAATATGTTGAATATGAGGAATTTGGAGTATAGGTCCTGCTCGATGCCTATTCTTTTTTTGCTGCTGTAATTTTCAATGTAAAATCTATTTTTCAAAGTGTTGTAATTGGTTTCAATTCCCCATCGTTTACTATAGATATATTCTAAATCATCTATTGTCATGATTTCTTGAGGTAAATTAGTTAGTAATGTTTCTGTTTTTCCATTTTTAAGAGTTATTGTCACTATTCTTAAGTCAATTGTCCACATTTTCGAGTATTTTTCTTTCAAATCTGGATTATGGAATTTTTTAAGTCTGTCAGATGTGAGTTCTAATTGAATTGGAGAATCATTTGATGTTATTTTGTTTCTTTCTTTTTTGTAGAAGTCATTTTTTAATCTAACTAGAAAATATGAGTTCATTTCTATGATTCGAGCGTATAATTCCATTGCATTATAATTTCTATCAAAAATAAAAATTGATTTTTCAGGACATATCATATTTTCAACATTGGATAAATTTTCTTGAATTAATGGTAATTCTCCTTCTTTATAGTTGCCCAATATTCCATCTAATAAGAATCCGTTGAGTACATCTTGTATTGATGAAAATTTGCCCATGCATGGTTTGGTGTATCGTGGAGTGTTGTGAATATTGAATTCTTCTCGTATTTGGGGAAAATCAGGTAATTTTTCATCCGAACCATCACAACCCAACAAGAAGAATCCTTTATATGTTTTAAAAGAAGGATTGTGGATAGAATAATCAATATTGCATAAAAAGTTACGATTTAAACTTTTGAAATATTCGGGTTTGATAAACATGCGCTGTTTGCTTAAATATTGTTTGCTAAATGGACTTATGTCCATTTTGAAATTGGACATATAATTTTCAATATCGCTCTGTAATGTTTTTCCATTTCTAAAAGTAAAGAAAAATCCAAAATCTGCTAAACTCATTTGACTATTGCTAGTGAAATGATTGCCAATAACATATTCCGGACAAACAACAGAAGTTTCATTAATTGTATCATTAATAACATCAAATAACTCACAAGGCAACTCATTATTAACATTATTGAAATCCAAATCCAGATCAGAAATAGCAAATGACATTAATAAAAAACCCCCTTCCTTTTATATAAACATATAAAATCAAAGGAAGAATAATCCTTTATTTTAAAATCAAAGCATTTTACAACAAAATACATAAATAATTTTTCAACCGAAAAATTAATTTGACATGAAAACCAATATCTAATTGGGGTCTTTTTTGAGTACATATATAATATTATGGCCCCTCTTACCATTTAAAGCTTGCTAAAGCCTCTATTTTTACTAAAAAATTGTTATAAACATTAAAAATATGTATTATCCATATGAATCTATGAATATTGATATATTAAAATTAATTAGTTTGCTTTGACTAAATTAAAGTGAAAATTTGGGAAATGATGCAGGTTGACGCAAACTTCAATTATTCATAAGGCATTATTTCATTTAATTGAAGTGTATCTTTCTGTAATTTGCCGATTTTTAAAAAATTGAATTAAACACAATATGTAAGTATTAATAGTACAAGTTATCAACACCATGTTGAAATGAAGAAAAAGAGTTTAGTTCAAGTTGACGACATTGACAAAATATTAATAAATAAAAGTATAACTAAATTTATGGAAGATTTTTATGATTTAATTAAAAATGAAATAATTGGTTTTTATAATAGTTGTAATGCAATACAAATA
>JAFQOI010000078.1 GCA_017403285.1 bacterium
AATGTTACAGAGGAATTACAAGTAGTAAAACCAGTTGTTAAACGACAATATAAACATATTAGTTTTGTACCTGATAAAGAACAAACAAAAGAATTCACGAAAGGTGTTGAACCAAAGGTAAACAATGTGTTTGATGATCCTTTTGGAGGTTCGTTGGTTGGTGATAGTGATTTAGATGATTTCTTCGATATGGATAGTTTACCGTTTTAAAAAAAGAGAGTATGCACTCTCTTTTTTTTGTATAAGAAAATAAGCATCACTTTTATATTTTATTGAGGTGATGAAAATGGAATTTATTCAAAGAAGTGAACGGTGGTTGAGTTTGGATGATTTAGAAAATGAAATATGGAAAGACGTTGTCGGATATGAAAATTTATATGAAGTTAGTAATCATGGTAGAGTTAGAACGCACGAAAATAAAACAACATCATCAGCGAGATTTAAAGAAAGACATTGGAAACAACGAATTTTAAAACAGAAATTTCAAAAAAAAGAAAAAGAAGTGAATTGTTTGATGGTAGAGTTATGTTGTGGAAAAATGGAAAAGAAAAAACGTTTTTAGTGAGTAGATTAGTATGTATTGCGTTTGTACCAAATCCTGATAATTTACCAGAAGTTAATCATATCGATGGAAATCCACTTAACAATAACGTGAATAACTTGGAATGGTGTACTTCAAAATACAACGTTAATCACGCAATAGATAACGATTTAAATATAAAAAATCGTAAAAAAATAAAAGTTATAAATAAAACAACAAAAGAAGAATTTATTTTTAGATCAATGAATGAAGCTAGTGAATTTATAGGAAAAAGTAAAATGTATATATCTGTCTTAACTAGAAATCATAATAAATTCGAAAATGAAGATTGGATTTGGGAAATTTTAAAGAGTTGATTATTTCAACTCTTTTTTTTTTATTTTATATAAGAAAAAACACCTATCATTTATATTATTTGTGTAATTTAAAGAAAGGGTGATTAGATGGAAAATAAGCAAATGAATATTTATGCCCGATTACTAAAAGTTCGTAATGATATACAACGTTCGGGAATGAAAAAATTAGGAGAAAATAAATTTAGTGGATATTCTTATTTTACTTTAGACACTATTGTACCTGTTGTTAATGATTTATGTGATAAATATGGTGTTGCACCTATCATTTCTTTTTCACAAGGCGTTGCCACGTTAACCGCTTATAACGTTGATAATCCTGAAGAGTTTATTGTATTTGAAACACCTTTTGTAATTACTGAAATGAAAGGTCAAAATAGAATTCAGGCTGTTATGTCAGCACATACGTATTTTAGGAGAGCCTTGTACCTCATTTTTGCGGATATTTGTGAACCTGATGAGGTTGATTACCGTTCAGAAGAAGATAGAAAAGAAGTTGAGCAAGTAAAACAAGAAGATGATAAAAAAGAAAAATTAATCAAAGAAATTATTAAAAATAAGGAAAACAAAGAATTACAAGTTGCAATCAAAAACGAGTTAAAAGAAACTGGTGCAAAAAGTATTAAAGAATTAAGTGTTGAATCATTAACAAAAATTTGCAAAGAAGTGATTAAATAGGAGGGTGAATGATATGGAAAATAACGTAAATGAGATACCTAGCAGAATTTTTGATGTACGTGGTGAATTTAATGATAAAATGGCAGATGAATTTTTAGATTGGTGTATGTCAATTGAAGAATACGATTTACAGTTTAGAGATGAAGATTTGTTTCCAGTTTGTATTAATATAAATTCTGTAGGCGGGGCGTGTTCAAGTTTAGATGCCATGCTCGACGGACTTGAATTATTACGTTGTAAAATCATCACTCGTGGTTTTGGAAATGTTATGTCATGTGCCTTACATTTATTTTTAGAAGGTGATGAACGTGTTTGCGGTAGTCATTGTCGATTCTTATGGCATGATATTTCATTTAATATGGGACAAAGTACGTTAACAGATTATAATGAACAGCTTAAAGAAATGACAAAAATGCAACAAAAATACGATGATGTGTTTATTGAGCGTACAGATGTTAGCAAAAATATGTTAAAAAAATATGCAGGTAAAGATTGGGTGTTTGATAGAGAAGAAGCCATTAAATTAGGAATTGTTAATAATACATCACACCCATCAAATATGCTTTTAGATTTTTACTTAATGACAGAGGAGGGAAACGAAAATGAATGAGGAAAATAATCAATTATTAGATAGTAAAGTTGATGGTAATTTAAAAATGAAGATAGACAATAAAAACCAACAATATGAAGTTGACGCTAGTTTTCATGCAGAACTTAAATTAAATAACATCGATCCAATTAAATTATTTACTAAAGATAAAGGTTTAGTAAAAATGAATAAACCATTTTAAAAGAGGTGAAAACCTCTTTTTTCTTATAAGAAAATAATTATGTGTTTTATATTTAACTGAGGTGATTACATGAAAAAGAAAAAATGTAAGTGTTATAACTGCAAATCGGAAGGTTTTAATGTTGATTTTATTCCGTTTACAACAGAAAATAAAAAAGTTTGTTATTTTTGTACTGATGAGTGTAAGGAATACACGATAAATACAAATTATAATCAATTACAGGTTTACTATTTAATAATCGAAGTGATTAATTCCAATGTTCCTAAAAGCACTCAAACTTATATTTTAAATCAGTTAAAAAATTATAAAGAAGTTGAGCTTGAAATTATCAAAAACTATTTATTAGAAAGAAAAGATTATTTAATTGATTTTTTAGAGACTAAGGATTTTAAAAACAAAACAACGAAAACAAAATATATTTTTACAATATTGATTGATAATTTAGAAAAAGAGAAGAAACGATTGGTGAATCAAAAAAGACGGTTGCAAGAAACATTTGAATCTATGGTTGAATATGAAACGCTTATTAAAACAAACATCAAGAAAAATATTGACGTTTCTAGTTTCTTTGAGTAAAGGGGTGTTAAGAAATGGACAATAATACTAAAGAATTAAATAAAGTGTTTGGCTCACGTTATGCGATTGAATCAAGTGTTTTAATGTCAATGTATAATGATACATCACTATTTGATGAGTGGAAATTGAATGAGGAAGATTTTAAAACGCCAGAAGGAAAATTATTATTCAATATTGGTGAATTAATTAGACGTAAAGGAGTAACAAAAATTGATAAAACTTCACTTGATGTTGAGTTAACTTATCATGATGATTTGAAAAAAGATTTAAGTGTTTATGGCGGAAGTAAAGCTGTAATTAAACAAATGTCATACGTTAGTGATGAAAATAAAGAGTTATATTATGATAATTTATTAAAAAATAATTATTTGATGGGATTGTATGACAGGGGTGTCGATGTTGTTCGCTACGCAGATAAGTTCAAAAAAATGAATTATGAAAGTGCAGTGGCTTTTGTTGAATGTGATATTTTGAATGTAGATCTCGATAAAGGTGCTACTATGAGAGGTACAGAGATAACCGATTTATTCATTACAGATGAAGCAAGAGAAAGATATTTTAATGGTGACATAGTTGAAACTATTTCTTTTCATAATACCGCTCCAATTTTAAATTCAATGGTTAACGGTCTACCACTTAAAGCTATGACTATGATTAGTAGTCCATCTGGTGGTTCAAAATCAACATTTATCACTTATAATTTCATTTATAGTGCATTGAAACAAGGTGAACGTGTTGTATTAATTACCAACGAAATGTTGTATCAACAATACGAGGCAATGTTAATTACAATGGTTGCTGTTGATGTTTTTGACGAATATAGCTTAACTAGAGATAAATTAAATAAAGGAGTTAAAAACGAAAAAGATAGAGAGATTTTCAATAAAGTGATGAAATATATTAACGATAATTTTGCTAAAAAATTAAGAGTTGTATTTTATACATCGGGGAAAAAAGAAGTAGTTATTAAAACAATTAGACGTGAAAGTAAATTAGGTTGTAGAATGGTTGTATTTGACGTTTTAAAAGTTGAAGATAGTAGAAACAGTGCATGGAGTGAATTAATTGAAATGTCAAAAGCATTGGATTTCGCTTGTAAAGAAAACAATGTAGCATTAATCGTAACAAATCAATTAAGACAAACTGCAATTGAAAAACGTAT
>JAFQOI010000079.1 GCA_017403285.1 bacterium
ATAATCTAATGTTATCCGTTAGTTATGTAGATACAGGAAAATTCTAAATTATCTGTATTGGAAGTTTCTGCAATATGAATAAGTAGCCATTTGTTGCTATAAGTTAGGAAGTTAACATGAATATCATTGTTTCACTGGCCAGTTATGAAAAACGTTTCCCTACTTTACATCTATGTTTGGAATCCATAATAAATCAATCTGTCAAACCTGACAAATTTTTGTTGTATTTAGACCATTCCTATAAAACTATTCCACGTCAGATTTCGGAATTTCAAGAAAAAGGAATGGAGATTTGTATTGCCGAAACCGATTTGAAATCACACAATAAATATTTTTATGCGATGCAGCAATATCCAGATGATATCCTAATTACACTTGATGATGATGTACTATATCCAAACGACCTCATACGCAATTTGCTCCAGACCTACTGGAAATATCCATTTGCTGTTTCGGCCGGCCGAGTGCACAAAATGTGTTTTGATGCCAATGGGGATATTATGCCTTATGATACATGGGAAAAAGAAGCAGCACTGTATAATAAACCATCCATAGATTTACTGGCAACCGGAGTTGGTGGAATACTGTATCCGCCTCATTGTATGGATAAACGCTTATTTGATAGAAAAAAAATACAGCAGCTCTGTTTATATGGAGATGATATATGGCTTAAAGCAATGCAACTACTAAAAGGAACACCAGTAGTAGCTATTCAGCAAGAAAAACAACATCCGCCAATTATCGGCAATACACAACAATGCGGTTTACATATAATAAACAAAACACATCATCGCAATGACTTGTACATAAAAAACGTATTCCATGAATATAATTTGATAAGGAAAGGATATTAAAAATGAACAATATTGATATAAGTGTTATTATACCCGCACATAATACGGCTTTATATTTAAAGAAATGTTTAGATTCAATGGTAAATCAGACTGCAGCAAATGTAGAAATCATTATTGTAGATGATGCTTCCGAACCGACTTTAAAATCGATTCTTTATGAAAAATATAAAAACTATCAAAATATTACATATTTGCGGAATGAAACTCCTATGCGACCAGGTGGTGCTAGAAACCGCGGACTTGATATAGCACATGGAAGATATATAACTTTTTGCGATAGCGATGATTGGGTTGATTTAAATTACTTTGAACAAATTATTAAGTACATGGATTCCACTATGGCTGATATTGGAATGGTATCTATGATGCGAAATGATGATTATTCTCCAAAGCCTATTTACAAATGTTATTACGACCGTCTTTATACATTAACTTCATCTGCAGCTTTAAAAATATTATCTGGAAGTTACGATATGGGGATAAAAATTGTTCCTGCATGTATTAATAAAGTTTATCGACGAGAATTTATTTCTACTACAAATTCTCGCTTTGAGCAAGATATTTATTTTCAAGGAATATTATATTCCGTTTATACATTTTTAAGAGCTCAAAAAATTATATGTATTCCTGGCACAGCGTATCACCATTATTTAAGAATAAATTCTATAACGCAATCTTTTGACCAGAAGCATATTAACGATTTTGTTGAATGCTTTACACGGATGAAAGCTTATTTTGAAAATATAGGTAAATATGAAGAATATGCTTTTGAATACTACCGAATTTGCGAACATTATATCAATATTTTGGTATCCGAACTTTTCGAATACATTCCGAACGAAACAGCCAAAAAAACATATCTCCTTGAAATTATTAATGCGATAAAAAACGTAGTAAACTTCGACGATTATTATAAATATATAACCGCCGAACAACTACGTCATCATATCCAACCACATATAGATAATACATTTGATATACTATATTAGCTTACCAAGCACATTTGGGATCAATATAATAAGTAAATTCATCCAATTTGTCATCTAATAAGAAGCGTATTTTGCTGGAAGAAAATTTATTTTCGACCAGCAATTTTTTATTATGAATTGGAACAATTAAATAACTTTCTATATTTTTAAAATAATCAATGGCTATATCTAAATATCCTATCGCCTCTTTAAAGTTTCCTTTTATTGTTTCATGTAAAGCAAGTGTTTCATAATAAAAGGCTTGATACCTGTTTGGTGATTCATACGGAAAAATTGTATCTTGAAACAAATATTGATTTCCCATAGAGAGATCACCTATACTATAAAAATATGCAGCTAATGCATAAAGTTTCTTCCGATAATTTCCATATTGATTTATGTGCATTTGCTCATGAAAATAAGAAACTTGTTCAAAATAAGAACGATTATCTTCTACTATCATTTTATAAAAATAATAATAAAACATACACCACAAATAATGTTTATCATGTTCTTCACATTCTGATAGTATTGTTTTTCCTGTAGCATAAAGCAATTCTGTACACCTATCTACATCTGTACAACATAACGTTAAAGCATAACGTGCGGAAAAACTTAAAGCTCGATAGTGAAAACCAAATGTTTCCATATCTGCAGAATATTCATTATATAATTTTTCTGCTTGTTGACATTGGCATTCTTTATATATCAATGCTTCTAAAACTCTGAAATCGTGATAATTGATATAATACCTAACATCCGTGTTTTCGTGTGTGATGTCACTGATTTTTTTGATAAGTTTTTCTGCTTCTTTTCTTTGCGCAAGAACATTCTCATATTCCATATTTTCATATGAGATTACACCTAACTCCCATAAGCATCTTAATGAAAGTTGTAACAAATTTGCTTGATAATATTTTTCTGTCTCTTGCTGTATTTTTGTAAATGCCTCTTTACTTTTTGAGGTTTCACCGTTTTGATGTATCGCATATGCAAAAATATAATATAATCGATAGTATTCATACGGTTCGAAAATATTTTTTATCACAGTATGATCGTTTGAAATAAATACATCTTTTAATATATATTCCAATTCAAAATAGGAACCAGTATGGAATAGACTTTCTATTTTCTCCATGCACTCTAAAAGCACTTTTAAGTCTCTAGAAGATAAAAATTTTATACGCAAATCTTCAGGACTACCTGAACTATAATTTAAGTTTTGTATATCTGGCAAAAAATGTTTTCGGTAGCACATCTGGTAAACAGAATTGTTAGCTATTATATCACCATTAGTATTATATCTTATCAAAGAAGACTTTAATAGGTTGTTGATTTCCGATTCATATTCAGATATTTCACTAAAATTTGTTGGTTGGCATGACCAATATATTTTATCTAAAAGTATGCGATATGATTGTCCTTGTGCGAAAACTGTTTTAAAGCAGTCTAAAATATGACGTTCTATAATATCACTCAGCCAAAAAAGCCTTAAAGAAATTAATAGCTCCTGAATATTTGATATTTTTGCTTTTTCGCTAAATAAATATCTTTGAAATAGTAAAAGACTCGTGGCATTTATATCAAAGAATTTCACTTCAGCTAAATCGTATTTTTCCTCCGGCAAAATATCACAATTTGAAAGTATATCGTCCGTACTAAGTTCCAATTTTAATGGCAAGGTCACGCAATGCTCAAGCAAATATTTGTAGGAGCCAAAATCAAAATAATATGGCTGACCACAAATTATAAAAAAAACAGGTAAATGCTTTTCATATATTTCACATATAATTTTCGATACCAAAAAAGCCCCCTTCCCACTTAGTAATTGCATATTATCTAACACGATAATCCTCTTATTGATAGACATATTATTAGGAAAAAGCGCAGTTTTTTCTAATAGGCTTTCTATATATGACAAAACATTTTCGCAGTCGTTTTTGTATTTAATAAAATCCAATAATAAACATTTAATTTCCACAATATTTATATTATTCAGATATGATTCATCAATTGTTTCAGGAGAAACATATGGGAATAAAATATAAATCACTAAATACATCAGAATTTTAGCATTTTCGATAACGTTTTCCGTGAATTCACGAAAAAAAATAACATATTTGTTTGCAGAACATTCACTTAAAAATTTAATAAGAATCGTAGTTTTTCCTACATCTGATTTTCCTTTTAGTGTAACAATATACGGTTCAGTTCTTAGAATATAACCCTTATATCTATCATGAAGCTGTTGCAAAATTTTTTCTTGGGACATAAGTTTAAGACTATTTGTTCTTTGTTCCAAAACTGCAATATGTTGACATGGTTGCAATTTTACACCATTTATTTCAAAAACTGGCATGGGTAAGTTTTTACTTTTATTGCTCTTATAGCCGTAGTTTTCTTTCAATACAAATTGAAACCTTAATATATTTTCTCCTTGTGAAAGATTAACTTTTTTCTTAGCTAAGAACTTAACCCCTTTCAGGTTATTGCAAAGATTGATAGATAAATTATAAATATCTTTGGAAGCCCAAATACCTATATAAGCCTCATACGTTTTTCCCATAATAAGTTCTCTTTGCGGTTCTTTAAATATCGTGAGATTAGAGAACGAATCATAATATGTGATTTCTTGTGAAACAATAAAATCATCAGATAAAATAGGCTTAAAACCATCCTCGTGTTGAAAAAAGTCAGTATATATATCCGGATTGGTTAAAAGCCAATACTCCAGTGAATTCTTTGTATAAAATTCAACTTCTTGACATCGTGATGAACATCGCAGTGTCTCCGTTATATCCGAAATAGTTTTTGCATCTATTACAACGTTGGTAACAAATATAATCCTTTCGACCAGACCATCATGAATAGCACTAACCACAGTAGAATCGATACGATAACGTGTTAACCTATTAACACATGTAGAGTATTTAGCTTCCATCCACCATTGAGTTGGTTGAGTTTCGTTGGCCTGAAATCCCATAACGATAGCTATTGCATCGGCATTTCCATCTCGTGTTTGAGAAGTCTTTTTCCATTTAATATTTTTGTGTTTTGATTTTATATATTGCACAGCCAACTTCTCAAAACCATTAAAATTATCAATGATTTTTTCCCAATCAATATTTTTATTCATAAATACAATCTCATTCTTATCAATTTCTTATTCTAAAAATAATCGTCAATTATCCATATTGCAGAAACTTCCAATACAGATAATTTAGAATTTTCCTGTATCTACATAACTAACGGATAACATTAGATTAT
>JAFQOI010000080.1 GCA_017403285.1 bacterium
AAAGGATCATAATCCGCTTTTTTTCTTAAAATAGCCAAATCGGCCAATTCATAACTAATTGCAGGAAAATTTTTTTTCTTTTAATGCATCCCGAACCTGTTTATGCTCAGTAATGAATCGCTCATTTTTATCAAAATCCTCAGGAGGTCTTGGTTTAAATCCAAATTTTTCAAATAACCACTCTAAAGAATACAGATAAGAAGAATAATAACATCTATTAATTATTGTACTATAAAAATAAAATATAGGAAGTATTTTAGTTTTATTACTTTAAATAACTATTTAACTTCCCGTATATTTATAATTAACTACTTTTAAAAATCAATTTTTAAAATAAGCAAATTTACAACGAAAAATTAGTAAAAAAAAATAAAAAATTATTTATTGGACAGACCCTTGAACTACCTCGACATATAGATGTCGAGGATTCTTACTTCACGGGCCAGTACTTTCCCACGAAAGTAGAATTACCGTGCTATCCCCCCAGTTCCTGAGGTTCACAAATGTTTCATCCATTAAAAGCCTTAATCCTTCTTTTTTGATGTTTTTTGCGGCGTTGATGTCTCGGTCATGGTGTGTTTGGCAATGTGGGCATGTCCATTCTTTTTTGTCGCCTAAGTCTTTGTAGTAGTATCCGCATTGGCTGCAAATTTTGCTTGAAGGAAACCATTTGCTTATTTGGATGAATTTTTTTCCATACCACTCGCATTTGTATTTTATCATTTCTACTAGTTTTTTCCATGATATGCTTTGTAGGCGTGAGCTTAAATCTGTATTTTGGAATAGTTCTTTGATGTCTAGGCTCTCCATGCAGATTATGTCGTAGTTTTTTACTATGTAGTGGCTTAATTTGTGGTATGCATCATTTATTCTGTTTGTTTTTCTTTGTATCCATTTGCCTAGTGTTTTTAGTATTTTATTGTAGCGGTTGCTGTTGTATTTTTTTCGGGATAAGACTCGATAGTATTTTTTGATCATTTTATCCTCGTGTGTGGTGTCTAAATTGGTTATCTTTAGTCCGTTGCTGAGGGTGGCTAGTGTTCGTATGCCTAGATCAATTCCTACTGCTTTGTCTGTCTTTTCCATGGGTTGTTTTTCTGTTTCGATGTTGAAAACTGCGTAGTAATGGTTGTGTTCTTTTTTGATGGTTACGTTGTTGATTTTGGATTCTTTTAGTAATTGTTTATATTGTGGGCTGGTACGGTAATGTACTTCTCCCAATACAGGTAAAACAATTATGCTACTGGTTATTTTGATATTATTATTGTTTTGTATTCTGAATCCGTTTTTTGGATTTTTTTTGGATTTGAATTTTGGATAATTGGAATTTTTTTTAAAAAATCCATTAAATGAGCGTATTAAGTCACGATAGACTTGCTGCAATGTGCTAGATTCGCTTTCATATAAAAATGAATATTCCTTTTTCAACATTGTTAACATTGTATTGAATGTGGTTTGATTGCATTTTAGCTTTGTATAACCATGTTGTTTAAATAATTCAAAGGTTTTTTGGTATTCTGTTAATAAATTATTCCAGACAAATCTAGCATTGCCCAGACTTTGATTAAATTTATCCACCATAACCTTATCAGGATACAACTTAACCTTTAAACCTTCATTAACAATATTACACTCACCTAACATGATAAAACACATCAAATATCTATTTTATATTTCAATTAATTTTGAACACAAAATATAATATATCAACCGACAATATATAAAGAATAACCAAGAGCATTTGATAACTAATGCCCTTTTTGTGCAATTCATCCTCGACTTAAAGAAGTCGAGGTATTCTTGCACCATTTAGATAAAGGCAAAATTAAACTTTACTGATTCAAGCATTATTTTAACCATGAAAGAATCAAATATTACTGAATTGGTCAGTTTTGATTAGCAAATTGAAAATTTTGATGAAATTAAATTGATTGGTTTAGATTATTTATCAACTATATAAACTGAACTTAAACTCTAGAACTAATTATGTATATTTAAAATAAATATATCAGAAATAGCA
>JAFQOI010000081.1 GCA_017403285.1 bacterium
ATGATTTTAATATGAGGATTTGCAACAATAACTTCTTTACCATTTTTATCTAATTTTGTCATAGTTAAACCTTGTTCATTAATAGCAACTTGACATTGGTAAATCTTACTCAAACAATCCGCAACCATTTCAATCGTAGGTTTATCAAGATTTGAAACAGGTATTTTTGATTCTCTTAAATTGTTAACTAAATATCTATAATAAATTTTTCCAAATTCATCTAAATGCTCAGGAACTTCTTCGATAATGTCGTCTTTACCACCCATTTCACGTTCGAGTTTATCTAATTCTTCCAATTGTTCTTTTGACCATGTGTTTCCTTTTTGTAAGGTTGCTGGTAATTTAGTTCTTGCCATAAGACACCTCCTTATCTAAATTCAAAATCAAATTCTTCTTCGATTCGTTTAAATTCAAAATCTAAACAACCATTGTTTTTTATATCAATCCAACGATGACATTGTGTACATAATGTGATAAGATTATCGTTTTGGAGTCGTTTTTCCCAATACAAAATTAAAGGTTCGATATGATGTATTTCTAAATGTTCTGTAGTAATTATCCCAAATTTATTCAAACAACGTTGACACAAACCACGATCAAGTGCTTTAATTTCCTCTCTTTTATCTTTCCATGCTTTTGATGAATAGAATTTATTTACCTTTTTATTATTTTCACTTGCGTGATCTTTTTTGTATTTATATTTATTGGGGCATTCTGTCCCTATTGGGTGTTGTTTACCACATTTACAGTTATAATATCTAGCCATTTTAACACCTCGAAACGAAATTTTATGAAAGCGCTTACATTAGTTTGATATTCAAAACACCCTTTTTTAAGGATTTTCGGATTTTTTTAAAAAAATACCCCCGCGCATTCTGATTTAGATTTTGTGAATTTTTTCTCAATGAAAACGGGGGAGGTATTTTCAAATGGAAATACTTTCAAATGAAAACACTTTCAAATGAAAAAAGTTTCAAATGAAAAAGTTTCAAATGAAAAAGTTTCAAATGAAAAAAATCATTTGTGAAATTTTTAACCAATGTAAAAAGTTTAATAAAAGTTTGTGAAAAAATTCTCAATTAAAAAAATTTAAAAAAATTAAAAATTTTTGTCATCTTTTTTAGGATCCCGCATATAATGTAGCGAATCACACGCGGGTGTGATCAAATAAAAATTTAAAAGAAAGGATTTGATTCTTATGAAAATTCAATTAAAAGTTATGAGCGCAGAGGCATGGCAAGGAGGCAACGCCCAATCAATCCGATATGTGAAAGGAGTTATCCGCTACCTTGACGCAATCACAGGAGCTAATTTGGCGGAGTTAATCGAGGTCACTCAGATGACACAACAAGAGGAAGCAATTGAATACGAGGATTGCGTAGTGGCAATCACCCATATGGTACGACATCACACAAATTACCCAATCAAAATGCAAGTCAGCAAACGAATGATGCAACTTCAAAGCAAAGATGACTTGTACCAAATCATCGCACACGAATACGCTCACGCATGGCAACATGAAGCAGACATCGAAACATGGAGAAAAGAAGGATCAATTAAAGATGGACATGGACCACAATTCAAAGAGTTCTGCGAAATGTTAGGATGTGTGGAATCAGACGACTGCCTATCAGATGAATTAATCGACCGCTTAGATGAAGATAGCGAATGGTTAGACGATTACCTAATCTACTAAGAGTCGCACGAAGAAATGAGGTGATGCATATGCTGGTACTGTACAAAGGCTCGAAAATTGAACCACCAACAATCAAAGGCACCAGTCTACCCTCCTGTCAAAAAGGCACCAGTCTACCCTCCTGTCAAAAAGGCACCAGTCTGTCTACATAGGACACTAATAGGAATAGTCTACCCAAATTCTAAGAACCGAACTAATTCGGAAACTTTTTTGTTATAGTTGTGAATACTTTTCAATGAAAATTCTTTAACTCAACTTTGTGTGAGTTTTTTTGTCGTGATTTGCTTTGATTATTTTTCGAGGGTGGGGGTGGTTAATTTTAGAATATATATGTAGGGGGGATTTTTTTTGAGCATATCCCCTATTATTTTTTCTAACGTATCTCCCGTATCATTTCTTCAAACAGTAGGGAGGTTATTTTTAATATAACATAAGGGTATGATTTATTCAAATGTGTTAGGGTATAATTTTTACTACTACACACCCCGTTATTTATTTCTAACTATACGGGTTATCTATTTATAGTGTATGCATGGGGAATGATTTTGATACCTATATAGGGATACCAGGGGGATGTTATTTTCTCATCAGCATAGGGTGAATTATTTTCAGATTGAAGTGGGGTTATCTTTTTTATTGATATAACGGGTGTTATTTTTATTCCATCATAAGGGTATGTATTTATCATAACATTAGGGGTATATTTATATATGTATATATAGGGATACGAGGGGGGATATTATTTTACTGAGATAATGGGGTTTGCTTTTTTATATCAGATGATGGGTTATTTTTTGTTGATGTATATGGGCATCATTTTCGTACACAAGCAAGGGTGTTGTTTTCTACAACAAACTAGGGATATATTTATAAAAAGACTGAGGGATATTTTTTCCTCAGTCTAATGGGTATTAATTTTATTGTAATTAATGGGGTTAAATTTATATAACATGTAAGGGGTTATTTTATTACAAAGCACTGGGTATTATTTTCATATTAACGATGGGGTATCATTTTATTCAACACATAAGGGTTAATTTAATTCTATCTATACGGGTTCATTTATTCTGAAGCAACGGGTAAACACAATTAAATTAAAAACCACTGAAGGGGAGAACAGTGGTTTTAGAGAGTTAGAGGGGAGATGATTATTATGAGTTGTAAGGGAAAAGGAAATAACCCTTACATATATATAGATAAACAAGTACGGATTTTTTAAGGTTTTTTTTGAAAAAAATTATTTTTTTTCATTTAATGTACTAACAATCTTCTTAACAACTCTATTAAATAAGTCATGTTCTTTACAATTAAGTGTTTCCTTATTGAATACTTTATTCAGTGCATTTAACTGTTTATCTGTTAATTTTGTAATTTTTAATGCATCTTCAACATCCATATAAATTGCATGAAGTGTACTTCCAACTTTTCGATGGCTCTGTTCTTTCATCTCATTCCAATTTTTCAATACACATTCAATTACTTTCTCATCATACTTAATATCAACATCTTTCAATACATCATGTCGCATTCGTATCCCTTCTTTAACATTAACTTTACTTATATTTTCGATACCTTTCTCACAATCGTGTATATCATTATAAATCGATGTTAATACATTTTGTTTTCTTAAATATCTATCATTAAACCATTGTGAGTCATTTGTTTTTATTTCATTAACAAATGTTTTATAATCCGATTGTTGTCGTGTGATAACTTCGATTAATTCTCTATTTTCAGCATATCGTTTTAAATTATTCAAAATATAATCTCTATGATTACTATCACCATCATAATAATTAATTTCTTTATAATCGTTTCCCCTCTTTGGCGAATAATAACTTTTTATACCTTGTTCATTATCAATGATTAGTTTCGTATGTTTTTTATCTAATGTATTATTTTCTCGTTCATATTTTTTAATCGATTTATCTTTAGCGTAAACAATATAATCATACATTCGTATTAGTTCATTGAATAAACTTTTTAATTCTTGACAACTTTCAAGTTTATACCCAATAACATCACCGTTTTTATCTTTTATTTCTTTTGTGTTCTTTATTTTTAATTCATGAATATCATATATCATGGTATGTTCTGCTTCGTACTCTTCAACTAACTCTTTTCTTTTCTTCCAATTTTTTTCTTTATAATCGAATTTAAAACTCATCTCCTTCAGCCTCCATTACAAATTCATTTATTCTTTTAATTATTTCATCTTTATACATGAGGTCAATGATGATTATATCCGTATTTCTATCTTTTTCGTCAATATAATTAATGTATGAGTGTAAGTAAAGTTTTTTTGCGTTTTTTATAAAAAACCAATCATAATTTTCGCTACGATTTAGTACGCAATCTTTTAATAAAAACCAATAATAATCTTTAAAATGTCCGTACTCAAAGTCTTGTAATAAATAGTTTAAGTTTTCAAACGTTTTTTGTTTATGAATTTTACTATAAAGACTTTCCCATGTATGTTCTATTACACGTTCGATGCGTATTAATTTGAACAGATTATGATCAAATTCATGATTAGTAATACGATGACGCTTTACTATATGATCTTGTTTTAATGGTAAACGTTTTTTAATAGAATTAATTGTTTCATTATTATATTTATCAAAATCATCTTTTAAGTCGTTTTTATTGTATAATGTTCTTACGCCTAGTATATTACACTTTTCGTCAATCTTTATTTCAATAGCTGATAAATTTAATTGTCTATATTTTTCTTTATGTTTATCTGTTTTTTTGTTTGTATAAAATATTTCAACTGCACATTGTTCACCATTTTCTAACTCAACTATAACATCAGGTATTATAGTGATACCATTTTTTCTTATAGGTGTTTCAACCTGAAATGATTTTATATTATATTTTTTTCGTTTTGTTTTTAAATTAGTTTCGTGCTTATGTGTATATTTAACGTAGGTATTGTCAACGATTATTTCAACTGTACGATTCTCAATAAACGTTTTATCCGTTTCCATTTTCTCTTTTATTGGTATAAAACTTAAAAACTCTGTAAAATGTTCCTTGAAATATTTATGTGCTAAACTTTCACCACTTGTTCCACAATTCTCACAATTGAGGTGAAAGAAGTGTTTACATTTCTTTGTTCCATTTTTAACCCTTAAAATTCCACCACATTCTGGACAATAATAATCTTTTTTCTTAATTGCTTTTTGAATAAAAACTATTTCTTTATTTTCATCTAATGCAAAAAATAACATAAAAAATCACCTCCGATTAAATATAAACGAGGTGATTTTTTTCTTATATTTAATTGAAGAAAACGAACGTTTCTTTTATTTCATCAGGTGTCATATAATAAACTTCATCGTATAATGAATCATGGATAATTACCATATCATCATATATTTTTGATTCTTCAAACCATACGGTGTAGATTTGACTTAGTGGAGCATCATCTCTCACTATATATTTTTTATTAAATTCTAAATTTTCCATTTTAATTTCCCCTTTCTTTATCTAATTTATTATATGTATTTTATATTAATGTGTTACTGTTATTTTTATTCTTTTTTATTATTTATTGTTGGTTTATGAATCGGTTCGGGTTTGAATTTTATCTTTATAATTATCTATTTCCTTATCTTTATGGTGTGAACGTGGTGACATACTAAGTGTGAACGTGGTGTCCCTATGAGGTGTCATCAATGTCCCTATGGATTATATTTCATAGTGTCATAGTTGTCACCATCAAATAGAAAAATGAGGATTACTCCTCATCTTCCTCTACTTCCTCCATTTCATAATCACTGCTCACCACTTCGATTTCTAAGCTACCATCCATAGTTCCGAACCCTTTGATTGTATCGAACGCTCTATCCATTAGCTCATCACCATTTTCGAAATCATTCCAGTCAAACCCATTCCATTTACCTTCAACGAACCACA
>JAFQOI010000082.1 GCA_017403285.1 bacterium
GTTTCATAAGAGAACTTGACTGCAAAGAAAAGAAATTAAATCATACAAAAACAATTGCTTCAATTTTTTCTAAAATACGAAAATAAGTATAAAGAATATACAAATTGCACGTAAGTATTTTAAGAAGTATAATAAAAAAATCTTTTACACCCCTTTTTAAGGAAATTAGTATGTCATCTGACAAAAAGAGAAACAAAGTATTACTTATTGTTGCATACAGCGAAAGAAATTTGGGAATACGATTTATATCAAACAACCTATTAAAGAACGGTTTCGAGCCTACTATTGTATTTTTTAAGACATTTGAAACATTATACAATTCTCCCATTGTTACAGAAGAAGAACTTAACCTTCTAAAAGGACTAATAGAAAAAGAAAATTATTTATTTGTAGGTTTAAACTTACACTCATCTTCAATTATCCAATCAGTAGATAAAGTAATAAATCTTTTACAGAATGTGAATAATTTACCATTCATCATAGGAGGGGCATACCCTACAGTAAATCCAAAATACTGCGCAACAAAAGCAGATATGGTTCTTCGAGGAGATGGGGAAAAAACGATTATAGAATTAGCAAAAGCACTTCAGGAAAATAAAGATTGGAGAAATATTCCAGGTGCTTGCTTTTTCAACGAAAAAGATGAATATGTCGAAATACAAACGGAAGATTTAGTTACAAATTTAGATTCAATTGCATATCCTGTTATAGGTTATGAAAAAATGTATCTAATAAATTACGATAGTATAACGCAAATAGATCCACAATTAACAACAGATTTTTATGAAACAAGTACATCAAGAGGATGTCCATTTCATTGTTCATACTGTTGCAATGATGCTCTCTCTAACATATACAAAAAAGGGACTTTTCTACGTTATAGGAGCGTAGATAGTGTAATAAAGGAACTAACTGAAGCAATACAAAAAAACCCAAATATAAAAGAAATAAGATTTTGGGACGAGGTTTTTCCTTCAGATGAAAAATGGATTAAAGAATTTTCAAGTCGTTTCAAAAAAGAAATAGGATTGAAGTTCCATATTTTTGGACATCCATTGATGATAAAAGAAAACAATATAAAAACACTGGTAGATGCAGGGTTGTATGTTATAGCAGTAGGATTTCAATCTGGTTCACCTAATATTAGAAACAATATTTTTAATAGAGCAGAAACAAACGAACAAATTATAAACGCAAGTAAAATACTTTCAAAGTGTAAAGTACCGAAAGTTTATTATGATTTGATGATTGGACATGCATTAGAGAGTTTGGACGAAATAAAAGAAACATTTGAACTCTGCCTGCAATTAGAACATCCCTTTAAACTACAATTGCATGGATTGGGAATCTTACCTGGTGCAAAAATTATAAATACTCTAGTTAAAAATGGCATTTATACAAAAAATGAAATAAATAAAATAACAACATCATCATTTGAAGAACAAGATGCCTTCTTATTAGGTCCATATAAAAATAACTTTTGGGGAGACGAAAGAAAAAGTATATGGGCAAGTTTGATTTATCTGACTCAATTCCCAGAAATACGAGAAGAAGTTTTACATTTATCACTTAATCCATATAAAAATAAATCTAAAATCAATAAATTAAAATGTGACAGAAAGCTTAATCATCCATATATAAAGAGAGTATTATTCTGCGACTATGAAAATTTGTATGACAGACCGATGAATATCGTAAAAAAGTTTACGAAATCTGTTTTTGATAAAATATTAAAAAAAGACTAAAGGACATAAAAAATATGACTACAAAACGTAGCAATAAAATTCTTTTATTAGCCTTTTATTTAGAAAAGGCTCCAGGCATTAGGTATCTAGCAAATTACCTTTTAAAAAACGGATTTGAACCTACTATTTGTTTTGTAAAAACATCACCAACAAATCCTTCATCCATTTCAAAAAAAGAAAAAGAACTATTAAAAGAACTTATAGAAAAAAACGATTTCTTGTTTATTGGTCTAAGTATACTTTCTTCGTACACACTATCTGAAGTTATAAAAGTAAATAATATGATTCGTGAGCACTATAATATTCCAGTTGTTTGGGGTGGAGTATATCCATCTTTAATGCCAGAAGATTGCGCAAAATATTGCGATATTCTCATAAAAGGAGAAGGAGAACTAGCATTATTAGAATTGGCTAACACAATAAGAAATGGTCAAGATTGGAAAAATATACAAAATGTGTGCTACTACGATGAAAATGGCAATTATCATGAAAATAAATTACGTCCTTTAGTTGAAAACCTAGATGAAATTGGATATCCTCTCATATCTGATAAACATATGTATCTTATAGAGGGGAATAAAATTTTTAATGAGGATCCACAACTGAATAGTAACTTCCCTCAAAACTGGGAAAGCTACGAACTAACAACTACGAGGGGGTGTCCTTTTGGTTGTTCTTATTGTTCATCATCAAAAATAAGAGAAATATACAAAGGAAACGGTAAATTCTTTCGTTTCAGAAGTGTTGATAACGTAATAAAAGAATTGACGGAAGCAATAGAAAAGAATCCAAATATAAAAGAAATAAGATTTTGGGATGAAGTTTTTACCACAAACAAAGAATGGATCGAAGAATTTTCAAAAAAATACAAAGAAAAAATTGGGCTCAGATTTGTAACTTGGGGACATCCATTACTTATAGAAAAAGAAACAATGGAAATGCTTGTCGATGCAGGTTTGAGAAGAATAATTGTAGGATTCCAATCTGGTTCTCCGCACGTTAGAAATGAAATTTTTAAACGTCCAGAATCAAACGAACAAATAATAGAAGCAAGCAAGATATTGAGTTCTTTTCCTGAATTAGAAGTTTATTATGATCTCATAATTTGCCATATTTTAGAAAACATTTCTGAATTAAAAGAAACTTTCGATTTATGTATGAAGCTAAGTGCTCCATTTGGATTACAAATTCACGGACTTTCTTTTCTCCCCAAAACAGACATAATCCAAACAATGATAAATGATGGATTATATACTGAAGACGAACTTAATAATATATTCAATGCACCTTTCGAAGAAAATTATAGACAATGGAATGGACCTCGTTCTGATTATTATGCTGATAACCCCGAAAAAGAAATGTGGGCAAATTTAATATATCTAACACAATATAAATCAATTAGAAAAAAATTGATAAATTTTATAAAAAGCCCTAAGAAAAATGAAAAAAGAATAAAAGAATTAAAACGAAAAATGGAAAATTTAACATACGAAGAACAAGAAAATGCAAAAAAAGGAAAAACTAACAATAATATAATAAAAAACATTAAATTGATTTTTAAAATCAGATAAAAAAGAAGCAAAAGTATAACTTTTGCTTCTTGCATTATTGTTCTTTTGTTTCTACTTCGTCTTCATGTTTTTCTTGTGAAGTCATTTCTTTTTTCTTAAGAAATTTTCCAACAACAAGTCCAATCATAAAAGTTGCACCCGTTAATAAAAATTTGTACATTAATTTCCCTCCTTAAACACAAATAAATTTAAAATATATTAGTAAGTTTTTCTATATTTATTTGTCTAAAATTTATGCTACTTATAATTTAAAGAAAATATAAATTAAAATTATAAAAAGTTAATTTTAGAATTTTTATAAAGGTAAATTTATTGTTCATTTCTATTTTTTGTTACTCATCATTACCTGTAGCAAAAACATAACCATTTATGCCTTTCTTTTTATCTTTTGAAACACCTTTTTTTAAATAAAATTCAATGTCTGATTTGTCTATTCCAAGTATAGAAGATGCCTGGTCAATATCTTTAAATTCACGTAAATTTCCATACGCATCGAGAGCATAAACAATTTTAGATCTAGGTCTTTTATCTTGATACTTAAATTCATATCCATTTGTGGTTTTTTGTGAGCCATTTAGACACTTAGTTATTTTAGAAGTATCAATACCAAGTGCTATAGCTGCTCTTTTTTTATTCTTAAATACTCTTTTCTTGCCATTTTTATCAATTGCAACAATAGGAAGCTGAACCAATTCTTCAGCCTGACGAGCAAATTTATTTATTAAATCTTGATTTCTTATAAGTTTGCCATCTTTTATAGAATCAATATATATCGCTCTAACAAGCGCTTTTTCATTAATACCTCTTATTACTCCATTAACGCAAAAAAGAACATCTCCTTGTGAAACATTAAGTGCATCAGCTGCTTTTTGTGCATTGTCATATCTTACATATTTGCCGTCTGCATCAATAACATAGATAGCATTTTTTATAACTTGTTTAAATTTACCATCAATTTTTTTAGTATCTAACAATGTCTTACCAAGCCAATCTCCAACTTCTAGTTCTTCTGCTTTTATATAAGCAAATCCGCCAGCAGAATCTCTTTCACCTTTTAAACAAGCATCAATATTCCTTCTTGGAACAGAAAGTTTTTTCGCCGCCTCCCCCATACTCATAAATTTAACAACTTTACCATTTTGCCCAATTGCATAAAGAGGAACTGGTGTTCTCTTCCCAAACAAATCATCTGCCATTTCGAAGTTAACACTGATTTTACCTTGTTCATCAATATACTCAACTTCATCAGCATAAAAGAAAGCATAACCTGCTGTTGTACTTCTTTCTTTATTCAAACATTGATTAATATGAGTTGTATCAATTCCAAGCACATTTCCGGCTTCTGAGCGTTGTTCAAATTTAATGTATTTTCCTTCTTCATCAACTGAATAAAATGGTCTAATTTTTGGTTGAGAATCAAATACCGCAGAAAGTTCTTTTACTTTTGCATTTAATTTCCATTTATTGATAGAAATTTTACCATTTGTCCCGACTCTTTCAAGATCATCTGCGTACATAAAGCCGACACCACAAGAGGTTTTTTGGTTACCTTTCAAGCATTTAACAATATTTGTCCCAGAACCACCAAGAGCCCTAGCAGCAGCAGAAACACTCATATATTTTTGATAATTACCATCTCTATCTATAGAATAAATTGGTCTTTTATTTACTTCATTTGGGTCTTTTGCTTTTAGTTCTCTTATTGCAATAATTTTGTCATTCAGCTTTTTTTCATCAACGGTAACATTACCATTTTTATCAACAGTTTCAATTTCATCAGCAGAAACAAACATATAACCACCTGCAGTACATCTTTTTCCAGACAAACATGCACCAATACTTGCAGCATCTGCCCCAACTGTTCTGCCTGCTTCTTTTAAGCTTAAATGTTTATTGTAATTACCCTCATTGTCTATTGAGTACAAAGGTTTTCTTGCTGCACAGAATGATAAATTATATCCTCCTGTAATATGCATATAATTCAAAATATTTGCAGAACTTACATCTCCTGTTATATTATTTTTCGCAGAAGAATGTTTAGACCTATAATCTTTTGAAAAAAGATTAATATTCAATGGATGCAGTTTCATATTAATTGAAAAACAAAATATAAAAATTTTTGTTAAATTATTTCTGCAAAAAAAATTTTTAGAAGTTTTCATAAAAATATGAAAGTGCATCCCTCTAATTTTTGTTGTTTAAACGATAATGAATATTCATCAGATAAAACAACAAAAAATCCTATAGTTTCACATAAAAATCCAAATATTGTTTTTAATTACTTAAGTGCAATTGGGAATTATAACATAACATTTTCTGCTGCAAAAAATCCATTTTATTCTATAGATGAGAATGGAAATTATATAAGATTTACTGACAGAAAAGTTGCAGAAGAAACTCTATCTTTAGCAAAGAGCAACATTGCTGAATGTCTTCAAGGAAAAAGGACAGCAACTCATGGATATAGTTTTTGCTATGCAAGTGAGATTGAAACAACAGATGAAACAGGTAACATAAAAATTGACGAAGAAAAATTAAATAAAAAGATAGAAGAAACAAAACTTGCACTTCAATCAAGGGATATTCCTATTCCAATTTACGCAATAAGCCCAAATGGAACTTATAAAAAATTCCCTAGCAAATATCAAGCTGGTAAACAACTTGGAATTTCTGTTCCTCACTTATTAAAATGCTTAAATGGAGAATTAAACAAAACAGGTGGATATACTTTTGTCTTTCCAGAAGAAATAGAAGAAAAAGATAAAGATGGAAATATTTTTGTAAGCAGAAGAAAAGTGGATGATATAGCAAGTACTTCATTTTTAAATACAAAAGCAACACCATTGTATGCAATTGATAAATATGGCAATCATAGAAGATTTGCAGGTATTAGAATTGCCGCAAGAGAATTATCATTAGAATGCGCTAATATTTCAAGATGCTTACAAGGTGGGCAAAAAAGAGTTGGAGAATATACGTTCGTAAGAGCGCAAGATGTAGAAAAAAAAGATAAGAACAACAGGTTAACTCTTGATACTGAAAAGATGGAAGAAATAAATCAAACATCATTAGAAATGAAAAATTATGTCCCAGTATACACAATAAGATATGACGGCAAAATAACAAAACACGCAAACCAAAATAGGGCAGCAAGAGCAATTGGAGTAAAAGCAGACGCACTAAGACACTGTCTGGGCGGCAGATATAGTGTTATAAACGGACACTCAGTTGCTTATGCAAAAGATATTGAAAAAATAAATGATGAAGGGAAAACAGAATTAAATTTTGAATTGCTTGAAGAAAAATATAATGAAGCAAATAAAAATGCAATATATGCAATTTATCCAGATGGAACACATAAAAAATATGTGACACAAGCACAAGCAGCGGAAGAACTTGGAATAAGAAGAACAAAAATAGCACAGTGTTTAACTGGTGAAAGTAATATGACAGCAGGGAGAACTTTTGTTAAAGCAAGTGATGTTGAAACTTTTTCAAAAGGTCATATAATACTCAATCGCAATTTAATAAAGAAATTTTCAGTTAGTTTACTATCTACATCTAAACTTCGTGCAATATATGCATTTGATGAAAAAGGAAATTATGTAAGATATGGAAGCATAAAACAGGCAACAGATGGCTTATCAATTGGAAAAACAAATATTGCACTTTGCTTAAATGGACAACAAAAATCAAGCAAAGGTTATCATTTTATATATGCTTCAGATGTTGAACAATATGACGAAAATGGAATATTAATTATAGATTATGACAAAATTGATGAAATAAGAGAAGAAATAAATCCTGCAATAAGAAAACGAAATAAAAAATATGGCAAAATATATGCCTTGTCAGGTGTAAATATAAAAGAATTTGAAAATATTTCAATTGCAGCAAGAGAATTGAATATAGACGCAAATGATATTGAACATTTATTGAAAACAGGAAGAAACAGAAATAATGGAGCATCTTCAATTAATGGCTATGTATTTACATGTGAAAATGACGAAAAAGAAACAAAATAAGAATTTTTGTAAAAAATAAGTTAATTCGGCAATAAAAAAAAGATAAAAGATAATTTATAAATAAATTTAAAGTTACTTTTTATTAAAAGAGCAACAATTTTTTTTAGGAGTGTTGAAATAAACAAGATGAGAGTTAACACGCCAAAATTCAATCAATATCTAGCGAATTCGTTAGAAAAGTTCTCTAATAATGGTGGAGAAAAAGTTTCTAACTACGTTAATGCTGCTGGAAAAATGGTTATAGCACCACTAGTAATAATGCATAACCCATTTACGCATGAGGACAAAGATAATAGAAAATGGGCTGCAATAAAACAACCAGTTGAAGCAGTAATAACAATTGGAATGCAATTGGCAAGCCTAGCATTTCTATTCAAAGGAATAGACTCATTGATAAAAAAAGGGAAAATCAATTTCAAATTCGTAGAAGAAGCCACAAAAGATGCAAGTAAAATACCTACAAAAATACTAGAAGCTTGTGGAAACGACAAAGAAAAAGCCGTAAAAATGTATAGAGAACAGTTTAATGAAATATTCAAAGATAGAGTAGGTGCTGTTCTATCTGCCTTGATTTATGTACCAGTCCTTGCAGTATCAAATAAAATTTACCCAAAAATAGCAAAAAAGTTGGTTAACAAAGATGAAAATAAATCCACTAAATAAAATAACCAACTCAGAGTTGGTAAATAAGCATATAAAAAAGGTAATACAAGATGATACATTTGCCGCAAAAACTCTTGTTGCAATAAATGTGGCAAAAGATGTATTTGCATATGCTACAAGATTTGAGACAACTATGAAAAATAAAGCTATTCCTGAGGAAAAACGTCCATTTGTAGCATCCATGGATTTGATGTCGGGAGTAGTAACAGCAGCGCTTCAAATTGGAGTTGGTTTTAGTTTGGCAAACCCAAAAATACAAAACAAATTATGGGATAAATTATTTAAAAATTGCCAATTTAAAGATATAGTAAAAGCAAAAAAAGGATTCAGCCAAGTACTAGCATTAATAGGATCCACAGTTCTCGCCGAAAGAATACTTGTACCTCTAATCGCAACTCCATGCGCAGAACAAGTTGAAAAAAGGTTTTTTAAACATCCAGAAAAACAAAAAAATAAAATGTTTCATAACTTCGTATCATTCGAAACATTTGAAAAAAATATAGCAAATAGAACGGAGAAATAATTATGATAAAGTTCCCTTTTATTAATATATGTAATACGCCACAGACAAATAACAAATATGGAGAAAGACATCCTCATCAGGCACAAAAACATCATATTTCTTTTGAAAGAAATATCGATATATTTGAAAAAGAAGATATTGCACAAGAAACCGCTAGAGATTTTAGAAAAAGAGTTATTTTGGCATTTAGTGACTGGTATGAGCCCGTACCTGACGAAGGACATAAAGATAATATTCAATTAAAAAAATTGTTATCACCATATATTGATGCTATTGAACACATGAACCAACATGATGCGGAATGTTTTGCAAGACTAGCATTAGGAGAAGAACAAATAAAAGAAATCGAAGAAGGTTCACTCATAAATCCAGACCTAAAACATTTTAAAGATGCGCTAGAAAATAAAATGGGAAAACCTTTAAACAAATTAATAAAATAGCAAAAAAACTTTTGTTCAGACTTAAAACCAGTAATATGGAGTTTATATTATGAAAATAATGTCTGCACAAAGTGGTATGAATAATGTTAATTTTAGAGCAGCGCAAGTAAATATACTTGCAACATCAGATAATCACGGAAATGTTCATTCTCTTCCTAAATTTGTAAAAACAATAGAATCTAATGAAGCGGAAATTTTCCAAAAAGGAAAAGAGCCAAGCACGCTTAATATTTTCGCGATAGCAGGTGATTGGTTTATTAACCCATCAAAAAAAGGTTTTATAACAAAAGAAAAAATGAAAAACGGAGATATACAACTTCGATTTTTGAAAAAAACTATTGACTGTGTAAACAAGCTACTAGGAAAAGAAAGTAATTTTGACACTGTCTTTACAATGGGAAACCATGACCTAGATGGTGGAGACCGATTTATTTATAAGGCAATAACTGTTGCGCCAATGAAGACATTGGTAACTAATGTTGATTTGGAAAAATCACCTGTAATTAACGGAATGATGCAAAAAGTTAATCCAAATGTAGCAAAATCTATAGTATATGAAATTCCTGATGATAAGAATCCTGATCTAAAACACAAAGTTTTATTTGTTGGAGCAACAATTCCCACAATGGGATTCTATAACCCTGGTCTTCTTGAAAAAATGAGTTTTTATGATGATGGAAATGTAAAAGACTCAAACTTAAACGAAGAAGACATACAAGGAACAATTAATGCAGTAAAAGAAGAAGTCGAAAAATTCAAAAAAGAGAATCCAAAAGGTGCAGTTATTTTACTATCACACATGGGCGCAAGACTATCACAAATGATTAGAGATAACGTTCCGCAAATAAACGTAATTTTAAATGGCCACGACCATAAATACTTAACATCATTGAGAGGGAAAACGAACATAAACTCTCTAGGACAAGACAATGAAATGATTAAATCACTAAACCTACGTTTCAATGATGATGGTGATTTAGAAACAACAGACATGAATATGTTCTTTACAGGATTAACTCTTGTTGATGACATAGAAAATCATCCACTACAACTATTCTTAAACGAAAACTTTGCAAGAGACAGGGAACCACTAGTTTCTGTAAAAGATTTAGGAGGAAAAGAAGTAGAACTCGACTACGGAACAGAGATAAGATACTCTAATAGCCATCTTGCAAACTATTTAACAAGTGCCATAAAACGTAGTGTAAGAAATAGCAATCCTGATGTTTTCGCTGTTGCTATTCAATCATCTATTATTAGAGGCGGAATAAAAGATGGTTCATCTAATCTTGATTTAATGAAAGTATTTGATGGTGTAAGTGAAGACCTATCAAATCTTCAGATTGGTGAGGTAAAAGGTAAAGAACTTGTTGGATTAATCACAGAAAACATCCTAGCAAACTTAGATGCACCAACAAGAAACACTATTATTCACTGGTCAGATATACAAATTGATAGAACATTAATGTCAAAAATAAGAAGTGGTGAATCTAAAAAGCAATATAAAGATGCAATTAAGGTAAGAAACAATATAACAAAGAAATTTGAACCTATTAACTTATCAGCGGGCTATAAGATAGTTCTTCCTGAAAAATACTTAGTTAAAGACGATATTAAATGGCCTGGAAAAATAAGAGATAGATTTGTATCATTAAACCAAACATATGATGAACTATTCAAACAATACTTATATGAAATAGACCATCAAATCAAAGTTACGCCAAAAACAAAAGAACAAAGAATATTATAAGAAAAAAGAAAAAGAGCCAAATTGGCTCTTTTTTATTTTTATAATAAGTAGTGAAAATTATTCTTTTACAAATTTTGCACCTACATATTGAAAATGTTTAAATTGGTTTTTCTTGCCATAAACTGGATCAAAGAATACACGTAGAGTTAAATCATCTTTTTCTGGTGATTTAAGTCTTCTACACGTATTTTTAATAAATCTTTGAACATTTCTGTAAAACTCATGTCCTGTTTGGTAAACTTCAAAAGAATGAGCGTGACCAAATTCATCTATAGAATCAGATTTTGCTCTACCAATTGGCTTCGCCATTTCTCTAACTGTATCAACATCGCGACCTGTAACCATGTATACAATAGGATGTTCATGGTCATAGACAGAATGAACTTGAGGCAATGAAGCATAATCCTTATCATACTGTTTATACCATTTAACAAATTCTTCATTTTTATTATTTTTTGCTGTTCCATTTAAATTACGAACAACAAAACCTTGACATCTTTTTATATTTTCCATTTTTTGTACTGGACCATATTTCCCATTTGCAGGATTTTTCGCATAAAATTGTACAGGCACATAACCTTTAAAAGATGGGGATTGAACACTTGATATCATATTTCACCTCTATTTATTAAGCATAAAAAACGAAAAAATTTTTTTTGCTAGATACATAACAAACATTTTACAGAACTTATTTATTTCTCGCAAGATTTAAAGCTCGCAAAAAGTTCATCTTTTTGTTTTATTCCGTAGCCCCATAAAGTTTGTCGTTTCATATTAGGATACTCAATAACTTTTTGCATGCCAGAAGATGCAATATCAATACTATTTTTATAGACATACTCAATTGGTCTACCCTCTTCTATATATTTTTTTGCATCAACAGGACTATATCCTTGAACTAAATTTTGAGGAAGTTCAAATTTATAATTAAAAACTCCACCTTTTTCCGCATAAACTTGATGTAAATTTCTAAAATGGTCACTAGCAATAAAAGGAAGAACTTCATCTTGTACTCTTATAACAAAATCTAAAGGATTAAGATTCTTAGTAGATATTCTTATAAGAACCAACCCTTGTTCTCCTTTTAAGGCCTGTTCTGTAAGTTCAGCCGCCAAAGATTGTGATTTTCTCATATTTGGAGTTTTTCTCCAATTATTCTGAAAATCATCCATATCAAAAAAGAAAACACCATCTATAATATCCTTAGATGGATTAATGACACCAGTTCTAATTATTTTTTTATAGTTTTCTTTATTAGTTAAATGATATAAATATTCAGGTAAAGCAGATTTAATTGCTTCTTTATCAGAAATATTTGAAGATAGATTTGCCTGTTTAACAAAAACATCTAAATCTTCCGTCTGTCTGAACGACGGAGAAAAATTACGAACAAAAAAAGGCTTGCTAAAATATGGACTATTTAACTCAATCTTAGAAATATTCATATAAAAAACAAACCCCCTAAAATATTTTTTTGACAGATAAACAAAGAATAACTGCCATATTAATAGCAGTTATTCTTGGGGATTGAGATTGGGATTTGGATTTATTATATTTGACGTTCATTTACTGTTATTAAGCCATTATTGATGTAATCATCAACGATACTAGCATCAATTTTTTCTGCTCTAGGAACAACCATTACTTCTCCAGCAATATCGTATTTTTGTTCGATAAGTTTTTTCTGATCAGGAGTTGAAGCAATAAGTCCAGTTTGAGTATTAATTGAATCTAAAACATGCTTTCTTTCAAAGTCTTCTAATTCAAAGCAGTTGCTAGCAATTTCCATTGTTGTATGATAAAGGTTATTTAAAGAACCGCAATCTGCCCATGGTTCAGATGTTGGAACAGCAACAACTTTTTGATTACCCAAAACTTCTTTTGCATCGTAAACAGCAGTTAATGGAATTTGGTCTCCTGTTGCTCCAACTACAGCAGAAATTGCATCTCTAATTTCAACTATATTATCCTTTTGTGATAAAGCCATAATAATTGGTACATATGTTTTAGACCAATCCCTAGGTTCTTTACCCTCACCAGCAGGGAAGAATTCTTCTAAAATTGCTAAAGCATTAAATGCTTCTTTTGAAACAGAGAATTGGAATGTATTCGTTAAACATTTTCCATTTTTTTCGTATCCAGCAGGAATTTCCAATGGTTTTTCAGCGAATTCAAGAATTTCATTATTTTCACCAAGTCTCATTATACCAAAGTTACCTTTTGCGGCTTCAGAATCAACTTCTTTTGCAATCATAACAATTGCAGCATTACCAGAATTCATAATATCTGCCATTGTTTTTGAAGCATTTGTCAATCTAGACATTGAGTCATTAGGGAATAGTGTTAAACTATTTCTTCCTTCTCTTTCCATTTTATTGTACAAATCAACAGTAAAGCCACCATTACCTTTATTTACGCCTGATTGATTTAAATAAAATTTAATGTTACCACCAATTTTTAATTTACCTTTTGAACAATCTAGTAAACCAGCGTTATGTAAAGAAATAAAAGTAGTTTCCATTGGCGTTAAACCAGTAGCAGTTCTAAATACACCCTTTGTAGATTGAGCTCCATCTTCTACACCATGGAAAATACCATCAGACGAAGCATTTGTATATTCTGCTCTTGAACCAAATCCACCAGCAAGCATTGCTAATTGTGTATTTTTAGCATTTGGATTAGCAACAAATTGATCAAGAACAATATCACCTTTATTTACTTTTTTAGCAAATTCTTCAATACTAGCAATGATTTCAGGAACAAAACGTCCTTCTTCCATACCTATTACAATTTCAGTACCATCACCAATTGAAGGCATTTGAACTCTTTCTTTTACATTTTGAGCAGATGTTGTGAATGGAATAAAATGATTATTGGCTTGTTCTGTTCTAACATTTAATCTATTTTTTGTTCCAGTTCCTTTTTTTGTAATTTGTCCAGCGTTAGTTAAAAGAACGTTTTTTCCATCTTCAACAACTGCCATTAAATTACCTTTTGTATTTAATACATATGTATTTTCGTCAAGAGAGGGGTCTTGTGTTATTTGTATTAATTGTTTTAAATCTTTTGTTCTATCTGCGACAGTACCAATTGGTCTTGGTTGTCTAACTGCCATTTCATATAAAATACCATTTTCTGTTCTCTTTAATTGAGTTCTTGAATCAACAAAAGTGCCTTTTTTATCATCTTGAGAAACTAAAACATTTGTTTTAATAGCATCTTCATTTTGAGGTAAATCATCATGATATTTATTAACCAATCCAGAAACAGAAACTCTTGAACCTACATTTTCACCTTTTTTACCTTTTGATAAATCCTGACAAGTAACCATTGATTTATTTAATTCATTAAATGCTTCAGACAAACCTTGTCCAAAACTAATGGTTTTAGCAGTATTAATACCATAAAAAGCCTGATAAGCATTTACTAAACTTGTTGCAGTATAATTACCAGCAAAAGAAGGTGCTGTTGCCATATTTTTTGAAGCAGTTTGCATAGGTTTTGCTTGGATTTTTTGTGGTTGAATAAAGATTGAACCACTGTTTAATTTTTGAATCATTTATACCCTCCGAAATAATATTTTTTACTCTGATGATATAAAATCGATAAAAAAATTTTTTGCTATTTGTTCTAACAATTATTATTTACAAACTATATTAAATTTGATTTATTTTGCATTTTTTGAGAATATTAACATAATAAAAAGCGGAACAATAGGGGCATCAAGGATGAACATAGACATACATTTTAATTTAAAAACAAAAATTATATTACTACTTGTATGCATAACTACAATTGTTTTTTGTAGTTTTAAATTTTTTGAATGTTTAAATATTCAAAAAGCATTAAATTCAAATACGGAATATAATCAAACTTGGTTAAAAATATCAGATAATTTAGATAAAGAGAAAAGAAGTAATTTTTCAAATTATCTAAATAACAACCTTAATTTAACATACGGAGAGAATGTTCTAGTTAGTATTCCTACTAACAACAAAATGGTTGTATATTCAATTTTTAAAACAGAAAGCAATAACATTATAGATATGATTAAGTCTTTATCTTCTTCTCAAATAAATTTTAGAACGAACAAAAATGGAGAAAAATGGCACCCAACTAATTTCTCAATAGAAGACATTAAAGAAGCGAATGTTACAACAAGTCAAGGATATTGGGCTATAGAATTAAAACTTACTAAAAAAGGCACGAAAAAATTTGCAGATTTAACAAAATCAATAATTGGAGAACACTTAGGAATATTTCATGACAATATCTTATTAACAGCTCCCATTGTAAGAGAAGAAATCAAAAGTGGAACTATTTTAATTTCTAATGACGGAGGAATTTCAAATAATGAAGCACTAAACATTGTTTCTTCAATAAATTCATCAAATTTATCTTATAAAACAATTAGTGTGGACAGATTTAATATTTTAACTTTATGTGCATCAATAATACTTATAATTACGGCTTTAAGCATACTCGTTTTGCTAACAATATCAACAATACAAGGATTTTTAAACAAATTTAAATGCAAAAAATGTGGGTACACAAATAAAATTGGTCAAAAATTTTGCAGTAAATGTGGCGAAAAATTAAAATAATAAAGCATTTATGAATTATCCAAATTTTAAAAAACAAACAGAAATCAACACTTACTTATAATACTATATTCATAATGCATATAAATTTAAAAAAATACACAACTATAATGCTTTGCATTGTCACATTCTCATCTCAAATGAGAATAAAAAACGAATAAAAATACCCCCGACACGATTCGAACGTGCGACGCCCTCCTTAGGACGGAGGCGCTCTATCCAGCTGAGCTACGGAGGCATATCAGAATTATACAATAAAAAAAGAATATTTCATTGAAAAATACTAATTATTATTTTAGTATGTAATCAAGGAAAACACTATGCCACAAGAAAAAGACTTAACACAAGGAAATTTAATTTCTACACTGCTGTTGTTCGCATTTCCTTATATTATTGCAAATTTTTTACAAGCATTATATGGAGCAGCAGACCTTATCATTGTTGGAAAATTTTGTGATAGCACAGTTGTTTCTGCTGTTGCAACAGGCTCACAACTTCTTCAAACACTAATTTTTTTCATTACTGGTTTAACTGTTAGCGCCACAGTTTTGATTGGCAAAGCATTCGGCGCAAAAGAATTTGAGAAAATTGGAAAAATCATAAACACAATGAATGTTTGCTTCATTGTTGCGGCAATAATTATGAGCATTCTTGTCATATTCTTTGATAACAATCTTTTAAAACTTTTAAAAACACCTCTAGAAGCATTTAACGATACTCGTGATTATATATTTATATGTGCCATTGGCTTAATTTTTATTTTTGGATATAACGCAATAAGCGCAATTTTGAGAGGACTAGGCAATTCCATTGCTCCAATGTATTTTGTTGCAATATCGTGCATAGTAAATATAGTTTTGGATTTACTACTAGTTGGCAAATACAATTTGGGAGCACAAGGGGCTGCAATCGCTACAGTAGTTTCACAAGCTGTAAGTGTTATTATTGGGTACATTTATTTGAAGAAAGGAAATTTTGTATTTAAATTCAAATTTAGAAATATAAAATTTGATATTAAAACAGCGAAAGAACTTTTTAAAATAGGATTACCTCTATCATTGCAAGATACTCTAATCCCTTTATCATTTTTATTTTTATTTTCAATTGCAAATGCGATGGGAGTTGCATCATCAGCGGCATATGGTTCAGTTGTAAGATTAAACGCATTTTTAATGTTACCCGCAGGCTCATTTGCAATGGCACTTACTGCACTAACAGCACAAAATCTTGGTGCAAAAAATTCAAAAAGAGCATTTAAAGCACTGGTATTTTCAATATTTTTTGCTTTTATTTTTGGAATTATTTTCTTTATTTGGCAACAATTATACCCAAAAACTGCAATCGCAATTTTTACAACAGACGAAAACGTACTAGAAGCAGGTAGCCAATATTTAAAAACATTTAGTTATGATTACCTTCTTGTTCCAATAGTATTTTGTATAAACGGATTTTTATTCGGATGTGGAAGAACAATATTTGCAGCAATAAACTCTATTTGCGCAGCATTTTTAATTAGAGTTCCTGTTGGTTTTATTCTTTGCTCATATATATCTGGCGCAACTCTTTATGAATTAGGAATCGCAGCACCTACAGCATCTGTTGCTACGTCTATTGTAGGCATTATTTACCTTTCCTATCTTTATAAACACAACAAATTAACAACATAATAAATTTTATAAAAATTTAATATCTTTTGCTTTTTTATAATGTATTATACTTATATTGAAAGATTATTAAGGAAAATATAGATGTGCGGAATTGTTGGTTATATTGGTTATAGAAATGTTGTAGATGTTATATTTAGAGGTCTAACTAATCTTGAATATAGAGGATACGATTCTGCTGGAATTGCGCTTCGTGATGAAGGTAAAATCAAAATTTTTAAAAGCCTTGGTAAACTTGGGAATTTGAAAGAAGAATTAATAAATCATAAATCAAATTTAGTGAACCCCATTGCAGGTATAGGACATATCAGATGGGCAACGCATGGTTCACCCTCACTTGTTAATGCACATCCTCACACTTGCACTTGTGGAAAGCTAACAGTTGTTCACAATGGCATTATTGAAAATTACAAAGTGTTAAGAGAAGAATTAATAAAAAAAGGATGTGAATTCCGCTCTCAAACAGATACGGAAACGATTGCTCACCTTGTTGCAAATGAATACTCAAATACAAAAGATTTGGAATTAGCAATTAGGAACGCAGTTCAAAAATTGCAAGGTGCTTATGCTATATGTGTTATGCATAAAGATGTTCCAGACGTAATTATTGGAGCAAGAAAACACGCACCCATGCTTGTTGGGGTTGGAGAAAATGAAAATTTTATTGCAAGCGACACTCCCGCAATAATTGAATACACAAAAAAAGCAATATATTTAGATGACAACGAAATAGCAATTGTTACAAAAGATTCAATAAAAATAACAGACATTAATGGAAATACAATAAATAAAAAAGTTGAAATATTGCCTTGGGAACCAGTTGCTCTGAGCAAACTTGGCTATAAGCACTTTATGCTTAAAGAAATCCACGAACAACCAGACATTATTCGAAATATCCTAAACGGTAAAATTTATGATATAGATTCTCCTGTTGTTTTAAATGAAGTAAAAATAGATATAGAAACACTAAAAAAATTAAACAAAATCCAAATTATTGCCTGTGGCACATCATTACATGCAGCAATGATTGGGAAATATTTAATTGAAGATTTTGCAGGTATTGCTGTTGATGTTGAACCATCAAGCGAATACATATATCGAAAAACAACAACAGATGCTTCAACCCTTGTAATTGGAGTATCTCAATCAGGCGAAACTGCTGATACAATAACTGCAATAAAACAAGCGAAAGAAAAAGGCTCTCACATTCTTATTATAACAAATAGACCAGACTCAAATATGGCAAGGATGGCAAATAGTCTAATCCCAGTAAATGCAGGAATAGAAGTAAGCGTTGCAGCAACTAAATCATACACGGCTCAACTTATATCATTCTACCTACTAGCGCTACACCTTGCAGAAATTAAAGGTGCAATGGATAAAAACGTAATTAAGAATATCAAACATGAACTTATACAATTGCCAATCAAAATAGAAGAAATTCTTTCAAACACCTCAACAATTCAAGAATGTGCAAAAAACTTTTCTTCGTTTAAAAATTTCATATATATTGCAAGGGGAATAAACCTTGCAACAGCATTTGAAGGCGCATTAAAATTAAAAGAAATTAGTTATATTAATGCTACTGGATATGCCGCAGGAGAATTAAAACATGGACCAATTGCAATGTTAGATGAAACAATGCCAGTTCTTTCAATACTTGTTCCAGGTGGCATCACATACGAAAAAATCCTTTCAAATAGCGAAGAAGCAAAAGCAAGAAATGCAAAGTTAATTGCTCTAACATCTTCTTCTGACCCAAATATTGATAAACTGTTTGATGTCGTTATAAGAATACCTCACGTTAGTGAAATATTATCACCTGCAATATGCTGTGTTCCGCTTCAATTATTAGCATATTATATTGCAGAATTTTTAGGGAAAGATGTTGACCAGCCAAGAAATTTAGCAAAATCTGTTACGGTTGAATAATGATAAGTACAAAAGAAGTAAAAGTTAAAATCACAAGTAATTTAACATCAGAATACATTGAAAATGAATTAAAAAAACAGAATCTAGATGTATTAAGATGGGCTATAGTAAACACAGACGATTGCTATTACTACATAAATATTGCTTATGTGGATTAGATATGATTTAAAATTTCTCTTAAATCTTTTGTATCAACGATAATATTGGCTTTTTCTTTCAATACTGGTTTTGCGCAAAAAGCGACCCTTTTACCGGCGTATTGAAACATACTTAAATCATTTGCACCATCACCAACAGTTAAAGTATCATCTTGAGAAACATTCAGTAAAGATTGTAATCTCTTCAGCATTTTTCCTTTACTATCAGAAAACATCATTTCACCACCAACAAGACCAGTCATTTCGCCATTTTTAAAGTGAAGAATATTTGCGAATTGAGCATCAAAACCTAAAGCATGCTGAGCAGGTAATGTTGCAGTTTCATAACCACCAGAAAAACAAACTACTTTATAACCTATTTTTTTTAATTCAGAAATTGTTTCACTTGCACCAACAGTATAAGGTAGTTCTTTGCAAATTTTCACAATTTTTTCTTCTTTAGCGCCTTTTAACAATGCAACTCTCTTTATTAAACTTTCAAAAAAATCTATTTTCCCTTGCATTGCATCGGTAGTTATTTGTTTCATCAAAGGCTCAATACCATATTCTTTAGCAATGAATTCTAGGGTTTCACCTTGCATCAGTGTTGAATCAAAATCAAAAACGGCTAACTTCATGTTTATCCTCTCAAATCGTTTACTTAATCTTATACAATAAAGCCTGTAAATACAATACTTTTAATTACTTTAGAAATTTTATGTAAAAATTTCATGGCTAAAAAGTTGCATTTTTGTTATCTTATTGATATAAAAGATTTGATAGTAAAATGTTCAGAATATAAAAGGAGAAACAATGGGACTACCAAATGTAGCGTATTTCTCAATGGAAATAGCAATTGATCAATCTATCGCAACATATTCAGGCGGTTTAGGATTCTTGGCAGGTTCACACATGTTATCAGCAGGCTATCTTCAAATGCCTATGGTCGGTGTTACAATGCTTTGGTCATATGGTTATTACAATCAGAGAATTAACCATGAAGGTAATGTAGAAGTTGCTTACATTAGAAAAAATTATGACTTTTTAACAGATATTAACGAATCAGTAGTAATCGATGTATACGGAGAAAAAGTTACAGTAAAAGCATTTAAACTTGAACCTGAAATTTTTGACACATGTCCCGTTTACTACTTAACAACAGATGTTGAAGAAAACTCAGAATGGGCTCGTTCAATATCTCATAAACTCTATGATGGTAATGAAAAAATCAGAATCGCTCAAGAAACAGTTCTTGGTATCGCTGGTATAAGACTTCTTCAAAAAATTGGATACAACTTTGATTGTGTACACTTAAATGAAGGTCATGGTTTACCTGCTGCATTTGAACTTCTAAATCAATATAAAGGCGATTTACAAAAAGTAAGAGAAAAAGTTGTATTTACTACTCATACTCCAGTATCTGCTGGTAATGAAGTTCACTGGGTAGACAACTTACTTCAAGGTGGTTTCTTTGCAGGGGCATCAAGAGAAGCTGCTGTTCAACTTGGTGGGGAACAATTCTCATTAACAGTTGCAGCACTAAGAATGGCAAGACTAGCAAACGCTGTTTCTCAACTTCATGGTCTTGTTGCAAATAGAATGTGGAAATGGGTTGAAGGCAGATGTCCAATCCGTGCTATCACAAACGCTGTTAACTTACATTATTGGCAAGATAACAGAATGAAGACAAACAATCTAGAAGCATTATTAGAATCTAAAAAAGAAATGAAAGCAGAAGTGTTTGAATACATTGCAAATACTACTGGTAAGAGATTTGACAAGAACGTATTAACAATCACTTGGGCAAGAAGATTTGCAGATTACAAACGTGCTTGGCTTATTTTCATGGATGAAAACAGAATAATGAAACTTCTTAATGAAAATAAAATCCAACTTATTTTCGCAGGTAAATTCCATCCAGATGATGTTATCGGAAAGGAAATGTTCAATAAAATCCTAAGAAATTCATATACAATGAAGAACGTTGTAGTTCTTACAGGTTATGAACTTGACTTAAGTGGAAAATTAAAGAGAGCTTCTGATATTTGGTTAAACACTCCATTAAGACCATTTGAAGCATCAGGTACTTCTGGCATGTCTGCTAATGCTAATGGTGCTCTTCACTTATCAACTTTTGATGGTTGGACTGTTGAAGGTACTTTCCCAGGCATTAATGGTTGGACAATTGAATATCCTGGCCTTGACGACAACATTCCTTGGGAAGAACGCCACAAAAAAGACTATGAATGCATGATGGATATTATTGAAAATCAAATCATTCCAATTTACTATAACGACAAAGTAAAATGGGCAACATTGATGAGACAAGCAATCAGAACTGCTGATGCATACTTCAATTCTGACAGAATGGTTATTGAATATTATAATAGATTGTATAAACCAATCGCACATGGCAGTGATGAAGGTGGAGTATCTGATGCTGATTATCAAGCAGCAACAACTCCTGTTTCAGATGCTTGGACATTCTCAAATATTAAATAGTTTATTTAGTAATAAAAAAAGGGCTTTTAATTAAGCCCTTTTTTTTGTTTAATTATTTTATGAAATATTCAACAAAAAAAGAAATTAGAATCTTTGCTAAAAACATTAGAGAAACTTTAGATTATGAAAAATTAAGTTCTTTAATACAAAACAATTTGTTTTCACTTGGACAATGGAAGAAAGCAAAAAATATTTTTTGTTATTACTCTGTAAAAAAAGAAATTATAACAAACAACTTATTTTCGATAAAAGAGAAGAATTGGTTTCTACCAAGAATAGAAGATAAAAATTTACTCGCTTGTCCGATTGATGAAAAAGAGTTGATTTGTAACAAATATGGAATACCAGAACCAAACACACATAACATCGACACAAAAGAACTTGATTTAATAATTATTCCTGCTCTAGCAGCAGATAAAAAAGGATACAGAATTGGATATGGAGGCGGTTATTATGACAGATTTATTTCTAGCTTAAAACACAATCCCATAAAAATTGTTCTAGCCTATTCAAATTTGATTTTTGACACAACATATCCTGATGAATTTGATCAAAAGTGCGACATTATTGTTACAGATAAAGAGATATATAAAATTAATTGTTAACAAAGTGTGTAAATTATTTGTCTAGTTTGATTTTTAGAGTAAAATTATATTAGTAGAGTCTACATTGGGGATATATTATGGAATTTTTTAGAGAAAATAGAAAAATAATAATATCAATAATTATCGTTTGCTTTTTATTATGGACCGCTGGTTCATTAATGTTACCATTTTTCATGCAAGGCTAATTTTTGAGAAATAAAATGACGTTTAAGAGAGTGCTAGCAATATTTTTATGTTCACTTTTCCTATATTGCAATATAGGAGAAATTTCTTATGCTGCAAACAGCAGTACAGATGCAAAAAAAGTTGAACAAGAAAGACGAGCAATAAGACAAAAAATTGACTCTCTTGCAAAATTAGAAAGAAAAGAATCTAACAAATTAAGCAGAAACCAACAAAAACTGGAAAAAAACCAAATAGCACTTCAAAAATCGAAAAATCAATATACAAAAAAGCAAGAATCTATTTCAAAATTACAAAAGGAACTTGATTCTTATTTGGGTGAATATAACAAAAGGAATAAGGCTTCTGCTGAAAGAATAAGATGTATTTATAAAAACCAACATCCACTTATTTTAGATTTATTGCTTACAACTACTACAGTAAGCGAATTTATGGATAGAATTTATTATCAAAATTTAATTATACAGTCAGATAAAGCAAAGATGAACAATCTAAAAGATGAAGCAACAAGGATTGCATCATTAAAACAAAGATTGGAGAGAGAAAGAAGACAACTTTCTGGAATTATAAAAAATATAAATTCTGAAAATGCGAACATTTCAAAAACAATCAAACAAAACAAAGCAATGATTGCAAAAATCCAAAATGACAAAAAAGCATATGAACGTTCCGAAAGAGAATTGCAACGTTTATCTGACAACTTAACAACAATAATTTCAAAACAAACAAAAGACAGTGGAGTTGTTGTTGGCGGTGGATTTATTCTTCCAGTAAACGGAGCAAGAGTTTCTTCCCCATACGGAACAAGAATTCACCCAATATTCAAAACAAAAACATTCCATTCAGGAATAGACTTCGCAGCACCATACGGAACCCCAATAAAAGCATCAAATGCTGGGAAGGTTATATATTCTGGCTGGTATGGCGGTTATGGAAAAGTTGTAATTTTAGACCATGGTTCTTGCACTGGCGCTCCAACAACGACATTATATGCTCATATGTCAAGACAAAATGTTTCTGTTGGTGATACAGTAACAAGAGGGCAAACAATTGGGTTTATTGGTTCGACCGGATATTCAACAGGACCTCATGTTCACTTTGAACTGCGTATAAACGGTAAACATGTAAATCCAAATAGATACTTGTAGGGATAGAAAAGTGAAGAAATTAAAATATAAGTTAATTTTAATATCGATACTTATATGGCAGGTGCCAACACTTGCTATGGACTTTTATCCTGAACTTGGAGCAGACCCTTTTTATTCTGCTCTAAACCCTGCTTATGTAGATACAAGTGAAACAGTTGAAGAAGTGGATTCTTCACTGGTTAACATGATAAAAACAAGATATCAAGAAAGAAAACTAAAGAAACAAATAGAAAAACAACAAAAAGATGCTGCGAAAGCAGAAGAAAAAGATAAAAAAATCATAGAAGAAAAAGAACAAAAAATAGAAGAAACTCAAAAAGAAAGAAAAAGAGTTACAGTAAGAGAACTTGAAAAAGAAGAGAGAGAAAAAGAAAAAGCACTTCAGCCAAAGAAGACTTGGAAAGAAAGACTAAATTTCGGATTTATTCAATCAAAGAAACCTTTGGACCATAAAGATGTACCACAAGACCCACAACTTCAAGTTTCTGCTGATTTTATGGAATATTATCCGGAAAGATACGAAGTTGAAGCAATTGGAAATGCAAAAATTGTATTCACAAAGGGGAATTTAACACTATCTGCGAAAAAAATAGTATACAACTATGATAGAAACATTATAAAAGCACACGAAGACGTTGTTTTAACTACAAAAGATTCTGTTACTGAAGGTGACTTTATTAGAATTGATTTAAGTGAACCAAAAGGTTTAATTGAAAATCCAATAACAAAAACAGAAGATATTAAATTAACGGCTAAAGAAGCGAACATATTTTCTGATCGAATTGAAGAATATGATGGTGTTGCAAAAATATTAAAGAATGAAGTTTTAGCACTTAGAGCAAACTCTTTTGCAAGTTATGTTGACCAAGGAGGAATAACAACTCAAGACGATAAAAACTCAAAGAAATCTTCACCTGCTGGGGTATATTCTTTAAAGGCAAAAACAATATATATTGATGCGAAACAGGACCACGAAATAATAACAATTAAAAATGCTGACTTATTATTAAAAAATCGTAAAATCGCAGTTATTCCATCAGCAAGAATTGTATCAAATAAGAAAAATACTGTTATAGAATCAAATCTTCCTGAATTTGGATCTCAAAGTTTGTTGGGTATGCACTTTGGTCCATCTGTTGTATTAAACGTCCCTGGTGGATCAACGTTGAAACTTTCACCAATAGTTACATATTCAAACGATAAACTAGGAATTGGTGGTATAGCGAAATACAGACATCCATATAATGTAACAGAAGTAGCGTATGGGACATCAAAAGACGAACTATTAATTAAAGGTAAACAAAAAATCGCACCAGGGCTAAACTTAAACTATTCAAGATTAATGAATAGAAGTGAATGGTTCTTTGGATATAGAAAACCAAAATATGGAGCAAGTTTAGATTACTCAAGAAGTAGTTATATAAAAGATTTAGGACTTACATTCTCTCAAATGTATTCTGCTGGTGTTTTCATAGACAACAGAAGAGGAGTAAGAACAAAAGATGCGGAAGGAAGATTCCGCTGGATGACACAATCATACAAACCTATATATATGTATAAAAATGAAGAAGGCAACATCAAATTTAATGTAGGTCTTGTTGCTCAAACTGCGGCGTCTGTGTATACATCTGGCGACGTTGCAGGATTATTTAGAATTGGTCCAGCAATCAACACAAATGTTGGACCTTGGAAACAATCATTAATATATTACCAAACAGCATCTGCTGGTCAATCACCATTTGATTTTGACAGATATAGATATGGTCGTTCAAATGTTGTTTTAATTGAAAGTTTGAAAGTATGCAGATGGTTGACTGTGGGATATTTAGCATCTATGGCTATGAATAGAGACTATCCTTCTGACGATTTGTTCCAAGAAAACAGATTATTATTAAGCATTGGTCCAGATTATGCAAGATTAACATTTGGATATGACTCAATTCGTCACAATACAATGGTAATTCTTTCTATGTTAGTTGGAAGCCAAGATTCTGAAATAACATTTAAGAAAACAGTAATAAAGAATCCTCAACAACTAGGAAAAACGGCAAAAAAGAAAAAAGTTAAAAAGAAAAACTACAAAAGATTTTTAAAAGAAAAGATAACACCATCTACTGTTTTATAAAACAACCTTCATCTTTTTTATCAACTTTATCATCAAAATCATTATCTATTCCATCAAAACAGGAACCTATAGATTCAAGTGATTCTGCCATTGGATCATAATATAAATACTTATTTTGTATTTTATCCCATAAATATAAAAAATTCTTTTTTAAATATTTCGAAATTTCTACACTTTCGATTATCAAAACATTTTCGTCATTTCTTTTATTGCCACTAGATGTAAAATTCATTGAGCCAATAATCGAATATTTATCATCAATAACAATTGATTTCATGTGCATCTTTCCTGCATAATTTTCTGTTTTAACTGCTATATTATTTGCTCTAAGATTTTTATGTACAGTATATTTTGATTTTGCATTAGTTGCATCATTAATTACTCTAACATCAACTCCTTTATGTTTAGCAGAAATAAGCGCGGTTTGAATATTTTTGTCAGTAATTAAAAAAGCAGGAATGTATATATAATTATTTGCCATATTAATAAGGTCAACTACGTAATTATCAATTATCAAATCCTGAGGCGAAAACAGAATTGTAATTTTGGTATTATTCCCCAAATCAATAAAATTAGAAATTTGTCGTTTTTTTGCCTTACTAAACTTACCATTAAACATTTGTTCAAATTCATTTTTATAAATATTGGCAATTTCTTTAGATGTTATAAGAACAGCATAATTCGCATTAAAACCAGATAAATCTGTTGTAGTAATGTTTGCAGAACCAGTAAATACTTTTTCATTATCAAAAACAAAAAACTTGTTATGCATTAAGCCATTCTTTTTATTTTCATTAGTAGATTTGTTTGAACTATATAGAGGCAAAACAGATTTAAGCTTTGCTATTTCAGGATAGTAAGCATTTTCACTATCCTCATAGTTCGTTACCCAGCGAATTTTCACTCCTCTATTTTTAGCATTTATAAGTGCAGAAAATATTTGAGGTTGATTATTAAATCCATATATTGCAAAATCTATTGTTCTTTTTGCATTATCAATTTCAGAAACTAGCGTTTTACAAGCATCAGTCGAACAAGTATTTAAGGGTTTCATTGTTGAATTCAGGTCCAGAAAAAACACGTTTATGTCGCCTTTAGACAAATAAGTATTTTGTTCCAATTTTAGTTCAATATTGTCATTTTTATGACAACATTTCGCTGGCAAAATATATGAATTTTTTTCACGTTTATGAATAATTTTAAAATTGGATGTTTTATAAACATTAGCACAAGATACTTTATGATATTTTTTATTGACTACAACAACAAAATTATCAATATCTATTTCATTTAATTTTGTCAAAAAATTTTCTTTTGATTCTTGTGTCGTATCAAAAAAGAAACCACTATCGAGAAGTAATTTTTTATATTTTTTTCCATTTACAAACAAATCTCCATCTTTAATAGATACAAAATTATTTTTTAAAATATTGCTAGCCGTAGAAAAAGCGAAATAGGAAAAAACAACTTTTTTTTGATTATCAACCATTTCCTTGACATCGGAAATATCAAAAAGATTATTTACCAAGAAAGGTTTCTTTTCATCTAAAATAAAGTTTCTATTAAAATCAATGTATATTTCTCGTGGCGATACAACCTTCATCACTTTATATGATGATGATTTAATGTAATCAACATAAATGCAAATAATAAACGAAAAGAAGACAAACAGAATAACAATTTTTTTCATAAAACAATTATACAAGTAAAAGAAAATTTACGATACATCTTATTAATTCTATCAAAATTTTATTGAAAAATATAAAAATATTGAAGCGCTAATGTTTATATGATATAACTACTTTATAAAATCAATGGAGAGGTGTCCGAGAGGTTTAAGGTGCAAACCTGGAACGTTTGTGCAGGGGTAACTCTGCCGGGGGTTCGAATCCCCCCTTCTCCGTTTTTTATTTGACACCTAATGATAAGGTTAAACATATGCAATATAAAAAAATAACTAACCTCCAAGTGTGTGGGGGGGGGGATGGAATACGCACACAAAAACCTGTTTTAGATTTTATAAACTATTACAGAGCTTTAGTTATTTTATGGGTTGTATCAGGACATACAATGATTTGGGGCAGAGATACAATATATGCTTCTAATTTCTATTTTTTCACTGGGGCAACATATTTATTTGTTTTTATATCAGGATTTTTATTTCAATACTTATCTCACAAATATGATTATTTAACATACATAAAGAAAAAGTTAACGAATGTAATAATGCCATTTATTATAATAACAATACCTGTAGCACTTGCTTATACTTTTTCAGACCCAAATATTTCAACATATTGTGACGGAGCACCAAAACTTTTCAGATTTTTAATTTGCTTTTTACAAGGGTCAATTATTAATCAACCAATGTGGTATATGGGAATGATAACTGTTTTCTTCTTATTAGCACCTCTCTTTATAAAAATCCAAAAGAATAAAATGATATTAATAGCAGTTACCTTCTGTTCTATCATATACACACTAAAAACAAATAGATTACCAGTTCCATTTCCAGAATTGGATACAGGAATTGCAAATATTGTATTAACAAACATAATTTTTTACATAAAACAATTCCTCTATTTTGCATCTGCATACCTTATAGGAATGCTATCTTGCTACTTAATAGAGGAATACGGAGAGATAATAAAATCAAAAGCGAAACCTATCTTCTACATTTTACTAACTTGTTTCTCATTTGATTTTATTTTTCATATATATTTTTTAAAATTAAGTTTTCTGAATGTGAGTTTACAAAAAATCATAGAAAGTTTGCTTTTATTATTCTTCTTTATAGCATTTGAAAGAGAAATAAAGAATAATAAAATAATAGATAAAACATTAAATTTTTTAGCAGACTATTCTTTTGGAATATTTTTTGTGCACTCGTTATTTCTAAACATAATATACTGTAAAACAATATATATGCCTCTTGCATTTGGTGTACCAGAGTTTGTACATTACAACACACTAAAAGCTTTCTTATTCTGCACTGGTCTATATTTTAGCGTTTTATTTCTTAGTGTTTTTTATTTATGGCTAATGAAAAAAATACTTAAATTGTTAAGAATAAAAAATACAAGAATGTTTATAGGAGTATAAAAAAGAGCGAAAAGTTGATTTTCACTCTTTTTTCAAACTTAATTAAACAGATTAATTTTCCTTTTTTAATAATTCTTTTACTGCAGGAGCAGTAGTATCAATATGAAGGACCTTTTGAACTCCAACTTTTATTTTGTGATCTGCTTCATATTCCTTTTGAAGTTTATTTATTTGCTCCTGTCTCGCCAATTCTTCTTGCTCTTGAATGTAGTTTTCGCTAAATTCATGTGCCCTATCAATATCAGATTGAAGAGCAAGCCACTTAAACGATTTAACTAACGTCAATGGACGCGCAACATCACCTGCTAAAACAATTTGAAATTTAGTAGCATTAGAATCACTATGATTTTTCGCAAAGTCAGGAATTTCATTATATTCATCTTGCGTAACAACTTGAGAGAAAACAGAAAATAATTTTGCGGTAGCAACATTTAAGCCTGGTGTTTTCTTTACTAGATTAATTGGGTTAGCGACAGCAATTGGTCCCAATAAATCAGATACAGCGGAAGCCAAACGAACTCTTACTTTTGAATCAATTATATTTGTTAAAAGATTCATATCGCCATTAATTAAAATACAAAGAATATCACCTTGCGATTTAATGGAATTTAATCCTACAACTCCATTATTAAAAGATACACTTCCAACTAATTTATCAAAGTGCGTAGAATCAATCGTTGTAAGAGGTGTTAATATTAATCCAATTGTATTTTTAAACACAATATTTTCTCTTATATTTTCAGCCAAAAAGAAATTCTCTAATTTGGCAAAAGGACCGTATTGTCCATCAGTTAATTCAAAATCAACATTTCCCTTTAATGATTGAACTTGTTCTTCGTAGGTAGAACCTTTTAAACTAATATCCGTTTTAAAATCCAAATCACCAGAAATTGTATCTTTCATATTAGCAGCATCAACTAAAGCCCTATTTGCATCTAAGCCTTCACCATTCAATTTTATAGTCAAAAGACTTGTTAAAAGGTTCATTATTACATCACCTTTTATATTTCCCTTAAAGGCATTACAATTAAGGTCTGAAATAATCAAATCATTATTATCAACCCCTAATTGTCCTTTTATATTTTCAACTACTATAGCACCTGTTACTAATTTCTTTATATCAAAATTTCCATCTACGACCAATGGAATATCTGCGGGCTGTGTTGATTTTGTACTAGTAGATGATGTCACTGGGATATATTTCATCAATTTATCAACAGAAACAAGTATATTATCAACATTAATCAAGTCTGATTTTACGTCAATATCTGAAATTTTAACAAGGTTTGAAGAAGTCAAGTCAGCCTTCAAATCAGCATTTATAATTGAGCCATTAATATTGACATCTTGTGCTTTTAAATTGAAGCCGTTGAAAATGAAATCTAAGTCAATCAAATCAGTACTAAATAATATTTCAGGAATATTCAAATCACTTAATTTAAAATCACCTCCAAAATTCAAATCATCTAATTTGCCAGTTAAAACAATCTTGCCTTGTGCATCAAAAAGAGAATTTTCAAACAACGCAATGTGTCCTCTTTCTTTTTTAGGAAGATTAATTCTAAATAAATTAATGTGATTATTTTCAATAATTGTTGTCAATTCAATAATTTGTTCCGCATCTAAAATAGGGGGTTCCTCAGAATTATCGATAGCATTTTTTAGTTTAAATACACCAGAATCTTTAATTCTTAACTTATGTCCTTTCATCTTGAAGTCTAATTGAGTCAATGTTTTAGAACCAATCAAAGAATCAAGACTAATTGGGGTCAAATAGTTATCTTTATCAGCAAAAATTTGTGCAATAAAACCTAATTCTTTAGAATCTCCTTTCATAGAAACTTTTATAGGCAAAGTACCTTTCGACGCTATAAAATTAACAACATCACGACCAAGAGTCTTATTAATATCTTGTGTTGATATTTTTCCATCAACTAGAACTTCAAGTTCCGGTTCTTTGAGATAACTTAAAACTTCACCTTTAACACCAATCGTAGAAAAATCGTTATATAGAATATTAAAAGGATTAACCATAATAGAATCATTATTAAAGTCCACTTTCAAATCATTGATTTTTGCAATTGTATTCATAGAAGGAAGGCTTACACTTAAACCATTATTTGAAATCAAACCATTTATTGTTTTTGGATTTAAAGCAAAATTAACATTTAATGCATCATTTTTTATGATAAAAGTATCTTTTGCATCAGATAAAATTAAATCATTCAATTTTAGTGCTAAAGTTGCATCAAGTTTTGCTAATTTACCCTTAACATCAATATTTGAAGTTAAAAATGCAGAATTTATTTTTATAATATTTTTAAGTTCATTTGAAGCAAAAGCATTGTACAATTCCGGCAAAGATAGATTATCTACATTTATTTTGATATTAGCATTTGATTTTGTATCAATATAACCATCTACATTTAAATCTGAGCCATTGATAGATAAAGAAGTGTCTTTAATATTTAAAGTATTATTATCTAAAATAATATTTGCAATAATATCATTAATTCCAATACTTGTTCTTTGATTAATAAAAGAACCATCTTTTATCAAAATAGAACCTTTTGATTTTAATTTTTTAAAATTAGTCCATACAGAGGCATCTGCGACCAAATAACCAGCAGATTTTATTTCCTTTAAATTATTTTTTACATTTAAACTATCTAATAATCCTACAAGTAAGTCCATAAGGTTTGAAAAATGTATTTTATCTGTTAAAATTTGAGTTTCAATTTTAGGATTTTTACCATATTTTAGATTCGCTAAAAGAGCAATTTTTTCATTGTCTTTAGAATACAAATTAGAATCTAATTTAATAGTCTTACCGCGCATTTTAGCATGTATAAAACTATTTGGAAGGCGAATATCAGACAATTTTAAATTAAAATCATCAATATTAAAGTGTCCGTAGCAAACAAATGAATCCTTAACATTTTTAACTCTAAGTTTTGAATTAATAATTGCATTTAAATCGTATGTTTGATATACAGTTACAGGATTTACAAACGGAATTGCTATTCTTTCATCAGGATCAACTTGTTCTTTTTCTGCTTTTACTTTTGGAAGTGATACTTTTATATTTAGATTTGCAGATATATTTTCTTTTTCATCAGATAATAATTTCGCATTGGTTTTAACTTTAAACGAATTTCTTGCGCCATTGTATCCTACTATAAGTTTATCACCATTTAACTTAAGATTGTGATTAGATTTCAAATCATTTATAAGAACATTGAAATTGGTTATTTTAACAAAAGGGACTTTTATCCTAATTTTTTCAACTATTCCATTTATAAATTTTTGTTGTTTAGTTAATTCTAATTTTGGTTTTGCATTGTTTTCATTGATAATATTTTCAACAATTCTTACTATTTTATATTGTTCATCATTAACTATTTCAAGATTAATAAATGGATTAACAATATCACATTTTGCTGTTTTAACCGTCAATGTAAGAAGAGAAGGCAAGGCAATCCCTGCTTTTATTTTTGATGATTTCAACAAAGTAGAATTATCATCAAAATATACATTTACATCATCAACTATAACACCTGCTGATAAAAATGGAGTTGTATAAATTTTTATACTTGAATAATCTAAATTTAATTTAGAACTATCTTTAACAATTTTTTGTATGTCTGTTTTATATTTCTCAAAATCAAAAGTAGCATTGAATATTGGAGGAAAGACCAAAAACACAATATATAAAAATGCAATTATTGAAGAAAAAACAATTAAAAATATTTTTAAATTTTTATTCATAAAAACAAGTCCCATTTATCTTACATGAAAAATATAAGACAAAAACACTAGCAGAACCTTAATTTAAAAGAAAATTTTTACATTCCTTTTCGTACTTTTATTTCTTCAATTTTTGCACGAACATCATCTGCCATTTTCAACTGTAATTTTTTAATCTGGGCAAATATATGCTTCATAGTCTCATTTACATACAAATTGTTTATATTAGAACCAATTAATAAATCTTTTTGCTCTTGAATTTTTCCTTCTGCTAAAGTTATAACATTTAAAACTTCATCGACTTCTTCTTGCGTAAAGCCAATACTTTTAAGGTTATTTTCCATAGAATTTTTCATTTCAAAATGTTTGTTATTAATTTCATCTGTTTTATTTTTGGGAGCTATCCCAAGTGCTTGCCCTAATTTTTTAAAAAAACTCATACTAATAACCCCTATTTTCTGTTATATCAAAGTTTTTAACCCTGCAACTTCGATATTTTTTAAGTAAAAAGAAAACCACTAATTTTTATAAACAACTATATTGAATTTTACAATATATAAGTATTTTTCACAAATAGTTTATTCCGTAGGATTTCACAAGCACAAAATTAAAAGACAAACAAATAAACACGTCTTCTTGTTTTTAAGAATACTATCGCAAAAATATTTTTTATAAGGTTTATAAAAAATATGAAAATTTCTGGCATCACAAACTACTATTTGCCCAAAACAGATACAAAAAAAAACACATCATTACAAATACAAAATAATGACGTACAAAGTAATGCTGTTTTTGAATACCTTAGTGCAATTGGAAACTACAATATAACTTTTGGCGATACGAAGATAGCAATTTATAAAATAGAAAAAGATGGAACATATGAAAAATTTTCTGGAGTAAATGACGCTGCACGAAAATTAAATATTGATGCATCTAAAATTTCAAATAGTCTAAAAGGAGGAAATCCTAGAACACTTGATTGTACATTTATGAAAGCAAGTGAAATAGAAATTTCTTCCCAAGATGGCAAAACAATTTTAGATAAAGAAAAAATAGATGCAAAGTTTAAAGAATTGGAAGAAAAAACACCAAATAAAAATAAAAGAAAAGCAATATATCAAGTTTTCAAAAATGGAAGTTACAGAAAATTTGATAGCCTTGTAACCGCAGGAAAAGAACTAGGAATGACAGAATCTAAAATATCAAACTGTCTAAAAGGAGCAAATGCTAAAACCCTAGATTTTACTTTTATGCTGGCAAGTGACATTGAAACAATAAACGAAGATGGAGACATCATCATTGACGAAAATGTTGTAGCGACAAGGCTAAAGGAACTTGAAGAAAAAGACCCTTATAGATCAAAAAAGAAATCAATATATAGAATAGATAAAAATGGGAACTATAAAAGATATAATAGCCTTTCTGAGGCATCACAAGAATTAGGAATAGAAGATTCAAATATATCAGACTGTCTATATGGGAAACAAAAAAGTAGCGGTGGCTACACTTTTGTACTTGCAAGTGATGTTGAGAGAATAGACAATAATGGAAATTTAAAAATTCAGAAAAAGAAAATTAAAAAGATTGCAGAAGAACTAAAAAACCACCTTTCTTCACATTTTATCTTAAAACCATTTTATGCAGTTGATAAAGATGGGAATTATACTAGATTTGAAAGCCATACAGAGGCTTGCCACGCTCTCAACTTAGACAACCCTGATATAAGAAAATGTCTTGAGGGTAATCGCTTCACGACAAATGGGTATGCCTTTATTTATGCGGATAGAGTTGAAGAAACTGACGAAAATGGCAATACCATTGTGAAAATCAATTTTCCACAAGAAATTTTTGAACATAGAAATCCTATACAAATATATTCAATTAATAGCAAAGCGGAAGTTAAAAAATTTCCAAGCATTAATGATGCGGCTAACTATTATGAAATATCAAAAAGGCACATTCACTCTTGTCTAGATGGTAAAAAAGAAACTACCGCAGGAATGGCTTTTATAAGAGCAGATGAATTTGAGATTAAAACAGCAGATAAAAAGAAGGGGCTTAATGAAGAAAAATTCAATAAATTATTCCAGCAAATAATAAAAAATGCCGTTTATGTTGTAGATAGAAATGGTAATTATAAAAGATACAATTCAAATGCAGAAGCAGCAAAAGATTATGATGTAACCCCAGAACAAATCAAAGGTTGCTCAATGAACCATATAAAGGGGCTAAAGAGTGGACACAGTGTTGTAAAAGCTCGTTTGGTAGAATCTATAAAAGACGGTAAAATAGTTATAAACAAAGAGATTATTGACGAATATGCGAAAAAGGCCGAACAAGTAAGAGACCGAGCGATTTGGGCAAAAGATGCAGAGGGTAAAAAAAGAAAATTTAAAAGCGTTGAAAATGCTTCAACAGAACTAGGCATTCCTGTAAAAGCAATCAACAGATGTCTTTCTGGAAAGAGTCAAACTACAAGAGATTACCATTTTGAATATGTAAAAGAATCCCCATCTATACCTATAGAAAGGAAAAAGAGAGATAAAACCATTTTTGCGATGGATTGCGAGGGTAATATAAAAACATTTGCAGATATTGATACTGCAGCAAGAGTTCTTGATGTTGAAAAGGAAGATATCCAACAATTATTAAAAATTGGTTCTTTAAAAGGGAAAAGAACCTCATTAAAAGGATATGTTTTCTCTACAGCAAATGACGAATAGACTAATCCTTTTTCATCTTTATCAATAAAAGAACTAAAACAATCAGAGATATTATGACTGCAACAATTTCAGCGCTTTGAAGAGACAATCCAAATCCTATTTTGGCATTAAAAATAAATGCCATTGTTATAAAGATATAAAACAAAGCAGGAAGGAGTGTCACATAGAAATTTTTCTTATTTTTATACAGATAAATCGTTGCATATAAGAATGTTGGTACCGCTATTAATTGATTAAAGAAAGTAAAATATCTCCATATAAAAGAGAAACTACCAGCGTTCATTTTTGCCCATACTAAAACTGATAAAATACATAAAACAAGAGGAATAACAATTATAAGTCTATTCAAAATTTTCTTTTGCTCAAGATGAAAAGCATCTGCAAGTGTTATTCTAAGACCGCGAAGAGCAGTATCGCCTGATGTAATAGGAAGAACAATCACAGCAATTGTTACTAAAAATGCCAAATTAAATGGTACAAATTTATTAGCAATTATATTTACAACATTAGCAGTTCCTATTAAATTTTGAGGGACCAAATTGAGAGAATAAACATCCATTGCTGCAGCCGCCCATATAATAGCAATTAAAGACTCTAGGCACATCATTCCATAAAAAACAACTTTTCCATCATATTCACTTTTTACAGTTCTTGAAATAATTGTTGCTTGCGTAGAATGAAAACCTGACAACAAACCACAACTAACAGTCATAAAGAACATAGGAATTAATGGAATATTATCTGGATGTATATTAAAAGATTTAAAACTTAAATTTTGCAAATTTACTCCATTTATGAAGAAACCAACCAATATAAGTCCAGTTCCAAATATCAAAAGAGCACCTAATAGAGGATAAAACTTCCCAATAATTCTATCAATGGGGAACAAAGTAGCAACAATAAAATAAGCTAAAATTACAATATAAGATATTAAAACACTGGGATTAGTGATAGAAAAATCTTTAACATTAAAAAATCTTTCAACAAAAATATCACCTGAAGTATAAACAAACACAGTTGTTAAAAGCAATAACATAACAGAAACAATAACAATAAACACTCTGAACGTATTTTTTCCGAGATATTTTTCAATCAATCCAGTAATTTGCATTCCTTTGTTTTTTATTGACAACATGCCAGCAAAGTAGTCATGAACACCGCCAGCAATAATACATCCAATTGGAATTAATAAAAATGCTATAGGTCCAAAAAGAATGCCTTGAACTGCTCCTATTATTGGTCCCATTCCTGCGATATTTAACAAATGAATTAGTGCATTTCTTCCTTTCGCCATCGGGATATAATCAACTCCATCATTCATTGTCTGTGCTGGGGTTTCATTATCACTAGGACCAATTATTTTTTCTATAAACTTAGAATAAAAAAGATAGCCAAAAAATAAAATAAAAATACCAATTATAAACGTCTGCATACACACCTAACAAGTATATAGAAACATATATTCAAAATCTAGAAAATATATTACAATAAAAAAAATAAAAAGGGGAACAAGATGCCAATTTTAGATAAAATAAATTCGCCAAAAGACGTCAAAACACTTTCTTTAACAGAAATGGCAATACTTGCACAAGATATTAGAAATGGAATAATAAACAGAGTAAACACAATAGGTGGACATCTTGGTCCAGACTTAGGCATTGTAGAAACAACAATTGCTATGCATTATGTTTTTAATGCACCAGAAGATAAATTTGTTTTTGATGTTTCACATCAAGTTTACCCACATAAAATGCTTACAGGAAGGAAACAAGGATTTATTGATAAAAATTATTTTTCAAAGATTTCAGGCTACTCAAATTTTGAAGAAAGTGAATTTGATCATTTCATAATTGGACACACTTCAACATCTATAAGTTTAGCTTGTGGATTAGCGAAAGCAAGAGATATAAAAAAGGAAAAATACAATGTAATTGCATTAATTGGCGATGGTTCTTTAAGTGGAGGACAAGCCTTTGAAGGATTTAACAATGCAGCAACTTTAAATAGTAATATTATAATAATAGTAAACGATAATGAAATGTCCATTGCTCCAAACGAAGGTGGATTATATAAAAATCTTGCAGAACTAAGAAAGTCAAATGGGGAAGCAACAAACAACATATTTAAGTCACTCGGTTTTGAATATTACTATCTTGAAGAAGGAAATAATACGGAAAAACTGATCGAATTATTTAAAAAAGTTAAAGACATTGAAAAACCGACTGTAGTCCACATACATACATTAAAAGGGAAAGGCTATAAACCAGCAGAAGAAAACAAAGAGCCATTTCACTGGACACTTCCAAATTTTTTGGATAAAAAAAATAATAGCATTGAATGTGAAACTTACGAATCTATTACAAAAGACTATGTAATTAGGAAAAGAGATGAAAATGATCCCATTGTTTTAATCAATGCAGCAACTCCTGGAGTTTTTGGTTTCACTCCAGACTATAGAAAAGAACTAGGAAACCATTATACAGATGTTGGTATCGCCGAAGAACACGCAATTGCGTATGCCTCAGGACTAGCAAAAAATGGTGCTAAGCCAATTCTTGCATTGGTTAGTTCTTTTGTACAACGAACTTATGACCAAATATCACAAGATTTAGCATTAAATAACTCTCCAGCGACTATATTGATATATTGGGGAGGCATTTCCAATGCAGATATGACACATCTTTGCACCTTTGACATCCCTTTAATTTCAAACATTCCAAATGTTGTATATCTCGCACCTACAAACAAAGAAGAATATATCACTATGCTAGATTGGGCATATAACCAAAATGTATATCCTGTATTCATAAGAGTTCCATCAAACAATCTTATTTCTACTGGAGAAAAAGATAATACAGATTATTCACAATTAAATAAATATAAAATTGTTTCAAAAGGAGAAAAGATTGCAATTATTGCAGCAGGAAGTTTCTTCCCTCTTGGAAAAAATGTACAATCATACATTAAAGAAACAATGGGTATTGATGCAACATTAATTAACCCAAGATTTTTGACCGGTGTAGATAAAGAATTATTGGAAGATCTAAAACAAACCCACTCTATTATTATAACCCTTGAAGATGGGGAAATAGATGGTGGTTTTGGTGAAAAAATAACAAGATTTTATGGCAATTCTAATATGAAAGTATTAAACTATGGTTCAACAAAAGAATTCACAGATAGAGTACCAATAAAAGAACTTTATGCTCGATACCATTTGACAAAAGAACTCATTGTTGAAGATATAAAAAACATCTAACAAAGCCACTGTTCACTCTGTCGAACAAAAGGTGACTAAATGTCACGTTTTGTGAGAGGGGAGAACCCTGATTTGTGGAACAAATCTGCGTGAGATTCCGAGACATAAAAAAAGAGGCTTATCGCCTCTTTAAATGGTGCCACGTCTCGGAATCGAACCAAGGACACAGGGATTTTCAGTCCCTTGCTCTACCAACTGAGCTAACGTGGCTCAACCTATGATTTAATAATATCAATTCAAGATTATTAGTCAACTTATTTTTTAGTTTTACTTTGAAACATACTCAGAATAAGACATTACAGTGGTTTTTATCCCTTTAATTTTTAGAGACTTGATAAGCCCTATCCGAGATAACTGGCATGAAGAAAATAAAATTTTATCACTAATTTCATCATCGACATAAAAAGAGTTATTTATTATTTCTTTAGCAATTTTGGGATATTTAAGAATAAAGAAATTTTCCATTGAAGAGCAAAGTCCTTTTTTCTTAATTACTTTAGAATTATGAGGGATATAACACTCTGATGTTCTCAATAATGGTTTAAAATATACTGCTTCAGGGATATTTTCAAAATTAAAGTTATTAATTTTTAAAAATTCGTCAAGAGTAATAAGTTTCGATAAAAAAACATTTGAATTTTGAAATGATTTTATTGCCTTTTTAAGAGTATCAAAACAACTATCGCAAGAACAAACAATATAATTTACATCAGATGGAATTTTATATAAAATTCTATTCATATTAGAATTTAATTTTTTAAAATTGCCTTCATTTATATATGGATAGCCACAACAATCAGAAATAATTTTTTCAACAGAAAACCCTAATTTTTCAATTAAATTTAAAGATGCAATTTTATCGTTTTTATTTATAAATTTATTTATACACCCTTCAAAATAAACAACTTTTCCTTTTTCCTTTCCTTCCCCAATTTCTCTGCGCTTATTTCTTAAAACTTTTTCAGCAAAAAAATCATCAACTAATGTTCCAAGGAACAAAGATTTAAAAGGAAAAATTTTGTATAAAAAGCGAAAAATTCTAAAAAGATTCAGCCAAACTTTATAGAAGAAAGAGAAATCTAATATTGAATATTTATAATTAAATTTATCTTTTATATTAGAAAAAATATTATACGAATCAATATTGCTAGGGCAAAAATTTTTACAAGCATTACAGTTCAAACACACATCTAAATTTTTAATAAAATCTTTAGTTATTTTTTTTGAAGAATTATAAAAAGCATTAAGAACAATAAATCTACCTCTAGAAAGAAACATTTCATTTTTAGTAGCAATAAACACAGGACAAACACTTTTGCACAGCCCACATTTTGAACATTTATAGATTTCTTCTTTTAAAACAGATTCTTTATTCATAAAATTATTATCCATTAAAATAAATGATATAACAATTGCATTTTAGTAATAATTATATGATAATTATTAGTTATGGCACTAAAAAAAATATTAACAGATAAAAAAAATCTAGCATATATAATTTTATTTTCAGTAATAACAATTGCTTGTTTATGGGCATTTGTTTCTGCTGGAATGTTAACAAAATCGTTCAAAAACAAACTTATCGACCAAACATATAAAAATAAAGAAGCAAATGTTGAGAGTTTACTTTTTACTGAAACAAAAGATGGCAAAAAGTTATGGGAACTATATGCAGATACAGGAACATATAGTGATTTAAGCAATGTTGTTCTACTTGAAGATATCATCGGAAATTTTTACGAAGAAAACAAAGTAAAAGCCAGCTTCAAAGCAAAAAGAGGAACATACAATACAACAAAAAAAGAAATCATTCTTTATGAGGACATCTTAATTGTATATACAGATGGAACAAACATAAGAGCAGAAAAAATAATATATGCAGGGAAAGAAAAAGATATTCTTGCACAAGGGAATGTAAGGATTGAAAAACCTGATGAAGCAGTTATTATGGGTACAAAAGCAATATTAAAGGGAGATTTTTCTGATTTTAATATAGAAGGAAGAACTCAATCACAATTTTACATGTAAGAAGGAACGATATGAAAAAGAAAACAAGTATATTAGTTGCAAGTTTATTAATAATGTCATTAAGCGCATATGCAAATTCATTAACTGTTGAGTCTGACACACAAGAATTTAATGACACAGAACATAAAATATACTTGGAGGGTAATGTAAAGGTTAAAACTGGAGACATTAATGTTTTAAGCCCTCGTGCAGTTGTTGATATTGACCCAAAGAACAATAAAGTAAACAATGTAAAATTCAAAGATAATGCTTATACATATCAAATGCAAGATGGGAAAATGCACGAGATAAAAGCACAAATACTCGAAATGTCTCTTCTAAAAAAACAATTTTCAGCAGATGGAAACACCATTTCAACAATAACAGAGAAAGGGAAACCTGTTGTAATCATTACTGCAGATAAACAAGAATACAATAAGAATACTGGAGTAATGAAAGCAAATGGAAATGTAAATATTGTTTATAAAGACGTAGAAACATTTTCACAAAGTGCCCTTGTTGACCTTACAAAAGAAAATGATGTAAAAAGAATACAATTAATTGGGAATGCTCAATTACATCAATCAGGAAGCAAAATCAGTGCAAACAAATTAGATTATGACAACATGAAACAAGAAGCAGTAGCAACTGGCAACGTGTTTACGGACATTACAACAGATGACAATAAAAAAATTAAAGTTTGGTCAGATTATCAATCATACGATAAAAAAGCAAACTATATGAGTGCTTCTGGCTCAACAAAAATTCAATATGAAGACTACACCGCAACTGGACCAAAATTAAATGTTTATCCAGACAAAATTACTAAAAAATTGAATGAAGCAGTTTTTGTTGGTCGTTCAAAAATAGAAACAAAAGGAAGAACTATAGAAGCAGACAGGATTGTAATTACAATGAATCCTAAAGATTTCAAAGCAGAAGGCAATGTAAAATCAGTAATACCAAATATTGGCGGAATGTAATAAAATCAAAATAAAGAAATAGCGGATGATCAATCATCCGCTATTTCTTTATCAATTACATAAAATGTCTTAAATAAATATAAACTGAAGATAGTGCTAAGGAAATAAATACAACAACACATCCATATTTCATAAATTTTAAGAATGGTATTTGATATCCATGTTTAGCAGCATTTTCTGAAACAATAACATTGGCTGCAGCACCAATTATTGTCAAGTTGCCACCAAGACAAGCACCTAAAGACAAACTCCACCACATGGGAAGAACAAACTCTCTACTTTGTTGAAGTTCAATTTCATGAATCATAGGTGCCATAGTTGCAGTATAAGGAATATTATCAATTACTCCGGACAATATACCTGATGCCCAAAGAATAACAAAAGATGCAATTTCTTGAGAACCTGCGGTAACTTTCAACAACCAATCTGCCATCAATTTAATTCCATCTGCCGCTTCAAAAGCACCAATTATAATAAACAAACCAATGAAGAAGAAAATTGTATTCCATTCAACATCTCGAAATGTTTCTTCTGGCTTTTCAAACAATAATAATATTGCAGCACCAATAAAAGCAATTATAGATGTTGAAATGTGTGTTATATCGTGTGTTAAAAAACCAAGTATAACAAGACCTAAAACGAATAAACTACGTTTCATTAGTTTAAAATCGGTAATAGTTTTTGAATTATCTATTGTTGCAATACTATCCATTTTTTCCTTTGTTGTTTGCAATTGTTGTTTAAAGCATAGAAATAAAAATGCAATTACTGCAACCATAATAACCAAACAAATTAAAGCAAGTTCACGGATAAAGTCCATAAAAGAAAATCCAGCAACACTGCCTATAATAATATTTGGCGGATCGCCAATTAAAGTTGTAGTTCCACCAATGTTAGAAGAAAAAATTTCAGAAACCAAAAGTGGTATAGGATTTAAATCTAGTTGTTTTGCAACAACAAAAGTAATTGGCATAACAAGTATAACAGTTGTTACATTATCTAAGAAAGCAGATAAAATCGCTGTAAAGAAAGAAAGGGCGATAAACACAAATAATGGCTTACCTTTAGTTAACTTTAAAAGTTCAATTGCAAGCCAAGTAAAGACTCCACTTCTTGTTGTTATATTCACAATAATCATCATTGAAACAAGTAAGAATATAACATTAAAATCGACAAAATTTATAAAATAAAGTTCATTTAAACCTTCTTCTGCAATTTTATCTTGACTTACAAGACCAGAAAAAATGACAATTGCAGCACCTAATAGTGCAATTGTTACTTTTGGTATTTTTTCAATAGCGATGAAAACATACGCCAAAATTAAGATAAACGCAGAAAGAAAGATTGCATGGTTTTGAACTAATTCATAGAAATTCACCATAATAATTCTCTCTCCTAGTGTAATAATCAAAACAATGATAACAAAAACAAAAAATTATTTCATTCACAAAAAAGAAGAGGAAACTTTCGTTTCCTCTTCTTGCTACCAAATCTGTTCCTAGCCCAAACCACTGTATTTTGGATTTGCTCTTTGAATGCCGTCTTGTTCTGCTTTTTCGACTGCCTCCAACTCTTGTGAAATTTTTGTAATTTGAGTTTCTAGTCTTTTCTTTTGCATTTCTATCATATTTTCTTTTTGAGAAAGTTCATAGTTTTCTTGGTTAATTTCTTCTGTCCAAGTAGCATATTTATTCTTAACTTCTTCTATTTGTGCTCTGATATCATCTTTCGCATCATCATTATCCGCATTTGTAAGAGATTTATACAAATCAGACAATTCAGTAGATTGAGCCTGATTTATTGATGACAACTGCATATCCAAATCAGTTCCATCTGTTGCAAGTGCAAATTGTCTGTCATCCATTTGCATTAATTGTAACTGATAAGAATTTAACCTTGAGGTTAATACAACTTTACGTTGAGCAAATACTGCGTATCCCATTCTCCTGAATCCCCTAATTTATTCCCCGTACTTTAATAAAAACTTTTTGCGAAGAATTCATGCCTTTTTGAAAGAACTTTTGTAATATTTCTTAACAAAGAACGTCGAAACGCAGTTATAGTTTGATTTTTATTTTAAATGTTTTTGAACGAAAAAAGAAAACCATTGTGAGAAATACACTGTGAACAAAATGGAGTTTCTACATAACTTTTCTTTGAAAAATCCCCAAAATCGCTACCACATTTGCCTCTATTATCAAATGATAACAATGGACATAAGAATATACCATTAATAGTTAACGTTCTACTATTTAAACATTCTAAATTTAAATTATCAAAATTTGTTTCTTTAGATATTTCAACCATTTTGTTTTTATCAAGGAGTGGAATAATCTTAAAATTGATATCTGTTGTTTCAAAACCAAAAGAAGAACATAATGCTTTAAATTTTTCCTTTAATTCAGTTTCATCAATATCAAAATGATTTACAATTGACATAATGGGATTAAAATCATATTTAATTAGGCTCTGCATTGCGTGTAATGCTTTTCTAAAAGAACCCCTACCTCTAAGGGCATCATTTTCTTTCTCAATAAAATGGTCAATACTAATCATAAATATTATTTCATTACCAAAGTTATTTTCTTCTTCAACTTTTCGTAAAAATCTTGCTTTTTTATCATTTATATTATGTGCATTTGTATGAATAACAACGGAAGAATATTTTAAACAAAGTCTTAATATGTGGTTAAAATCAGGATGTAGCATTGGTTCTGCACCTGTTAAGTGAATATATTGTAATTTATTTTTATCGATTAAAGATAAATTCTGCTTAACTTTTTCTATAGGAATATAATCTTTAATTTTTTTATCTTTAAAATCAATATAACAATGTTTGCAAGATAAATTACAATTATGTGCTGTCATTTCAATATAGATTTCTTCTAAATTAGAAAGGTTCACACAAGGTGCTTTGATAATAGCGTTACTCATTTTTTAATCCTCATAAATCTCAATATGAATATTTCTAGCACCTATGTTTTTTTTATTAAATTAGACACTTGTATAAAATAGTAATAGCCAAAAATACAACAAAAAGATTAATTTTTTAAAGTAAAAAAGCTGATTTCCGAATTAAGAAGAAGGAGGAAATTATGGCAAAAATCATTGAAAACAAAAAAGGAAGACGACAAATTAGATTAAATACAGATGACATTATTAATATTGTAAGGGAATATCAAAACATAACTGCGAAATCAATATGTTATGAACACGCAAGAGAATTATTAGATAAATTTGATTTATATATTCCAGAAGATTAAATGAAAAGTGTACCTATATAGATAATTTAGTTTATAATTGCATAATGTAATGTTTTATCAAAAGGA